>JAGNWK010000004.1 GCA_017985985.1 Oligoflexales bacterium
GCACGGAGCATGTGCGTGTGATGGCACGGAGCATGTGTGATGGCACTGTGTGATGGCACGGAGCATGTGGGGGCATGTAGTGTGCGTGTGATGGCACGGAGCATGTGTGATGGCACGGAGCATGTGGGGGCATGTAGTGTGTGATGGCACGGAGCATGTGTGATGGCACGGAGCATGTGGGGGCATGTGGGGGCACTGTGTGCTCTGGGCACGTGCTGTGTGATGGCACGGAGCATGTATGGCAGGGAGCCCAATCTTGTTAATTAGCATTGTGCTGTGAAGGCACGTGTGCTGTGATGGCACGGAGCATGCACTGTGATGGCACGGAGCATGTATGGCAGGGAGCCCAATCTTGTTAATTAGCATTGGATGGCATGGATGGCGCAAGAGATGGGAGATGGTGGGAGATGGCACGGAGCATGCGTGGTAGGGAGCCCAATCTGTTAATTGGATAGATGTCACTCGATGAACATGGTCTTGAACAGGCATAGTGTTTCCACTATGTATCCTAGACGCTTAATCATTCCAAATAATTCATATGCTCACGTTATCTCTCGTTGCCACAACAAGGCGATGTTGCTGGCCCCTAAGGAGATCAAGGTTGCTCTCTTGCTACTTTGGGCCAAATATAAAAATAAATATGATATAAAAATCTTTGATTTTATTATCATGGACAACCATATTCATATGTTGGTACAGGCTAAGAGTTCTGAGCATCTCGGTCACTTCATGCGGACGGTAAACTCGCAGTTAGCTAGACATATCAATAATTTTTTCGACAGAGACAGCCAAGCGATTCGAGAAAGATATAAGTCACCTATGATAACCAATGTGCGATATATACAGAATGTACAGCAGTATATTTGGCTCAATCGTTACAAGGTGAATAAAACCCGTCCTGATCAAGATCCTTTTTGTTCAGTGTCTTGGCGTTTGGCTTTTTCTGAAGTATCAACCCATTTTGGTCGTTCAGAAAAGGAAGCCCGTCTTCTGTCGAATCTTCTAAATCCCTACAAACAGATCCCTGGATATGAAGAAGTTCAAGAAAAAAAGTATGTCCGAGACCTTTTGAATGCTGCTCTTTCAAAGATTTTCGAGTTTGGTCGACAGATTTTTGAAAATCATCATACTATTGGTGACAAAACTGATACAGATTTTAGGCGTAATCTTCTGTTGGCTTTTAGAAAAACATACATCCCCTGGTTTTCTTCCTGAAGAAATGATTTATTACAAATAAAAATGATCCCTCAACGTAAGCTGCCTGCAACCGCTTTGGCTATTTTTGTTTAAAACTAGTTATTTTCTGGTATAAAAAACGAAATTTTCCAAATTTTTTTGAGTAGAGATCTACTTCGTTCATTGAGTTACTATTCGAAGTATAATTTAAGAAAAAAATAGCGTAATAAAAACTGGTTTCAAAAAAATTCGTACTAAAATCCGACAATCTGCTCCGAGCTCTCTTACTACGAGCTCTCTTACTACGAGCTCTCTTACTACGAGCTCTCTTACTAGATAAAAATCCGACAATCTGCTCCGAGCTCTCTTAAAAATCCCAGAATATTCTCAGAGCTCTCTCAATCTCCGAGCTCGCATCCAGAGCTCGCATCACATAAAACTGATATACAAGCTCCGAGCTCGCATCACAATTTTTAGGAATAATCTTCTGTCGACTTTTATGAATTCACTATGCAAGCTGTTCAAGCCGTGCTAGGTTATTGAATTTGCATAACTATAACTAGAGAATAAATTCAACAGCCCACCTCCTCCTTCACATGTAAGACTTTGAATGATGAATAAAAAAAGAATTACGACATCTCTCTTGCTGACTTTCCTTGTCGAAGTGATTAATAAATTAGCCCCTTTCTTTGTTCTATACTTGGCAAAGACTCGACTAGGGACCGAGCGTTTTGGATATTCACAATTTGCTATCAATCTCATGGAAACAGCTATTCCTTTTGTTGTGTTCTCTTATGTGATTGTGGGTTCTAAAGAGGTAAACAGATTGCGGGATGACCCGGTAAAGCTCGGTAGTATGCTGAGTAGTATGATTATGTTGAGATCGCTGCATGCATTCATGACGATTGCTGCTTTAGCTTTTATTTGTGGATATTTTCCCCAGTATCAGCCTTATTTTAAGCTGGTTCTGATTTTAAGTTTTGTTCTTGTGGCTAGTGCTTTTGAAATGACACACGTGTTGATTGCGACACAACGATTTCATTTTGTAAATTTATCTCTTGGTCTTACAAAAATATTCAGCCTCTACCTGATCTACAGAGCAGTTCATAGTCCAGAAGATGCAGATCTTTACGCGATATTAAGTCTTGGCACCAATGCGATCGTTTGCTTCATTTCTATGGTGATAGCCTTGCGATATGTTCGGCTTTACCCCCCTCAATGGGTTTTTATTCTTGATTTGTTTAGAAAAGGTTCTTACTTAGCTGTCATCTATATCGGTTTGAATCTTCTTGATCGATATGATGTGTTTCTTGTCGAAAGATTTTCGGGTACAGTTGGGGCTGCTCTTTATATTGGTCCAGCTCGGATTAGTCAAAGTCTACATGGCATTATCGCTTCTGGCAGTTTGATCTTTCTTTCTGAACTTATTGGTTTGAACAGTCGTGATAAAATCACTGCCCACGTTGGTGTATCCGTTTTGTTCGGCAGTATTTTTTTAATACCGGTTTGCGTCGGTATTTGGTTTGTCGATAAAGCGGTGATCACTTTTATTTTTGGTGATGATTATGCTAGTACAGCGAGACTTCTAAGTCTTTTAGTGTTAGCTGCGGGAGCTCAAGGCTTTCTGACTATCTTTGGGTTTCAAGTCTTAGCTTTAAAGGATGAAATAAGAAAATTTGGTACGTTTATCTTTATGGGTCTCTTTGTAGGTATAGTGAGTGCATGTGTGCTCGTGCCTTACTGCGGCCTTTATGGGGTAGCTATGGCTGCTCTAGGGGCTAAACTTTTGTCAGCGATTTTGGTGACGAGAGAAGCACAGAAGTTTCTAGGCGAATTTCACTGGCGTTGGATTATGAAACCAATTTTTGCAGCGATCTGTATGGGGCTAGTCTTGTTTTTTCTCAATCCAAATCTTAAACCTATTTTCATCATACTGATAGCCGCTGGTGTTTATGGGGCCGTTCTTAGTCTGAGTACGAGACGAGAGATTTTAAGTCTAGTGAGGAAGTATTTATAATTCTGGGGAACAAACTGTTCAGTTTTCTAGACTCTTCTTTGCTGCTTGTACTATTTGGTAAGGAGAAAGTCGGTAAAGCTGTCTTTATTTTGGTCTAATTTTTTTACAAATTCCTCAAGGTCTTCTATCTTCCTTTTTACCAAATTTTTAGCTTGGAGATCATAGAAAGCAGAAAAGTTATTTTTAATGATCTTTATTATGCGATCGTATTCTCCAGCTTGATCGAGCGCCCAGGGCCAAAATTCAATAACAAAGGGCGTGCCGCTTTTTAATAAGTTGCTTGCCCCAGCAAGGATCTGTGCTTCGTGGCCTTGGGTGTCCATCCACACTAAACTGATAGCATCTGCAGGAAGATCTTGCTCTGATAAATAACGGTCCAATGTTTTACACAAGATTTTTTGTGTCAATCTGTCATCTAACTGCCCAGTTCTTACGATACGATGGTCGCCACAGTTTGATGTTGATAAGGTGATTTCACTTTCACCGTCGAAGTCCGAAAGAGCACTCGAAACCACAACGGCCTTATCCAAAAAGCGATTTGCAAATAAATTGATCTGGAGTAAATCAATGTTTGATGCGACAGGTTCGAAGCAATAGGCTTTTTTAAAGAAACCAGAGTTTAGCGCATAGATGGTTTGTGTTCCTATATTGGCACCGATGTCTAGGAAAATACCTCCTCTTTTTAAAAGTCCAATATTTTGTAGTAAGGAGATAGTTTTAAGGACATCCTCTTTTTGAAATCCACCCGTTGCTAAAGCGTAGGGTGTGATTGCATTATCTCCAGTAAAAAAGAATGTTTTCTCCCCCTTTACATCTAGACCTACATACTTGATGTCAGAATTGATTTTATGAAGGAGAAATAAGACAAGTCTTGAGAAAATAGTTTTCCTATAGTCCATATCAAAGATGAAATCAGATACTCTCGAAAGCCGTGAGAAAATATAAGGTAGCATAGGTTCCTACTGCAGGGAGGGATGTTTGATGGCAGACGTTAAAAATCTTTAGGAACCCTCCCACAAGTCGTCTAGCCAAGTTCTTTTCGTAGCTGCGGTGCTCATTTGCCAGCAAGTAGACAGCTGCTCACATCTCAATGTCTTGCTATACGACTTGTGGGAGGGCTTCTAGTCGATAAGGCGCATCTTAGCAGTGCTCTATTCTCCTGTCTAGGTTTGGACTATTCCGGGGCTGAGTCCCAGTTCCAGATCTGTAGCATCATCTTATCGTTCACGGGGTCATTCAAGGATCCCCCTTGCGGCAGGCTTCCACTGAGGATCGAGTTTACGATGGATGTCCTCATATCGTACCAACCAGTATTGCTTCCATTGCTTTTAACGTTGTATGAACCGGCTCGAAGCAATGCCCCCAGATGAATGACAGCTGCTGCACTTTGCTGCGAAGAGCGGTCCTATATTATTCGTATAGGTTTTGGTGCATGATCCTCTGGTTCAGGGTGGCTTACGGCTATAGATCCTTTTGGAGTAAACGTAAACGTTTGGCTCAAATCATTGAGGACAAGGTAAAGGTAATAGGTGCCAGGGCTCAAAGTTGAAGTGTTCCAGATCTATTCTGTTGTGCTGATCGTTTGATCTGTAACAATCTCCGTACCTTCGACTGTGGCGTCTTTTTTATTTGTGTAAAAAAGGCTCCAAATACTGTCCGTTTTTACATCTTCAAATTCCATTTTTACAGTAAAAGAAGCATCTGCATTCTCGTCGGATCTGCAGGAGAAAGAAAAATGACACTCTGCACAGTGCTCTTTGCTATGGCATTTCCACGTGATGCTTGTTTTCTGGGGACTGCTTACATGTAGGAGTAATAAATAAAAGTGGAAAGATGAGTGCAAGGACAATGAGAACTCCTGATCTGCAGATTTTGAGGTAGTAACTATATTGATCCATGTTTATCTCTTGCTAAGAGTTGATATGTTCTCTTTTAAATATAGAGATGATCTTACTTTAATCAGATTTGAGGGGGATGAGGGAAGCTGTCTTCCCTCATGTTCTTTCGCTAGGAGCAGTTCTGTGGAGAAGGGGGATCAAGAATTATCTCTGTTTATGACCATAGAAGTGCAAGCCCATGACGAGGAAGACACCTAATGTGGCGCAGAGAGGGATCATACTGACAGCAGATTGAAAGGTCTCGAGACTGTAGTGCCGGACACCATCTCCACTAAATTCTCCGGTCCAGAATGCGTCAAGAGTCACCCCTATTAAGGTATGAAAGAAAGATCCACCAAGCATGTTGATGCAGTTGAGGAAAGCTACCGTAAAACCAAGAGCTGGGGTGGGGACCAAGTCTGAACCGGCTGCAAAGACAAGGACTTGATAGCAGCAGAAGATTCCCACTAAAAAAAAGAGTCCGGCAAGCAGCTCTTGCTGGTAACTTTTCATAAGGAGTAAAGCGAGAAAAGCTGCAGCCATCCCTGCTCCGCTGCCTGCGATAAGCAGGTAATTCCCAAATTTTTTGCTACCAAAAGCAAGGAGTGGGCCACCAACCAACATTCCAAAATAAATAAAGGAAACTAGGCTAGCTGCTGTTCCTCGTTCGAGTTGAAAAGCTTCTACAAGATAGGGAATTCCCCACACGTCGGCAAACCCATCGAGGGCTCCGACCATCAAGAGGTTAGCTAGAGCGAGAACCCAGATCACCGGAGAGGATAGGGTCGTTTTGAGTTGCTGCAGGCTAAAGGACTCGGATCTTTCTGATTGTTCTAATTTGGGCGCTCGGAGTCCGATCCAAACACAAACAGCCCAGAAGAGAGAGACGATTCCTAGGGTAAGAGCGACATTTTGCCATTGAAAAGCATTGATGAGGAGATGAACAGGCTTACCGCCATAGATGGCGCCCATGAGGCCGACAGTAAACGAAAATCCGATCATTCGAGCGTACTGTTCTTTGGGGAACCACTCTGAAACAACTTTAGATACCCCTAAGAATCCTGCAGCAGAACTGGCTCCGATGAGGAATCGGCTAATGACAGCTATATGAAAACTGTCTGTAAAGGTAAAGAGCAGAGTTGCTAGGCCACAGGTTAGAGCCGAACTTGCTACGATAAGCCTCGCTCCCCAACGGTCGAGAAGTATGGCAATCGGAATTTGCATACCGGCGTAGCCATAATAATAGGCTCCTGCTAGCATTCCAAACTGGGTTGCGTTGATAGAGAATTGACTCATGATCGAGTGCATCATAAGTCCAGGCCATAAGCGCAGGATAAATTGGAACGTAAAAAATACGAGTGGGAACAAAAGCATGACAAAGGGCAAGAGCCTTTTATGGGTCAACATACAAACTCCTAAAAGAGCGAAAATAGTGTCGATGGCAAATCGAAGAGTTTTTTTGAGAATTTATTTGAATGTAGGGAAAAATATATGTGTCGGCTAGCCGACAATAATGTAAATACCAGCAATAATGCTGTTAAAAATTGAAGACTGTATTTGATTGAGATAACGCATAGAAGCTGACACGCAAATAAGAATAATGATAGCACCAGATACATGCTTGTATTTGAAATTTTACTGAGAGTCAAGTCTAAGGGGATCTTTTGCAAGCTCAGATCTTTAAATCAGATGTGATGATGGCTGATTTGAGGATCTTACCTTCGTAGAGATGGTAGTATTCTCTCTCCCCTCCTGGGTTTTTTTCTTTTACCAGGCGTCCAGACAGCTTTTTGAGATCGAGTTTAATGATCACAACACGTTTTTCTTGATGGAAAAATTTCTTAATAATTCGGTCGATATCGTTTTTTTCTGCTAAGTGGATAAAAAGGTTGTCATCTGGTGATAAAGCTAAGGTGTCTTGCGATCGACTTTGCTCCCAGAGGGCTTCCGTTGTTATTTTATAAAGATATTTCGGTTGTTTAGTCAAAATTTTGTCCTGCAGCAGGAGGGAATAGGGAAAGATTTTAACGAAAGACCTAAGGAGGGGCTAGGGGAAAACTTGAATTGAGCTCGTTTGACCCCACTCCAACCTGTCTAAGTATTATGATTTCGTCATTGCGAGGAGCCGGAGGCGACGAAGCAATCTTGCCTTTATATATACGGAGATTGCTTCGCTTCGCTCGCTATGACGAGGTCTGCCATGAATACTTAGACAGGTTGGCTCAGGGCAAGCTCTGTCGAAGGGGTGCGTAGCTGGTTCCCCTAGAGATCCTAGAGAAGTTCCATATCGGTGACAGAAACACCAGTAAAGTTCTCTGAAAACTCAAAGTCTTTGGTTGGAACTACATCGTTTTTGAGCCCTTTGGAAGCAAAAGTCTCTTGATAAACATTGCAGAAGAAGTAGTCAAACTCTGAGGAGAATGGATAATTGGTGCAGTCGATGCTTTTGTCTGCGCTCGGCGGCTTTCGTCGTACCGGCTCAGCTGCGGGTCTTCCTCTTCCGCGGGTTTTTTTGATAAGCTCCGGGTCCTGATTCTGTTTCAATTTAAGTCCGCAAAGGTTTTTGAATTGGAAATCCTGTCCGTCCTTTGCGACTTGGCCGTGACGCACGTGATGGGGGCAGCGTTTACAACTCATGAACTATGTCCTTTTATAGGATAGAGTATGTTGAAAAACCCTGGGGCAGCTTTTTTGAAATTTGGAGATTAGGAATATCTTAGCAGCTGTCAGCAACCGCGCAACTAAAACTCTGAATAAATATTTTTTGATTTTATAAAAATGTTTTTAAAAATCAAAAAAATAAAACTATTTTTATAGAATCCTTTGACCTTACATTTGGCTGGTATTTTGTAAGTTCTCAAAAACTTGGGGATCGGAGTTCGATACAAGTCGTCTGGGTAATGGCGGCTGTATTTCCAGCGGCTCAGTTGGAGTCTTCGACCACAAAATGGTAAACAGTTCTTGCAACTAGAAGTATGGAGAATGAAATGGCCTGGTCTAATATTGAAAAAGCCCCTGTGCTAAAAGGGGACAAGATAAGCACTCCGGATGGATTATGGCAGAAATGCCATGCCTGCCAGGAAATTTTCTACCGAAAAGATTTTGAAGCAAACCAATTTGTTTGCGTAAAATGTCAGTTCCACTTTCCTATTCCAGCTTACGAACGCTTAGCCCGTTTTCTAGACGGAGATAGTTTCGTAGAACAGAATATTCATCTTCGCAGTCCTGACCCCCTCAAATTTGTCGGAAAGAAGGCCTACTCCCAACAATTGAAGGAGAGTATCAAGAAGACTCAGATGCAGGACGCCTTTGTTTGCGGGGAAGGCTTGCTAAAAGGGCAGCCTGTACAAGTTGGGTCTTTTGAGTTTGGTTTTATGGGTGGAAGTATGGGCTGCGTAGTGGGGGAGAAAATAAGTCGTCTTCTCCTTCAAGCTAGGGATAAGAAACATCCTGCTATTATTTTCTCCGCTTCGGGAGGAGCTCGTATGCAGGAGGGCTTACTCAGTCTGATGCAGATGGCTAAGACATGTGCGGCACTATCCCAGCTTCGTTCAGCGGAGTTGCCTCTCATTTCTGTCCTCACCAACCCTACGACGGGTGGGGTCGCAGCTAGCTATGCGATGCTCGGAGATATCAATATTGGAGAGCCCGGTGCTTTGATTGGCTTTGCGGGGCCCCGTGTCATTCAGCAGACTATTGGTCAAAGTTTGCCTGAAGGGTTCCAGACGTCGGAGTATTTACTTGAACATGGGATGCTTGACTTGATCTGTCACAGAACTCAGCTGCGAGATCAAATTGCTCACCTCCTTTCTATTCTTATGAGTAGAAAATAAACTCTTTTGTAGGAAGACTAGGAACCATCCCATAAGTCGTATAGCAAGGCATTGAGGAGCGAGCAGCGCAGTTTACTTGCTGGTAAATGAGCAGCACAGCGACAAAAATAACGCAGCTAGATGACTTGTGGGAGGTTCCTAGCTGCTTAATTCTTTTTAGGGGAACCGGCTGCGCAGTTTTCCCTAGCCCCTCCTTGCAGCCAGGTTTTGGCTATAGTCCTTGCTACAGTTGAGGGGACTTCTGTCCAGGTTGGGCTTATAGACCTGGGCTTGTCGAGGCAGAGGTTCTTCATCTTTTCAAGTTCATCTTGAAATCTTTGGGAATGTTTCAGTTCGAATTGCAAAGCTTCCTCTAATTCGGTGCAAAACCATTCTGTATTCTGCTCTTTTCTTCGAGCAGCAGTTCTTTGTGTCCGTTCTTCACACTCAAAAAATGTGTGCAACTCAGACCACAGCTCTTTGATACCTTCCCCAAAAAGAGCACTGCCAAGTAGGACTCCCTGCGGACTCTTGCGCATGGAACCTTGTAGACGGAGACTGACAGCTGTTTCGAAGATTTGCTTTGCTTTTAGGGCTTCAATTTTTAATTCACCATCGGCCTTGTTGATAAAAATAAAATCACTGAGCTCAAGAGCGCCACGTTTAAGACTCTGCCACTCATCCCCTGTGGCAGGCATCATGAGCAGAAGAAAACAGTCGACCATACTTGCAACAGTATACTCACTCTGTCCTGTTCCGACTGTTTCAACGAGGATTCGATTAAAGCCTGCAGCTTCCATAAGCAGGAGAGTCTCTCTGCTTTTTTTTGCCAAACCGCCATGGCTGACTCGTTGGGGACTGGGGCGGATAAAAGCTCTTGGGTGCAGAGCAAGGGACTGCATTCTGAGTTTGTCGCCGAGTAGGCTTCCACCTGTTAAAGGGGAAGAGGGGTCCACACTCAGAACAGCGAGTTTGGCTAGAGGATCTGCTAAGACTTCAGCTCCCAACTTTTCGATCAGGGTGCTTTTCCCAACACCAGGGATGCCGCTGATCCCCAGACGTAAGGCTTTTCCTGAGTGGGGTAGAACTTGCTTTAGGAGTTTTTCTTTAGCTTCCTGGTGGGCAGCTTGCTCACTTTCGACCAGCGTAATGGAACGAGCAAGAGCTCTTCGATCTCCTTTCAGGATACCTTCCATAAGAACGGGAACATCATAATCCTGCATGGGACTTTTCCCCTTCCGTTGATTTTGTTCGGTCTTCGGAGAGTAAACGCAGAATGGTGAGTGCACATTCTGGAATGCTCGTAGAGGGGGGGAAAATAGCTCTGACCCCCGCTTGATAGAGGAAGTCCCAATCTTCACGAGGGATCACCCCTCCGAGTACAACCATGACTTCTGAGGCCTGTTCTTTTGCGAGAGCAGACACGAGCTGTGGTGTCAGGGTTTTGTGACCGGCTGCTAGGCTTGATATACCGATCACATGAACATCGCTTTCAATAGCTTGTTTGACAGCTTCTTCTGGAGTTTGAAACATAGGTCCAAGGTCTACGTCAAATCCGATATCTGCCAAAGCAGTAGCGATCACTTTAGCTCCTCTATCGTGACCATCTTGTCCGAGTTTTGCGATATAAATCCTAGGTTGTCTTCCTTCTTTCTTTGCAAAATCTCTCACCCCTTCACACGCTTTTTCAAATTGGGGATCACCCTGCATATGAGCTCCGTAGATACGAGATAGGGACGTTTGAGCTGCCTCATATCGACCAAAGACAGAAGCCATGGCTTCTGTGACTTCTCCGATACTGGCTCGCAGTCGGATGGCTTCTATAACAGCAGGGAGAAGATTTTCATCCTTTTGTGCAGCGACGGAACTGACCTTGGCAAGAGCCTGTGCAACTTTATCGGGATCTCTTTGTTTTCGAATCTGTTCTAGTCTTACGACTTGTGCTTCCCGTAGACCTTGGTTATCGATGACTCGGACCGAGAAGGCGAGTCCGGAGTCACCCTGTGATGTGTACTTGTTTACACCGACAAGAACGTCTTCACCACTGTCTAGACGCGCCTGTTTTTTTGCAGAAGCTTCTTCTACTCTCAGTTTAGGAATCCCCGCAAGTATGGCTTTGGTCATTCCCCCGTGCTCCTCGACTTCATGCATGAGTTCACGAGTTCTCTGAGCGAGGTCGAGGGTTAAGGATTCCATAAAATAACTGCCACCAAAAGGATCCACAGTGGCCATGATGTCTGTTTCTTCTTGTAGGATCAGTTGGGTGTGACGGGCAATTCGTGCTGAAGATTCCGTTGGAAGTGCTATGGCTTCATCAAAGGCATTGGTGTGGAGAGACTGAGTTCCACCGAGAACAGCGGCCATGGCTTCGATCGTTGTGCGGACGACATTGTTGTAAGGCTCTTTTTCAGTGAGACTGTAACCAGAAGTCTGGCAGTGTGTACGCAACATGAGAGAGTTTGGGTTCTTTGGTTGAAACGAAGAAATCAGTTCACTCCAGAGTAGGCGAGCAGCTCTCAGTTTCGCGATCTCCATAAAAAAATTCAGACCTATGCCAAAAAAGAAGGAGAGACGGGGAGCGAAGTCATCGATACTTAAGCCTCGATCCATGGAAGCTCGTACGTATTCGAGTCCATCACTCAGGGTGTAGGCTAGCTCAAGAGCAGAGTCCGCACCAGCTTCTTGCAAGTGATAGCCGCTGATGCTAATGCTGTTGTACTTGGGCATGTGCTTAGTGCAGTACTCAATGATGTCAGCCACAATACGCATAGAAGGTTTGGGAGGGAAAATGTACGTGTTGCGAACCATGTATTCTTTAAGAATGTCGTTTTGAATGGTTCCCGACAGAAGGTGCTGAGGCACACCCTGTTCTTCGGCTGCTACGATAAAAGCAGCTAAGACAGGTAAGACAGCCCCATTCATCGTCATGGAAACACTGACTTTCTCGAGTGGTATCCCAGCAAAGAGGATTTTCATATCTTCGACAGAGTCGATCGCTACACCTGCTTTCCCTACGTCTCCTTCTACGCGAGGATGATCGGAGTCGTATCCTCTGTGTGTGGCAAGATCGAAGGCTACACTGAGGCCTTTTTGTCCCTCTGCTAGAGCCTTTCTATAAAAGAGATTGGATTCTTCTGCTGAAGAAAAGCCTGCATACTGTCGTATGGTCCAAGGGCGCCCCGTGTACATCGAGGCTTTGACCCCACGAGTGAAGGGGGCTAGGCCCGGGTAGGATGTCTGAAAGCCTCGTTTCTCTAGATCTTGTCCGGAATACAGAGCTTGAAAGATGATCCCTTCGGGGCTCTTCTTAGTAAAGTTTGCTTCCCCTTTTAACTCTTTACTCGCAATTTTTTTCCACTGTTCAAGTGAATGTCGGTCCACTCTATATTCTCCTTGGTAAAAGGATTCTATCAATGAGAAGGATACAAAATTCCTTTCTTGAGGATTATTTTGAAATCTGATTCACTATAGTATATGATCAACTGATCTTACACATGAGATCCCCTGACCTGCAATTTCATTCGGTTAGGTAGATTCTGCCGTCACGAGATGATTGGTGAAATTTGATGATATATCAGATCATTTTAAAGAAGCTTCCATTTCATCGTTGTGCATTTATTTTGATGTGTATGCTTTTACCCCAAAAAGGGGAAGCTTTCTTATTGGATGAGAATAGGCTTTACCGCAGCCCAGTCTTACTTGGGCAAGGCCATGCTGGAGTTGCAGAAGCTGGCTTTCTCGACACTTTTTTTTATAACCCCGCCATGTCGACGTATCACGTTTCTGAACCTCCACCTTTTGTTCCTGATGTGGTTTGTACGGAAATCAAGAAGAATGGAAAAGTTAAAAAAAATAACACATGTCCACTTAAAACTAAGTTAGAAAACCCTGTGAGTAACGACTATGTTCTTGCTCTCAGTCTCCCTTTTCTTGAAATTTCTAAGTCGACTTTTGAATTGATTAAACTCAAAAAAAACCAAGATCATCTTAATTTTATAAGAAAAAATGTTGGAGTTCCCCTTTTTCTTCATGAAGGAGCTCTGCTTTTAATGGACAGTGCTTTTGGGAAGATTGCTCTTTTACAAGATGCACAAGTGTCTGCTCTAACTTCGAACGATCTTTTGAATGAGGGAATAGAAACAGCACAAATTGATTTTGTGAAGACGCTGGCTCTGTCTTTGAATAAATTTATTAAAGATGGTGATTTTTCATATGGCTTTAATTTTCACTTCATCAGCAGAGGGAGATTCTCCTTCAAAGAGCCCATTACAGATGTGGCGGCTTTGAAAAAGGCGAAGGATGTATTCAAAACAAAAAATGGCTATGGTCTTGGACTCGATTTGGGGCTTCGATATGATTTTTCAAAAACAAGATTTTCACTTTCAGGAACAAATATTGGTGATGTGAAGATCAAGAAAGCTCTGCACAAGGGGGAGAACCTGAATACGATGAAGCAGTCCATCGATATAGGAGTCTCGCAACACTTTGACCTGATGCTGAAGAATGTTGTATCTGTCGATTTTAGAGATCTTATGAATAGACAGAAAAATAGTATGTTCGTCAAAAGTCACTTTGGGCATAAAGTTTACCTGTTCACTCCCTTATACCTAAATTGGGGTTTAAATCAGGGTTATTTCTCCTATGGAGCAGGGTATGTCGGGAAGCGTATGTCATTAGTTCTAGCGCATTATTTTGAAGAAATAGGGAAGACGGCTGGATTTAGACAGGACGAAAGGTATGTTTTCAATGTTGAAATCAAATGGTAGTCCACATGCTTGGACAATTTTGTTGTCTATTTTGGTTTTTTGTTGGAGCTGTAGTACTGTAAATCTCCTTAAGAAGAAAGATAAATCTGATCCGCTCCTTCAGTCCTCTCGTGAACTCGAGCGAGGAAAATATGATCTCGCTTATTCTTATTTTTTAACTGCACTTCCATCGGAAGCAAGAGACATACTCCAGCATTCAGAAATAACACCAGAATCGGTAAATAGGATGGCTAAGTCTTTGCCTGAAGGACCTAGGAGAAGCGAAATTCTTGGCCTATTCTCTGTGCTCTTAGCCAGGAGAAATGGTGTGAATATTTTGGAGATTGCTGAAAAAATATCCAAAATAGGAGGAGCCAGTCCTCAGGACATCATAAAAGAAATCTCATCTTCTTTAACATCAGATCATGCTTTTAGAGAGATTTTAGCTGCGCTAGAAGCCTCGAACCTTATTAAATCTGGTTCTGCTGCAAACAGAGTCAATGCTTCTATTTTATATGCTGCACTAGTTGGGGCGAAGCTTAAGTCGGTTATGGATAGCGGAAAACCTTTGACAGTAGATTCTGTAAACTCACTATCAAATGATGATGCGACAAGTATTTATACGGCACTGCGAGGAGCGATCAGTTCACAGGAAGAGGCTAGCCAAATATCAGATGATCCCAAACTAAAAAATTTAACAGGTAAACTCCAGGAACTAGAATCAAAGATAATGAATGCCGCTGGCCAGGATATGGGCGAAAAAACCAAAAACTTCCTTAAATCGACTATAGAGGCTCTTGGACAAGTCGCTTTGCGAGCTCCTCCATCGACGGAAGTGAAGACTCCGGCTGTGGCAGCACCTTTGGGTATGGCTTTAAAAATAATCGATGGCAAAAGAGTTGTAAGGTCAGCTGTTACTTTTGGTGACAGCCTAGCTGTTGGTATTGGCAGTGATTTTAGTAGGGGAGAAACCTTAAGTTTTGAAAGTATAGCGAACTCTCCAGGGATATCCAAAGTTATTCTCAATTTGAATCTCCCTGGATACAACGGATATCATGGTGATGTGGATGAAGCTGTGATAGAAAAGTATGATTCAGCCTATTCAGCAAGCCCTCCCACTCTAGAACTGTGCCGAAGATCTTTTCATGCAGATAAATGCTTTTCCCATCCCTCAAGGTTGAAAGCTAAATATTTCAAAAATTATGCTCAGAGCGGTAGTCAAATATCAGATATAGAAAGTGTGCAAATTCCAAAGTTTATAAAAGATAACATCTTTGTAGACTATGTTGCTGTGAATATCGGAGGCAATGATTTTTGCTCGCAAGGATTTGATTTAGAGAAATTTAGGACGTCCTACACCGCTGTTTTATCTAGCCTGTATAACTATCGAAGTGCTCCCATCATTCTTGTCGCAGGTATTCCCAATGTCGTGCAGTCGTTTACGACAATTTTACCTAGTGAGCCTGCCTTTCAGCTTAAGTCAGAAATGATTGGCAACTATGACTTCACGTGTGGAGATATCCGTTATACTTTTTGTCGGAGAGCTATTGACAATAGGACAAATATGGCATCACAAAGTTCTCTCATTGATGCCATGACGGAGCTTGTCTCGTCTGTCATCAAACATATCGACCCCACGGGTAAAAGAATTTTCTTCGCCCAAGATCTGACAAAGATGGCTATTGATAGCAGTATGGTTTCGATAGATTGTTTTCATACGAATACAAAAGGATATAGGATGATCTCTGATGTAACATTCGCTGCAGTTGAGGGGGCTCTTGCTCCTAATGATGAATAAAAGTAAAGGACTTTTTGATTTCCCTTGAAAACTTTAGAACCAGAAAAGTGAGCTCTTATGAACTATTTTATGCAGTTTCTATGTCTAATTGGTTTTCTTAGCCCCGTTTTATTGGCGAATCCTATGACAAAATCTCTTCATGATGAAAAGCTGGGTAAAGTTATTGCGAACTATACGCTTTCCTCAAAAAAATTAGATGCGTATAGAGCTACTCGCTATAATCTTGAAGAGGATTTCGATAAATTTGGTGACTACGCTTCCCCAGCCTACTTTGATAGAGCGAAGCAGATTCTTTTAACAGCAGCAGCTGATTTAAAAGCTGTATCTTCTGATGGGTTGTCGCCTGACGAGACTTTGGATTACCTTCTTTTTAAGAAAACGGTAGAGATGGAGCTCAAGTCTTTTGATTTCCCCTCCCGTTATCTCGAATTTAATCAGATGGACAATCGACTCATCTCTTATCTGGATGAGACTAGTCAGAGTTTAACATCTTTCCCCTTTGATACGGTTAAGCATTACGATGCGTTTGTGAAACGATCGGAAGGATTTTTACCTTATGTTGATCATCAAATAGCACTGTTCGATGAGGGTGTAAAAAAGAAAGTCGTTCTGAGCTGTATAGTGGCAGAGAAAACGATCAATACGTATGGGGAAGGCCTGATCTCCGACGTAGAGAAGCACCCCTTCTGGCGTCCCATCGGCTTTATGCCAGGTTCATTTTCTGCCAAAGACCAGTCCCGCTTGAAAGATGACTTTCGTAAGATGATCACGGAGAGGGTTCTACCTGGTTATAAAAAATTTGATAGTTATTTTCGGAGTACCTACCTTCCACAATGCCGTAAAAATTTTGGGATGGCCGATCTGCCAGATGCAAAAGCTTGGTACCTGCACAATATAGAAAGGAGCACGTCTCTGGTCCTGCAACCAGAAGAACTGCATCAGCTGGGGCTGAAAGAAGTGGAAACGATTGTGGCTAAAATGGACACCATCAAGACTAAATTAGGTTTTAAAGGGACATACCAGGAATTCACTCACTCCCTTTTGGAAAATCAAAAATATTTTTTTAAAAATTCTGCAGATATGTTTGCGGCCTTTACCAAGACTAAAGAAATTATCCATGAAAAAATTAAAGACTATTTTGATCTTGTCCCAAAAAGTGAGGTAAGACTTGTCGAAACGAGCAACCCTGAAGATGCTGCTGGACGATATTACGAGCCGACAGACTTGCAGCCTTATGGCCGTTTTGTCGTGAATACAAAAAATTTGCGAGCTATTCCTAGCTATGGCATCAATTCGCTGATGATGCATGAGACTATCCCTGGTCACCATTTTCAATTGGCTCTCGCTTATGAAATGAAGGATAAATTATCCGAATTTCGTCGTTTATTTTTTGAGTCGAATGCTTTTGTTGAGGGTTGGGCCCTTTACTCAGAATTCTTGGGTAATGAAATGGGTATATTCAAAGACCCCCTGCAAGAAATTGGTCACTTGAATGATGAACTCTTGAGGGCCGTAAGACTGGTCGTCGACACTGGGATTCATCACTACAATTGGTCTCAAAAACAGACTATTGATTATATGAAAAAGTATCTAGCAAGTGATATCAACGACATTACAAATGAAGCGAACCGCTATTCTATTTGGCCAGGTCAAGCCCTAGGCTATAAGGTCGGTCAGCTTAAAATCATGGAACTTAGAAAATGGGCTGAAAAGGAATTAGGTGAAAAATTTCAGATCAAAGACTTCCATCGTGTTGTACTAGGCGAAGGAGTCCTTTCTCTCGAGGTCCTCGACCGACAAGTTAAGGCCTGGGTGAAGAATACAAAGTCTGTTTAAGAACGCTGTCTACTCGTAGCCAAGTTGAATACTTGTCTTACTTTTGCTGAAAGCCGCCTCGAAGCAGCTTTCGTCTGAATCATGATCAGTTTTGATGCCGTCGATGGTGCATTGATATGTTTTGAAGGAATAGGAGCAGCCATCCATGGTCGTAAATTCCTCACGAGAACTCTTCCAAGTGTATTCTGTCCCATTTGGGAAAGTGGCAGAGCTCTCGCTTATCGGGTTGCTATATGTTTTATACCCTTGTGAACGGTCGGGGCTTATCGGGCAATCTTTTCTAAGGAGTGTAGTTTCGGTTCTCCTCCTCTTCTTATGATTTGTCGAATCCCGGCGGCCACAAGCTGCAGTGAGTGGGGATACAAGAACCAGCACCTGAATGATTCGTAAAAAAACCTTCATACTTCCTTTCAGCTTTTCGGCAAATTGTCATACGTGGCGCGCCACGCCCCCCAACAGAGGAAGTGTCTTCTGTTATCTCATATTTAGTGCAATGTCTATTAAACTAGCATCTCTAGATGTCTGAAGTGCTTATTTTATGGCCTTTATGTTTGCTGTTTGGGACAAGGCTGCGGAAAAATATGAATGAATAAAAATGGTTACCCCTGCCCGTCTTCGAGCTTATTCAAGCATTTCGAATTCGAATTAGATGTGCTATCCACGAGTTTTACAGATAGGATTCATGTAACTCTTCATCAAAACGTATGTGCTTGTTGTTGTCGTGCCCACTTCTCGCACATAAATGGGCGTGGTTCGCTTCTTGGCGTTGGGTCATTAACGTGTTATGGAGAACCTACATTCAAAATGGAGTAACGAGCCGTGAATATTGAAAAAGCAGCTTCATCGCGTTTGCCAGGGTTTTACTCCCTGCCCATGGGTGAACGAACTAAGATCGCTGCCAAATTTTCAAAATTAGAAAACTCAGAACAAGAGACTCTGGGCGAGTGCGGAGCCCTCTCGAAAGAGTTGATCGATACCTTTATCGAAAACGGCGTAGGTTCTTTCAGTCTCCCCCTTGGTATTGCCACAAACTTTCTGATCGATGGTCGAGATAGACTGATTCCCATGGCTGTAGAAGAGAGCAGTGTGATTGCGGCTGCGAGTCATGGCGCCAAGTTGGCTCGCTATGGGGGAGGCTTTAAAACGCGGAGTTCTGACCCCATCATGACCGGTCAAATACAAGTCTATCTTGATAAAAACGTAGATTATGATGCTATCTTGACAGCGAAAAAAGAGACTCTCCTGACCTACGCTAATCGTGGACAAAATCGGCTCTTAGCGCGAGGTGGTGGGGCCAAGGATCTCACTTGGCACTACATTGAAGAGATCGAAAGTCTTGTCCTCCATCTCCACATCCATACGGCTGATGCTATGGGGGCGAATATCACCAACACGATGTGTGAAAAGCTTGCAAAGCTGCTCCCAGACCTGCTTCCGAACTGTGATATAGGGCTTCGGATTCTGACGAATCTCACGGATAGGCGCATGGCCTGTGCTGAGTGCACGATCCCCCCCGAAGCTTTTTCTGCGAGGAGAGAGGAGGGGCTCTATGTGATAGAGAGGATCACCAAGGCCTGGGCCTTTGCCTGGCATGATCCCTATCGAGCTGCTACCCATAATAAGGGGGTCATGAATGGGATCGACCCCGTTGTGATTGCGACAGGGAACGATTGGCGAGCTGTCGAGGCTGGAGCACATGCCTACTGTTGTCGGGAAGGTGTTTATAGGCCTATGACGACTTGGAAGACAAATGCCGAGGGTCACCTTCATGGGAAGATTGAACTGCCCATGGCCGTTGGTACGGTTGGTGGCGTTACAAAACTACATCCTACGGCCCAGGTCGCTCTCAAATTGCTGGGCAATCCCAATGCCCAGGAGCTAGCGGGTATTCTTTGTTCAATCGGTCTTGCGCAGAATCTCTCTGCCCTACGCGCTCTAGCGACGGAAGGTATCCAAGTTGGTCATATGAACTTGCATCAGAAGAATCTCGACATCCTCCAACAGATGGAGGCAGCTCACATTGCCTAGTAGAACAAAAAAGTCAACCCCCTCTAATGTGCTTGCCCGCTCCTTTGCCTGTGCCAAGGTGATCATTGCTGGTGAACATGCGGTTGTTTACGGAGCTCCAGCTATCGCTGCTCCTGTTTTTTCTATGGAGATCCAACTTACTTTTACACGACTGGAAAGACTGACATCTCTCCGTTTGCCAGGGGCTCGACCGACTCTCCTCGGTGGAAAAGAGGACACGGACGAGGAGGAGGTCAGGGATCAGGTAGATAGGGTTGCTCAGTGGTCGCCGGAGACGATTCAAGAGCTGAAAGAAGAGGCCTACCAAGTTCTCAGAAAATTTATTCTCGAGAAAAATGATCGGGAGATGAGACCGTGGAAGGAGGTGGAATCTCTTTTATTCCACCTCAGTGGAACGTCTAATCTCCTTCCTGGTGCTGGACTGGGGGCTTCAGCCTCCCTCAGTGTGAGTTTGATTCGGGGGCTCAGCTCTGTATTTGGCTACGTCCTCACAGCAGATGAAATAGCCCAGCTTGCTAACCAATTGGAACGTCGCTTTCACGGTAACCCTTCCGGACTTGATGCAGCTGTTATCAGCCAGCGGCAGACGATTTTTTTTCAAAAAGGATTTGGTCCGACACCATTACAAGTAAGCCCTCTCCTCCATGAAAATCTAATTTTGTCTGAATGGCCTTTTGCGCTCATTGATACAGGGACAAGATCCTCTACTCTGCAGATGGTCGAAAAAGCTGCCCCTTATTTTGCTCCGAAGGGAGAGGTCGACCAAGGCTTGCTGCGTGCTTTTAGGACAGCCGTCGAGGCTGTCCGAATGGGTTTAGAGTCTGGGCAAGCTCAGTTCGTTAAGGATGGTATGGAAAGCTGTTCTCAGCTTCTTGCACATGTTGGAGTGGTTTCCCCCCAGCTTCATGAAAGTCTGGCAGAGGCACAAGATTGTGGGACAGTTGCCTGTAAACCAACCGGAGCCGGTGGGGGAGGCTGTCTTCTCGCTCTCCTTCCTCCAACGAAAGCAGAGCTTTGTCTTTCCAGGTTGCGATCAAAGTTTGGTCGTGACCGAGTTTATACGATGAATTTACCAAGCACTAAGGGTGCAAATTGTCAGTTCGTTCCCAACCCTCATTTTACACAGAACAGGGAGCAAGAATCCTA
Source organism: Oligoflexales bacterium (assembly GCA_017985985.1). Classification (GTDB taxonomy): domain Bacteria; phylum Bdellovibrionota_B; class Oligoflexia; order Oligoflexales; family Bog-1112; genus JAGNWK01. Next base: position 20,436 of record JAGNWK010000004.1, read on the forward strand.
TGCCATCTTTTGAGTCTTTGCATGACAAGGTGGAGAATTCTGTCCGAATAAATGATGAAGATGCCCTCTTTCTCTTTCAAACAAAGAACCTCTTTGCTCTGGCAAAGTTGGCTCAGATTGTGAATAAAAGGAAAAATCGTGGGGTCGTCTTCTATAATATCAACCAACATCTCAACCCTACCAATATCTGCGTGATGACCTGCAAATTTTGCAGTTTTGCGAGAAAAATAGGGGAAGAAGGTGGCTATGCCTACAGCTTAGAAGAGGTTCTGGTCAAAGCTACGAAAGCGGTGGATATGGGGGCGACCGAGCTCCATATGGTGGGTGGTCTTCACCCCCGTTGGAATTTCGACTACCACCTTGCTATGATCAGTTCTATCAAAAAAGCTCATCCAACCTTGCACATCAAGGCGTTCACTGCTGTTGAAATCGACTGGCTAGCTCGAAAATCTCGGCTTTCTTACAAAGAGATTCTCAAGCGTCTAAAAGAAGTTGGGCTAGGTTCTTTACCAGGTGGAGGAGCTGAAATATTTCACCCCGAAATTCGGGAGAAAATCACAGCTAAACTGTCGACAGAAGATTGGCTTCTTATTCACCAAACAGCTCATGAACTCGATCTTCGTTCTAACTGTACGATGCTCTATGGGCACATAGAATCTTATGAACACCGGATCGATCACATGCGTCATCTGCGAACGCTTCAGGATAAAACAGGAGGTTTTAACTGCTTTATCCCTCTGGCTTTTCAGCCTCATCACAATGAAATGGGGATCAGACGTTATACCTATGGAACAGAGGACTTAAAAACTCTTGCTCTTGCTCGGCTCTATCTTGATAATTTTTCTCACATCAAGTCCTACTGGGTGATGATGGGGCAAGATATTGCACAGATGGGTCTTTGTTTTGGTGCGAATGACATGGACGGAACTGTTCATGAAGAAAAAATATCCCACATGGCTGGTGGTCGAGCCGGTGTAGGTATGCTCAAAAGCAGTATCAAAGAGCTGATTCGCAGATCCAACCATGGGGTTCAGGAGCGGGATACGCTTTACAATCCAAGAGGTCTTGTAGAAGAACCTCATCTCAAAAATCTTTTGGGCGATCTTGAACGCAGAGCTCTTGTCGAGAAAGCCCTAGACGGGTGTATCACCCTAGAGGAACTCACGCAGCTGGCGCTGAGAGCTGATCTTTTTTCTCTTCACTCTGATGTGAGAGCCTTGCAAGCGGATCTTGGCCGAGAGTCAGAGAGCTGTTCTTTCTGTCTTGTTCATAAAGTGGAGTGGGAGAAACCGCAGGATCTTTATACCGAGGTTGAGAAACTGCAGTTGGCAAAAGACCATGCTCATCTGAGTTCTTACCCGTGTCTTGTCGATCTTTCCCGACTGAGGGAGAACCATTATGGCAGTTGGCATCAGCTGCTTGAAAATATCGAACGTGTTAAGCAGGTCTTTCCATCGCAGACGCTTCTTCTTGCTGGTTTGTGTCGCCTGTGGGAAATGGCTCAAAAGAGTGAAGGTTCTTTGGCAGACGCCATGGCAAAACTCGCTAAGCTCGGAGTGAGAGTTCTCGAGAGTTCCTATGACGATGAAGAAGCGACTCTGACCCACAGAGAAATCACGGAGCTGCATGCGCTGGCCCATGCTTCTGGTATCAAGACCGCAGCTAAAATTGAGTTCTCTTGCCCTCTGCATCAGGGAGGTGGAACCCCTCTTTGGGAGCCCTTCCTGCAAAGAGTTCTATCTTTTAGAGATCTGCAACAGAAGACAGATGGTTTTTTAAGTCTCATCGTCGGTGTAGGCAAAGATAGTTATGTAACCTGCTATGAATATTTGAAAGCGGTGTTGCTAACAAGGATCGCTTGCCCGCAGACTCCGCACATCACAGCCCCTTTTGTGGGTTTACCTACAACTCATCCCCAAGTGGGCAGGCTTCCACACCAGCCGCTTTTCTACGGGCAAGAGAAGATCGCTCCTCTGACCTTGCTTGTTGGGGCTGATGATCTTGGTAACGTGCCCTGTAAGCAGCTCGATCTCGCCGACTTCTGCGACGAAATTCGATCTGTTGGCAAGACGCCGATCATTCGCTGGGATGGTTTTACTTCAAAAGCTACTGAATCGAGACGGGGTTTGCTATGAGCGAAGGCAAAGAGATCCAATTGGGGGCGAGAGTGCAGTCTCAGGGTCCGAGTCTCGACCAGGTGCAAGATCCTGCAACTATTGAGACTGGGTTTGCTCAGAAAATCCAGCCAAAGGAAAAGAAATCTTTTTCTTTCGTCAGTCTTTTCCTTGTTGCATGTATAGGACTCACAGTTGGCGTGGCCCTGGCTATGATGCTGCTATGGGGCCTCCTCGATCCTTTATCTTACCTCTTACCTGGAAGGCACAAGTAAGGCCTATGAATTTGATTATTGAACTTCTTGCTAGGTTAACCCCTTATGGGACCCAGGCTTATTTCATCATGTTTTCTATCCTTGTCATATGCGGGTTCGGTCTTCCCATGCCAGAAGATGTGGTGTTGATCACAGGTGGAATTTTGTCAGCGCGGCACGTTACAGAGTTTTGGCCCACGATTTTTGTGACTCTAGCTGGGGTTTTGCTCGGGGATGGTGTTGTCTTCACGATCGGTAAAAGAATTGGTCCCAAGATTAAGCAAACTCGGGGTTTTCAGTGGATTGTGCAGGAAGAACGCGAGAAGAAGATCATGTCCTGGTTTAATCGTTACGGGGACAAAGTCATTTTCTTTGCAAGATTTGCCCCAGGATTACGGATGCCTCTTTTCCTAACGGCCGGTGCCTACCAAGTTCCAACCTGGAAGTTCTTTATGCTCGATGGGCTTGCCGCCCTGATCTCTGTACCAGTTTGGGTCTGGGTTGGTCATTTCTTTGGCTCGAACTTAGAGCTGCTTGAAGAGAAGATGAAGCACATTCAGATGGGTCTTTACGGTGTCCTTGGTGGCGTCGTCGGCCTTGGGCTACTTATTTGGTTTCTCCGGCAAAAAAAGCGTTGGAGCAACTAGTCATAGCAGAACTCGTCATTGCGTCATCGCAGGACACGTCATTAACCTGGAAACACCATCGAACAGTGTTCTGAAAGTCGACGACTTAAATTGTTGGTCACCCCAATATAAATGAGTGAATTGTGGTTGGACGCCAATATGTAAATGTAAGCCCCTTTTTGCATGATGTGCTCAATACCATTATCTTTCTCGTTAGAACACGGGCAGATCGATACCTCTCGACTCGCTACACTCGCTCGAGGTGACGGGTTCGTTTCCGTTCGATATAGAACACGGGTAGATCGATACCTCTCGACTCGCTACACTCGCTCGAGGTGACGGGTTCGTTTCCGTTCGATATAATTTTCTTAAGAAGGGCAGAGTAGTTAATGCACAATATATCGGGAAGTGAATTCTCAAATTTTTCCATCGCGATAGGCTGGTGATGAAACAAAAAGTCGAGCCCCAAAGGGGCGAGATCATTGTTAGAGAGAAGAGTACTTATACAGGTTGGCTCGGGTGACTTCATGTCGGTCGGGTGACTTCATGTCAATTTTTAAGATACATCCGAGTTTGTCCCGTTTTCAAAGCTTGAAAGATATCCTCAGCAATCCCGTGTTGTTTCAAGCTTTCGGCTAAGGCAAGACGGGGATCGCCAATAGCCTCATCCGTGAGTTGGAATGTTTCAAAGTGCGACGCTAGGCTGTGATGGGATTTGAGATCTAAGTGAGCAAGTACGGCATCCTCCGGGTTCATATGATGACCCTTCATAAACCATCTGGGTTCGTAGGCGCCGATGGGTAAAATGCTGAGATCGATCTCGGGGAATGCTTTTTGAATTTTCTTAAAGAAGGGGCCATGCCCAGTGTCCCCTTGGAAGTGTACCTTCCAAGTATTCTGAGAAATGATAAAGCCTCCCCATAGGGCATGAGAACGATCAAAAATACCCCGAGCGGACCAGTGTTGACTAGGTACGAGTGTAATGCTTGCACCTCTAGCCAAGGGAGCGTTCTGCCACCAGTCCAGTTCTAAGATCTTCAAGTCTCCCTCTGTTCGAAGGAGCTCGACATTGCCCAATGGTACGATAAATTCAGGGTTAAATTTTTCAAACAGTCGTTTGATCGTTGGGAGATCTAGGTGGTCGTAATGATTGTGACTGATAAAAACGTAGTCTATCCTTGGTAGTTTATCGAACTCGATCCCCGGTTTTCGAGCCCGTTTTGGTCCGGCCCAAGAGATCGGGCTTGCCCGCTCTGAGTAGATAGGATCGGTCAAGATATTGAGCCCAGACATCTGGATCAGAAAACTAGCGTGATTGACATAGGTGACATAAAGCTTAGTCGGATCGACTTCCCCAGAGGGGAGTTCTGGTTCAGCTTCATTTGTGACTTCTGTTGGCCAAGTTTTTTTGCCTCCTTGCCACCACCATTTAAAAAGATCAGACAGCCCCCGTTCTTCTATGGGACTGTCGTTATAAAAACGTTTGCCGTCGTAGCGTTCGGATAGCGGATAAGTCTTTTTTTTCATACAAGCCCAGTTTGAAAAAAGAAGAAAAACAAAAAAAAATTTATGTATCGTCAAATTCAATCCAAGCTCCTTTACAAGCTTTTTCGTGGAGGAACCAGCTGTGTAGTTTTCCCTAAGCTACTCCCTCCTAGTCTCCTATAAATCTGGCTTATAAATTTTCGATTCAAGGTAGTGTGGTTCAGAAATGGTCCAAAGTGTTTTCAGCACAGCAAGCAGTGGAATGGCAAGAAGAACACCCCAGAAGCCCAGGAGACTGCCAAAAGCGATCACAGAAATAATCACTACGAACGGGTGTAGACCCACACGTTCCCCTAGAATTTTAGGTGTAATAAACATTCCATCGATGGCTTGAACGGCTAAGAAAACACCGAGAACAAAGAGGAGTTGAGCAAATCCTTGAAAATCGGAGGACAGAGATAGTAGGCTCAGTGGGATGCCTACTAAAAGATCGAGATAAGGAATAAGGCGACAGGGTCCAGCAATAAGCGCAATTGTAGTGGCAGCTGGAATACCCGCAAGATTAAGTCCAATGGTGTAGAGAACAGTCAATGTGAGGGCAATGAGGATCTGTCCTTGGATAATAGATCGTAAAGCTTTGTCCAATCGATCAGCCACCACAAAGAAACCAGGTCTTAGTCCTGGAGGGGTCAAAAGCAAAGCACGGGCACGGATATTCTCCCAGTCCTTCACAAAGAAAAAAGTAAAGAAAGGAATAAGAATCAGATTGAGTGCGCTGCTAAACAGACGGGGAGCTGTTCGCCAGACAGTGCTTAAAGCCTGCTCGATCCGCTCGGAAAGATGGAGCATTCCCTTCGCTTCTGAGAGGAAGAAATCTAATTTGTTTTCGTCAAAAAGATGGAAGGATACAAATGTTTTTCTGGCTTCAGGCAGCCAAATGGTCGTGAGACGGTCAAAAGCATCGGGAGCATTTTGGATCAATCTTAGGATTTCCGAGTAGAGGTAGGGAAGAAGATTGAGGAAGGCAAGTAGAAAGATCACAAAGGAAACCAAAATAAAAACGGAGATACTGACACCTCTTGGAATCTTATACCCCTCCAGTTTGCGGACAGGGGGCAAAAGCATGTACGTGAAAAAAAGACTGATGAGAAGAGGAGTCAGGAGGATGCTGTAGACAAAGAGAAAGGAAATCAAAGCCAGGCAGAGTAAAAGAGTGAAGAGGATAAGTTGCCGAGTTCTTTTCTTTAAGATTTCGGGTTTAGCTTGCGGATGATGGTGTTCAAGTTCTTCCATGAGTCTATTCTACAGGATCAAGAATCAATACAAAATTTAGTTTATGGATCTCTTCAGCCTTTTTTCGAAGAGAAGATAAACTGCCCCAAAAATAGCTTTCCTGTTCACCGCTTATATCTAAGGCCAGAAAGCCCCGGTAGCGGTGCTGCAAAACTTGCTCACAGCTCGTGACAAGATCCAAAAGCCTGTAAGGTGTGTCCAGCAGTATCAAAGGAACCCTCATCGCCGCCAGCTTCTTCAGTTTTTTTTCTCGCTCGCTAGGAGTTCTTGGTAAAAATCCAGCATAGAAAAACTCTTTCAAGTCGAAGGGACAGGATGAGAGGGCCGCGGTAATTGCTGAGGGGCCCGGGATACTGAGCACCCGAGCTCCGAGTTTATAGGCCAAAGAGAGCAAAGGTCTGCCTGGATCTGCTAGGCATGGGCTTCCTTGATCACTCATATATACGGCCGTCTGGCCTTTTTTTAGAGCCTCAGAGAGGGCTTGAAGAGTTTCCTCTTGCCCATGTTCGTTGAATTTAAGATAAGATCTCCTGAGTTTCGCCTTTTTTAAAACTTGGCGAGCCGGTCTGTCCTCTTCAAAAATGAGAAGTTCAGAGCTATGGAGGCTGGCGAGTGCTCGTGTGGGGATATCTTCCTCCAAACCGAGACTGTTAGCAGCCATAATCAGAGTTCCATCAACCTTTTGCTCTTTGCTGGTTTTTTTCATAAAATCAAGGTTTTCTATGAAGGCTGCGTACGTAGATGACGTAGACAGAGTGTTTCTATGAGAGTTCTCAAAAAGGTCTTGCCTGTTAGGTGCCAAGGAGCAAACATTGAAGTTTGTAGGCTCCCCATAAGCAGCTTAGCTAGCTGTAAGCAGCAAAACATGATGCTTTTGAGAGCTGGCATTCCATTAACTTCAATCACCCCACGGACTGAGGCATGATCAGTGCTGCCGAAGCAGACATTTCTATCATAAAGGCTGGGATCATCCCAAGACATGTTGCTATCATCATGGATGGAAATGGTCGCTGGGCTAAAATGCGCCTCCAACCTCGAATTTTTGGACACCGCAAGGGAGTGGAGAGCGTAAGGAAAGCAGTCGAAGTTGCCGCGGAGATCGGAGTTAAAGTCCTCACTCTCTATGCTTTCAGCGAGGAAAACTGGGGTAGACCCCAGGAGGAAGTCTCCGCTATCATGTCTCTTCTCGATACATATATCGTGAAGGAGAGAGAAAATCTCAAAAAAAACCATATTCGTATCAAAGTCATCGGTTGTCTCGACAAATTGTCAGAAAAAAGCAGATCCCTCATTCAAGAGGCAGATGACTTTCTCAAGGATGAGTCCAAGATGCTTCTTAACGTAGCCCTGAGCTACGGTAGTCGTACTGAAATTGCGTTGGCCTGTCAGGCCATTGCGCAAAAGGTCCAGGATGGGAGATTGTCTCCGATGGATATTAGCCCCGAGCTTATTTCGGAACATCTATTTACGGCTAACCTTCCAGATCCTGATCTCATGATACGTACAAGTGGGGAGCAGCGAGTTTCCAATTTTCTGCTTTGGCAAATTGCCTATACAGAACTTTGGTTCACGCCCGTACTCTGGCCAGATTTCAAAAAAGAACATTTTCTGGAAGGGGTGCTCTCTTTTCAAAAACGCAAGCGACGTTTTGGATTGGTGGAACATGCTCAAACATAGAGTTCTGACAGCTGTCGTTGGCCTTCCCCTCGTTCTTGCCCTGCTCACTCAAGCCCCTATGGATTGGATCCAATGCTTCTTCCTTCTTCTCTCCATGCTCTGTGTTTGGGAAATAAGTCGATTTTTTATGCCAGCTCTCGTGCGGCGTCTAGCCTCTAAGAAAGGCCCTTCGAGCCCATTTTATCAGGGGCAAGAGAGTCTTTCTGTTCTCTGGACTTTGGGTCTGTGTCTGCTCAATGCGTTGCTTCTGGGTACCTTTATGTTGGCTAGAGCAGATTTGGGGGCGGCACTTTCTTTCTGCTTTGCTCTTATCTTCATCGCTGGTGTCTTTGTGGCCAGGAATAACATCGAGAGGGGCATTGCCATAAGCTCTGGACTCCTTATGAGCCTTTGCTATAGCAGTATTCCGTGGCTAGCTCTTATCGAAATTCAAGAGCAGAAGACGGATATTCATTCAGGTTATATTCTCGTTCTTCTCGCCATCGTCATGGGGAACGACACCGGGGCCTATTTTGCTGGAACCCTCTTCGGGCGCAGAAAACTTGCGCCTGAACTTTCCCCAAAGAAGAGCTGGGAAGGTTTTTTTGGGGGGCTCGTTTTTGGTATTCTTCTAGCTCTCCTTGTGGCTCGGGTAATCAACCTTCCTGACACCTGGCTTATGATTCTGGCGCTTTCCCTCATAGGAACTCTGGCAGGAACCCTAGGAGATCTGATAGAATCGGCCCTCAAACGTTTTGCTGAGATCAAAGACTCGGGGGCCTTGTTCCCTGGGCATGGTGGCATGCTAGATCGAGCGGATTCTATTCTCATTGCAGCCCCTTTATTTTTGGTCGTTCTCAAATTAGGGAGGACCTTATACCCTTGACGAATCTTTTATCACACCCGCTGATGGCCATGGCACTCCTGCTTGGTATCCTTATCTTCGTGCATGAACTCGGTCATTTTCTGGTCGGCCGTTTTTTTGGCATAGGTGTCGAAATTTTTTCGCTGGGCTTTGGCCCAAGTTTGTTTAGTTTTAGATACAAAAATACCGAGTATCGACTTTCTGCCTTGCCTCTCGGTGGTTTTGTCAAGTTTGCAGGGAGCCTACCTTCTGAGCCGGTTGATCCCATCTATACCGGTCAGGAATTTCACCTGGCTCCGTGGTATGCAAAAATAGCAACCATAGCAGCGGGACCTCTTGCTAACTTTTTACTTACCATTTCGATCTATGCCTGCCTCGGGATGCAGGGGATCGAACACCCTGCTCCCATTATTGGGGAGATACGTTCTCACAGCCCTGCTGAGCGGGCTGGTCTAGAGCCCGGTGATAGGGTTCTTAGCATCGATCAGCATGTGGTTAAAAACTGGACGGATCTTCAAAAATTCATTCAGGAAGCGACTTCTCCTCGTATTCATCTCGTGGTTTCTCGAAGTGCTGGGATCCCTATCCCGCAGGAAAGTTCGAGAGAAAAATCAGCAGATGAGAAGATTATCGAGATTGATCTCAACCTTGATCTTGTCGATCTTGAAGATTTCGCAGGTCGATCTGTGAAACGTGGACGAGCAGGGGTTGCGTTCGGTTTTCTTCCTCCAGTCCTGACGGTTTTAGCTGGCTCCAACCCAGCCTCTCTTGCGGGACTCAGGACAGGGGAGGAGATCGTCTCGATAAGAGTTCTCGACCCAGATCAAAGACAAGAGGCTGTTAGCCCCAAGACTTTCGATATCAAGACTTTCGATATCAAGACATGGGCAGATGCTCTCCGTGCGTTTGATTTTGCCTTCCATAATAACGCAGATCAAGTGGAGTTGCGCGTCTCTGAGGCCGCTGTTCCTGCTGATAAAGTTGCTCTTTCTGAGAAGAACCTCTCCCCCAAGGAGACTCAGGTTCGTGTTCTGAAGCAGCTAAGGGCTGTATGGAGTCCACTTAGACAGGACTTTGATGTACATAAAAAGCCTGCTCCCCATTCTTTGCGTCGCCAACTCGCAGCAAGTCTCGGTCTGACAAGTAGTGAACTTACGGTTGCGGAAACACCCAAAGGAAAGTTAGATACGTCCACTTCTAATCAATCTTCCCCAGATAAGCCGGGTGTACAAAAAAGAGATCAACTGCTGCAGATGGATGGCAAAGACCTGGTGGATGTCTACGATCTGATGGAGAGACTCAGTACAAATCAAAAACCCGTCCTTGCTTTCACTGTACAGCGAGAAGGTCTTACCCAAAATTTAGACCTAGCTCTTGTTCCTGTGGATCTCCAAAAACCTTCGGGGAAGCAAACAGTGTACACGCTTGACGCTAAGCTTTGGGGGCCAGCGATTTTTCCAAGTCCTATTTTGGAAATCTATGAAAGCCCAGTGGCAGCCCTCTCGTTTGCCACTCGAACGACAGGTGAACAGACTTTTGCCCTGCTTGATGTGCTCAGAGGGCTCTTTACGGGTCAGGTTCCACTCCAGTCTTTGGGTGGTCCGATGTTGATTGCCAAAGTCGCTGGGGATTCTGCCAAACTTGGCGGCAAGGCCTTCCTCATGGCGATGGCCCTAATCAGTCTTAACCTAGGGGTCATGAACCTGTTTCCGATCCCTGCTCTCGACGGAGGTCAACTGCTTATTCAGCTTTTCCAAGCAGTAAGAAGACGGGCTTTGAGTGAAGCAGCTCTGGAAAACTTTCAACGTCTTGGCTTTGCTCTACTCCTTGCGCTCGTTGTTCTTGCAACATACAACGATCTCAGTCGCTTTTGGTCCTCTATGCTGGGTGAATTAAAAGGTGTTTTCGGATGAGTCCATCACTCTGCTTGATCATCGATGGAAGCGTATCTGGGATCAGCCTTGCGCTTATTTTAAGTGACGAGATCTGGGCTCCATCTATGCGTTCGTTAGGTCGAGGAGCCGTAGGCGACGAAGCTGCTTCCACAGAGAACCTGCTTCGTTCTGCTCCAACCGGGTCATTGCGAGGAGCCGTAGGCGACGAAGCAATCTCGCCTTTAAATGGAGATTGCTTCGCTGTGCTCGCAATGACGGCGTTCTGTCATGAAGACTTGGATGGGTTGGTTTGCAATGACGGAAACTTGGTTCACTCTAAAAACTTAGCTCATCCTAAAAGCAAGGCTTGGCAGGCTGTCGGCCGTGCCTATGAGGGCTCCAAGGATTTGTCTTCACTGGTTGCGGAGGGGCTTGCTAGCTTTGGAGCCCAGATGCAAGATATCCGTTATATGCTTATTTCCTGTGGGCCAGGTTCGTTCACGGGGATTAAAATAGCGCTGTCTTGGGCTCAAGGGGTTTATCTTGCGAATAAGCACAAGATAGCTGTTTTTTCCTATTCCGCCCTTGCTGAAACTTTGGCTGAAATCCGGCGACGGGGTCTTGTCGAGGAGGACGCTCTTTTGATGTTCCCTTCTACAAGAAAGTCTGGCTTTCTTGCGTTTTTTAAGGCCAGTGCTTATGAGCTTGATACCATCGAACTGTCAGATGCCGAGGAAGTCCACAAAAAGCTGGCTCCCTTCAGTTCTTTTGTAATCGTTGGCCCTTGGATGGAGGCATCTGCGCTTCTCAGTCAGCTTGCTCCAAAGCCGATCCAACAGCTAGAAATTCCGTTAACCGAATTTAGTCGAATGGCACTAGAAGGAGCTTTTTCCTTGCTCAGAAATTTGGGTCCAGGAGTTTTTGATTCTACTTTCCCAAGCCCTCTCTATTTGAAAAAATCAGCCGCCGAAATGAGGATAAAATGATATCAAGAGTCAAAGGCATAGCCCCTACTCGAACAACTCTGGGCTACATGCTCCCTAATCTTCTGACGACCGGTAATCTTTTTTTTGGTTATTATTCGATTATTAAATCCATGCAGGGTGATTTTACATGGGCAGCTGGAGCTATCTTTTTATCGAGTATCTTTGACGTCCTCGATGGCAGAGTCGCGCGACTCACTCGCACGATGAGCGAATTTGGAGTTCAGTATGATTCCCTTTGCGATCTGGTCTCCTTTGGGGTGGCTCCAGCCCTTCTCATGTATCAGTACTCCTTGCGTGATTTTGGTCGAATGGGTTGGATTTTCTGTTTTATCTTCACGGCCTGTGGAGCCCTGCGATTAGCAAGATTCAATGTCTTGAGCGCTAAGGGGAAGACAAGCGAAGACTTTATCGGCCTGCCAATCCCCATGGCGGCAGGGACGGTTGCTAGTTTTGTTGCTTTCACTTGCGATAAAGGGAGCAGACTGGAGGGGCAGACTTGGCTCATCAGTTTTATTTATGAATTTCTTTCAGACAAGACCGTTATTTCTTATGTTTTTCTGGTGCTAGCTCCCTGCCTAGCTTTTCTCATGATCAGTAATATTCGCTACCGCTCCTTCAAAAATACGGATATTAAGGGGGTCAAGCCTTTTAGGGTGCTTGCCTTACTTGTCGTTCTCATCGCTCTGACGGCCTATAAGCCCGATCTTGTGAGTATGGTTCTCTTTTTCTCTTTCGCGCTCAGCGGGATTCTGGAATGGACTCTAGGGTGGGAGAGCCTTGTCGATGATGACGAAGTTTTCGAATCAGAATCTTTTGAAGAGGGAAATCATCAGTGAAAATAGCTGTTGTTGGTGCTAGTGGTGCTGTAGGTAGGGAAATTCTAGCTGAGCTCGAAGAGTCTGCGCTTGTCCCGAAAACTGCGGAAGTCATCGCACTGGCTTCCCCTCGTTCTGATGGGGAAAGATTGAAATTTAGAGGAAAAACACTGACTGTACGGGCTTTTCAACTGGAAGCTGTACAGGGTTGTAGTTTTGTCCTTATGAGTGCAGGTAAAGAGTTCTCCAAAGAGTGGTCTCCGAAAATTGCTCAACTCGGTGCTTATGTTATCGATAACAGCAGTGCCTGGCGTTCTCATCGAGATATTCCGTTGGTTGTTCCCGAAGTCAATCAAGAGGTCTTGAAGGGCTATAAACCAGGTATTATTGCTAATCCCAACTGTTCAACGATACAGATGGTGGTGGCTCTCGACCCACTGAAGAAAGCTTATGGTCTTGAAATGGTCCAAGTCGCTACTTATCAGTCTGTTTCCGGCTCAGGGCAGAAGGGGATTACCGAGCTTTCGGAGGGGATGAAAGCGAGCTTTAAATTTGAGCGGGCAGTCCCGAGTCTCTATGAACATCCCATTGCCTTTAATCTCATTCCCTACATTGGTTCTATCGATGACGTAACTGGGTACTGTGAAGAAGAGCTAAAGATGATCCAAGAAACTCGTAAGATTTTGTCGGATGAGGACCTCCCAGTTCTTCCGACGACCGTACGGGTTCCTGTCTTTCATTGTCATGCTGAAGCTGTGACAGTAAAGCTTTCCTGTCCTGTGAGTCGAGAAGAGCTCATAGCAAGACTGTCCCAAAGCAAAGGACTTAGCTTCGTTGCAGACTCCGAGCGTTTAAACTTCCCCAACCCACTGACCATAGCCCAAAAAAGTGGGGTTTATGTTTGTCGAGCGCGACTGCTGCAGACCGCTGATGGCAAACAGCGTTCGGACTGGGTTCAATTTTGGAATGTTGCTGATAATTTAAAGAAGGGCGCAGCTACCAACGCCGTTCAAATTTTGGAGTCCCTACTGTCGTTATAGCAACTCTAAGTTGCAACATGGGTTAGGCGAAAGTACGCAGCTGGCTCTCCTAAAAACTTATTTATTGGAGTAAACAGATGAGAAAAGAAATGCTGAGAGCTTGGGTGTTTATACTCACTCTTCTGGGTGCAGCCCCTATATTTGCTGAGGGTCAGGAACCCCCTATCAGCACTGAGCAAGGACCAAACCCAGTCGAAGCAGAGCGGGGGCTGATTCAAACAACAGATCCTCTACCTATAGCTCAGGCTCCTGCGGCCCAGACACAATGGACTCACTTTGGTGATTATGTTTTCGGTTTTTCCCTTGCCAAACCAGAGTTCCAGGCTCCGTTAAAATACTATGATCAACTTTACGGGAATACATCTTGGTATCCCATGGTTAGTTTTGAGAAGCGAATCGTCGACCTCTCTCTCGTTGGTCTTTATTGGGGAACTCGTTTTGCTTGGTATAAAGACAAAGGAACGACAGCAGAAAAGTTGAATCTGCGACTTCTGCCAGATGAACTTGCTCTAGACAGTTTAACAGCCAATCTCACCCTTGTTCCCATCCAGTTCTTTGTTAGTAGTCATATCTCACCTTTTGCTGCAAAATACTTGAAAGTTTCAGGTGAGTTTGGGTATGAAGAACTCTATTTCGAAGAGACCAGGGCAGGGCGTCAGTCAGATGTAAAACCTTACGTCAATTCAGGGTGGCATGGCAGCTGGGTCTACGGTGGTGCGCTCCATATCTCTCTTACTGGTATTGAGCATGCCAGTATGTATTCTCTTTCACGCAGCTTTGGCATAGAGCAAACTTATCTCACTCTTTTCTTTCAAGGGACCACTTCTATAAGTGGAGATAAGCTTTACTTGTCTCAGAAGAAGAATAGTACTGTAGCGTTTAATCGGACTGTTCTCGGAGCCTCCTTCCTCTTTGAAACGAAGCCTTAGCAGCTTACTTGAGAATTCTGATGGCTAAAGTTAAAGTTGATGGTCCCTTGTACAAAGCTTGTGTGGCTTATAAGGGCACCCTTTTCAAAGGGTTTCAATCCCAGCCTGATGGCAATGCTATCCAGGATAAGCTTGAAGAGGCCCTACAAATCTTTCTGCGTCACCCGGTCAGGATTCGCGGCGCTTCGCGCACAGACACCGGGGTGCACGCTGAACACCAGGTCTTCACTTTCAGAAGTCCGGTTAAGTTTAGACAGATACCCTGGCTGCGCTCTTTGGAAGCCCTCCTGCCGAAGGATATAGGGGTTTGGGGTGTTGAGGCTGTCGATGATCGTTTCAACCCTATTGTCGATAGCAAAGCTAAAGCCTACCGCTACCAACTTTGGCTTGGCTACTGCTTCAGCCCTTTTCTGAAAGATTTTGTTTGGAGCCTTCCTGACGACTTAGATGTAGAATGGATAAGAGATCAGGCTCGTAGTCTGATAGGCACACATGACTTCACCTCCTTTTGCAATAGAGACTCAGATGCCTTGTCTAAAATAAGGACGGTGATCGATATTCACGTCGACGTGGAACGGTTTCCCCTGATCTCGATCTGGTTCCTAGGTACCGGCTTTTTAAAGCAGATGGTTCGCATCATGGTGGGAACTTTGGTCAACGGAGCTCAAAGAAAACCACTTGTGATCGACGAAATTTTGAAGAAACAAGATCGTTGTGCAGCGGGCCAAACGGCGCCAGCCCAGGGCCTCTCCCTCATGAAAATTTTTTATGAGGAAGAAATCCCTACACTCATAGAGCTCAGCAAGACCTATGACCGAAGCATCAAAACAAGCCTCTGAAGAACTAGCCCTGATCGAACTTAGAGGTTTGCAAAAATATTTTCCTCTCTCTGATTATTCTTCTGTTTTACCTTGGAAAAAAAAACCCGTTCTTCGAGCAGTCGATTCCGTCAACCTCAAAATCAGGAGAGGAGAAACGGTCGGACTTGTCGGTGAATCTGGCTGTGGTAAGTCTACGCTGGGAAGAACCCTGCTCAAGCTTTACGAGCCCTCAGGTGGACAAATTCTCTTTCGAGGAGAAGATATCACCTTTCTGTCAGAAGCGAAGATGCGCCCCAAAAGGCGCCATATGCAGTTGATTTTTCAAGATCCCTACTCATCCCTCAACCCGAGGATGACGGTGGGGGAGATTCTCTCTGAGCCATTTTTTATTCATGGTTTGGCTAAGGAAAATCCCAAAGAGCGAGTTCAAAATCTTCTCCATGAGGTAGGTTTGAACCCCGAGTCTTACTCTCGTTATCCACATGAATTTTCTGGAGGGCAGAGGCAGAGGATCGGGATAGCTCGATCTATAGCCCTATCTCCAGATCTGATTGTCTGTGACGAGCCCGTGAGTGCCTTGGATGTTTCCATTCAATCTCAAATTCTAAATTTGCTCAGCGAACTTAAAGTAAAACGAGGTCTGAGCTATCTTTTTATTGCCCACGATCTGGCAGTTGTTCAGCATATCAGCGACGTCATTGCCGTTATGTACATGGGAAGAATCGTTGAGATGGCTGATCGAGATGACTTGTATGTTCATCCTATGCATCCTTACACACGAATTTTAATCGACTCGATCCCTTCTGAGTCCTTTGATCAGTATGGTCATGTGAAGAAAAGGACCATAAGTCAAATGATCGAAGCCCCTCGTAGTCAAGATCCAGAAAAATCTTGGAGTGAAGGTTGTCAATTTTTTCCTCGTTGTCCCCTTGCGACTGATCTATGTAGAACGGTAAGACCTGAACTCAAGATCCAAGGTGACGAACACCAAAAATATCCACACTCTGCAGCTTGTCATCATATCTGAAGGTCCTATCATGTCTGAGAACGTGCACGCTTTGAATTATGTCGATGTTCATACTCACCTTACGCATAAAGATTTTGATGCCGATAGAGATTTGGTCGTCGATAGAGCTGCAAAATCTCAGCTCAAGGCTATTATTGTAAATGGACTTTCCGCGAGTTCGAACAAACAGGTTATAGAGCTTTGTCAAAAACATTCCATTCTGAAGCCGGCGCTTGGAGTCTATCCCACAGAGGCAGCTGCTGCCGTACTTCCTCCGGACTATCCCTACTCGCTTGAGCGTTTTGATATGGAAGCGGAGTTGCAGTCTATTCGAGAGCATGCAAAAAATGGTGACCTTGTCGCTATCGGCGAGTGTGGTTTGGATGGTCATTTGTTGGGTGAAAGTACTTTTGCAGAGCAAGAGCGGGTCTTTTTACGCCTGATAGAAATCGCCTCTGAGTTTAAACTTCCGGTGATTGTTCACTCCCGAAAAAGAGAGCAGAGAACTTGCGAAATCTTGCTGCACCATGGCATCGAAAAAGTAAATATGCACTGTTTTACTGGGAAGACAAAACTGGCAGTTGACGTGGCTACTTCCCGGCAGTGGTGCTTCTCCATTCCTGCTCATATCGCTAGAAGTCATAGTTTTCAAAAGTTAAGTCGAGACCTCCCTCCAGACTGTATTTTAACTGAAACAGATGCACCTTATCTTGGCCCCGATCCGGGCCAGAGGAATGAACCGGCTTCGGTGGTGAGAACAGTCGACAGCATCGCTAAATTACGCAAAACAGAGCCGGAAGATATGGTCCTTCTGATCTGGAAAAACTATCAAAGGATGTTTGACAACCATGAGTAAGATTCAAGAAAGTTCTGAAAAAAACTCTGGAAAAAGCGCAGGTCCTTCTCTTCAACCTGACATGGGCTTTCATGGTTCACATCTCTTTGGGGAACTGTATGGTGTCGAATTTGACTTGTTAAATAGCGAGAGTCTTCTTATCGATATACTTAGCCGTGGGGTTCAAGCCTGTGGCGCAACTCTCTGTAGTTTACAGAGTAAAAAATTCGATCCTCAAGGAGTTAGTGTTCTCGCCCTCCTCTCGGAGTCTCATGCCTCTGTCCATAGTTTCCCTGAGAAAGGGGCTCTCTTCTTCGATATTTTCACCTGCGGACTGGGCCTTGTGCCTGAAAAATGGCTCGATGTGTTATGTGAAGAATTACGTCCTAGCTGGAAAAATGTGCGGAGAATTGAGAGAGGTGTAGATCGTCATCACCCGTCTGATCTGAAGTATTTAGGCGGTCTATCATGAGCGAAGCACTTAGCTTACTTGCTGATATAAATGCTAGTGCAGGGACCAGTTAGATGGCTTGTGGGAGGGGTCCTAGTGAAATCAGAGTTGCTTCTGGTTTGCTTTGGTTAAAAGATCAGAAATCAGTTCATATAATTCTCGTCCTCTTTCTGCCAGGACGAGATGACCTGTTTCTTTGAAACAGTGCAGTTTAGATTGGGGAATAAGATCATGGAGGATCTCGGCTTCTTTAAAGGGAAGCAATCGATCGCTGTCTCCATGGGCGATTAGGCAGGGAATGTCAAGATGAGAGAGGCTGTTTTTAATAGAAGCCTCATCGGCTGTTTTAATGGCTTCTGTTTGGAGTCGAGCTCGTTCATCAAAAAGAGAGTTTTTTTCTCCTGCCTCGAGGGAGTTTTCTTCTGCTATTTTTTTTGCCATGGATTTTAAGATCAGGGGATTTTTTTGGCAATACTTAGGATGGAAGTAAAGATCTTCGAGTCTTTTGAGGACCCCTTGTTCATCAGACCCCCATTTGCCTTGTAAAACCCCATCGGATAGATATTTACTTTTGAGTCTAGAGCTGGTGCAGATAAGGCATAAACTCTCCACACGTCCCAGCTGCTGAGAAACGAGCCCCTGAGCTATGAATCCACCCATGGAGAGACCTGCTACGGCACTTTTTTTGATACCAAGATGGTCCCAGAGAGCTATGACATCACGGACCATGTCATTGAAGGTGAAGTTGCTTGTGAAGAACTCTGTTTTTCCTGAAGACCCCCGGTTGTCGAAAGTAAGGACGTTGAATCCACGTTCTTTGAGGTGGTGGGCGAGAAGTTTAAAATCTCTGCTCGATCGGGTGTGGCCGTTGATCAGTGTAATCCACTTTTTCTGCGAAGAGTTCTCATTTGCGGAGTCATCTTTGGCAGCGTAGGTTTCGTAGTATAATTTCACGTCTTGAAGTACTAAATTGCTCATCTTGAACCTCTATCATGTGGATTTCCACTATGATTTTGTTTGACCCACATCACCGATTTGTTACTATTCTCGTAAGCCTCATCTAGCGTTGATACTTACATATATTTAAAGTTAAGAAATTTACGACTCTTTTTTTGATTTGGTGAGTTCGTAGCTTTCAAAGCATGATTTTTGTTAATTACAACAAGGCGGGAGTTTTTATGCGCTTTTTTTTGTCGAGAATCTCATTTCTGTTCGTTTTTCTCCTGGCTCAGCCGAGTCTTGCAGAGATTGAAAAATTAGAGAATTCGGATTCTAGCGTGTTCTCTTTTCGCTATCGAGATGAGCTGATGCTGCCAACTCAGGTCATCTCCATGATGAAAGATATCCGAGATAAGAAAGAAGAGCTCTTTTTTGAGCCAGAAGGGGGCACGATTTATAAAGCGAGCTTCGTCAAGACTCTTGGATCTGGGGTGCAAGGTCGTGCTGATCTTGTTGATCTGAGAATAGACAAGCCCGATACTGCACAGGTCAAACTTTCTGTTGTTGTCAAACAAAACCATGGTCAGAATTCTCCCAAATACATCTTGGGGCGCATCAATGAAGTTATGAATCAAGGAGGTGAGTTTGAGTTCATGATCCGCAATTACATGCATCTGCCAGAGATAGCTCATCGAATCTATGGTGTGGATCGTGGGAGCCGTCTGCTGGTGATGGAACCACTCCGTGTCCTCGATCTGAAGAAGCTTCCTGCTGACGAGATTGCTGCTGTATTCAAAGGTTTAGGTGAATGGCTAACAGCTATGGAAGAGCGTAACTTGAGCAGCTCTGATATCAAAGTTAGCAATATAGGCTATAGCCAGTCGGGCTGGCGTCCCTTCGACCTAGGTGTCAATGCCGACAATGATCACACTGCCTATGGCCCTTCCCATGCTCCAGGAGCAGGACAGTGGGACGCTTTTCTCGCCAGTCGTCTTCTAGGTCTTCCGGATCATGAAGCAGCTATGAGAACAGGCCGACGTCAGATGGCTTGGGTCCTTGGACAGGTCCTGTTCCTTCAAGAGTTAAAAGATCAGACTTTTCTGGATGGGAGGAGAGTTGCTGGGGTTACTGGCCTGGTTCGAGAAGCCCTTACACACGTTTTTTATACAATGGGTTTCATCGCGGTGGATGAGTCCTATGCCTATGAGGCAAGGTTGCGTTTGGTCTTGAGCGTCCTTGTTGAGCCTAAGGGCGATCTCTTTACTTACGGGGAAATTCTAAGTGCTGCTCCCCATCTGCAGGGTATGAAAGAGCTGCCTGATCTGGCTCGTTACCTCCTCAATCTCCTCGATAAGAATGTACCAGCCCCTGAACTTTTCGATGATTTAGATGATTTGTAGGAGATCACCTAACCGCCAATGTCATTCGGTTAGGCAGAATTCTTTAATCGTCTGCTTTGTTTTAACTCGATACCTCTCGACTTCGCTCGAGGTGACGAGGCTTTAATTGATAGGGAGAAAGTCACCCAGAAATTGATAGAGAGAAAGTCAACCAGAAATTGATAGGGAGAAAGTCACCCAGAAATTGATAGGGAGAAAGTCACCCAGAAATTGATAGGGAGAAAGTCACCCCGAGCGAAGTCGAGGGGTATCTTGCCTTAACCGAATGACATTGACCTAACCGCCTAACGGATTCGTTCCTCAGCCTTCGGCGTGGTGATGGCGCAGGCTGAGGTTTCGGTCATCACCACGCCGAAGTGAAACGAAGGCGGTCAGGTGATCTTGTCCGTCATCCTTCGCTGACTTGCAAAAGATGACTTAGAGAATTTTGAGTTCTCTCCCGACTTTTTCGAAAGCACGAATCGCATGGTCGAGATCGGCTCGGCTATGAGCTGCAGACATCTGGGTTCGGATTCTAGCCTGTCCTCTGGGGACAACAGGAAATGAAAAACCAACCACGTAGACGCCTTCTTTGAGCAGAGCCTCCGCAGTTTTTTGTGCGAGGACGGCATCTCCTAGCATAACAGGAATGATGGGGTGTTCCCCTGGGATGAGCTTAAAGCCCAATTCTTGCATAGATGCTCTGAAATACGAGCTGTTTTCTTTCAGTTTCTTTCTGAGTTCGGGTCTTTGGTCGACGAGTTCGAGCACTTTGAGGGAGGTCGCTGTGATAACGGGGGCGAGAGTATTGGAGAAGAGATACGGTCTGGATTTTTGTCTAAGCCATTCGACGATTTCTTTTTTAGCAGCTACGTAGCCTCCAGAAGCTCCACCGAGAGCTTTACCGAGGGTCCCGGTTATGATGTCAATTTTGCCAAGAACATCACAGTGCTCAGGGGTTCCTCGTCCCGAAGCTCCCATAAAACCGACGGCATGAGAGTCGTCAACCATAAGTAGGGCCCCGTACTTATCTGCAAGCTTGCGGACTTCTTTGAGATTCGCTATAAGGCCATCCATTGAGAATACGCCATCAGTGCAGACTAGCTTGAATCGAGCTTTAGCTGCAGTCGCCTGCTCTAATTGCTTCTCCAGATCGTTTAAGTCGTTGTTTTTATAGCGATAACGGTGTGCTTTGCTCAGGCGGATCCCGTCGATGATACTGGCGTGATTGAGCTCGTCACTGATAACGGCGTCTTCTGGGCCCAATAAAGCTTCAAAAACACCCCCGTTGGCATCGAAGCAGGAGCTGTAAAGAATGCAATCTTCGGTATGGAGGAACGAGCTGAGGTGGGCTTCGAGTTCCTTGTGTATAGTCTGGGTTCCGCAGATAAAGCGGACCGAGGAGAGGCCGAAGCCGTAGGTTTCAAGAGCAGATCGAGCCGTGGTAATGAGCTCTTTGTCATCACAAAGACCCAGGTAGTTGTTGGAGCAGAGATTGATAACTTTCTGGCCATTGCTTTCAATAAGAGACCTCTGAGGGGACTGCAGCACTCTTTCTTTTTTATAGAGGC
The DNA here is from genome assembly GCA_017985985.1 of Oligoflexales bacterium. Taxonomy (GTDB): domain Bacteria; phylum Bdellovibrionota_B; class Oligoflexia; order Oligoflexales; family Bog-1112; genus JAGNWK01. Next base: position 41,375 of record JAGNWK010000004.1, read on the forward strand.
CCTCACTTCGAAGAATTTCTATTTCTTTTTGGAGATGCGTTAGGAAAGGGCTATTCATAGGACTCCTTAGTCAAAATATGGGGGATCTTCGTCAAGATATAGTTTTTTCCTCTAAAGAGGGCGTTCCCCCCTCTTTAGGATTCTTCCCCCTGTGAGGCATTGAGGCAGTGAGATTATATGTTTTCTTTTTTTGAATCAACTCGCAAGCAGCTTGAGGATGAGCTTACCGTCCAAGGGTATTCCTCTGTTCATGCTAAAAATATTTTTCGACATATTTACAAACATCGAGCTCCATCTTTAGAGAGTTTGGAAGGTCTTCCTCAGAAATTCAAAGAGCAACTTTCGGCCTCTCTTAGCTCAGGTCCAGGGCTTGTATTGGAAAGTGCCAGCGAGCTTTTGTCCCACTATGATCAATCTGTGAAATTTTTATGGACTCTGGCTGATGGTCAAAAAGTTGAGTCTGTTCTCATGCCAGAAAAAACACGTATCACCCTCTGTGTTTCCACTCAGGTCGGTTGTCGACAGGCCTGCGTGTTTTGCAGCACAGGGAGAATGGGTCTGCTTAGGAACTTAAAAAGTTCGGAGATTCTTGCTCAACTCTGGTCAGCTGCCCTGTGGATACGGAGTCATCCCGAATGGCTCCAGAATGTTAAGTTATCTCCAACGCAGACGATTAGTAACATCGTTTTTATGGGGATGGGTGAACCTCTCGACAATACAGAAGAGCTCCTCAAAGCCATTGCTGTTTTCATCGATCCCTTTGGTCTGGCAATGGCTCCCAAAAGGGTGACGGTCTCAACAGCTGGTCATCTAGATGGTTTAAAAGAACTGTATCAAGCAAATTTAGGGGTGTCTCTTGCTCTCAGTCTTCACTCTACCCGCTCGGAGGAGAGATCTCGGCTGATGCCTATCAATAAGCGATACCCCTTAGAGGATATTTTGAGTTTTCTAAGGGATAGTCGTTGGACGGAAGATAAGCCAGTGATGATTCAGTACACCCTGATGGCAGGTGTTAATGATGGAGAAACGGACGCAGAAGAGCTTTGCAAGCTGCTTTCAGGTTTGCAGGCAAAGGTAAATCTTATTCCCCTCAACTCTGTAGAGGGGGGAAGATTAAAAGCGCCTCATCCTGATAAAATTAGAGCATTCTCAGCCATCACTCGCCGAGCTGGTCTGCAGACAACTGTGCGTTATAGCAAAGGGCAAGATATTTTGGCGGCCTGCGGCCAGCTTCTTGTGAAAAAGAGTTAGCTTCTTCTTGGGGAACCAGCTGCGCAGTTTCCCCAAACCCCTCCTTGCCAGAGTTTTCCCTAGCCTCTCCTTGCTAAGATCTCCCCAGATACTGCTATAATGTCCCTATGTATAAGAAAACATGTTTACTGATTTTTGTTTTAAGTTTTTCCTCACAGCTCTCTGCTCAGACCTTGGCGGTTTCAAGGTGGCGTGCTGGTGCAGCTTATGCTTTCTTGTTGGGTGAGCTCCGTAATCACTTCCATTATCCTCGTAACTATTCTGTCGAGGGAGAAGCTTTTTTAAAAAAGGATCCAGAGGAGGCTTCTCCTTGGAGTTTGCCTTTTTCATTGTCATTCATGCAGCTCTACAGCGATGATGTAAGAGCCTCTTATGTTTCGCAAGCTTTCTCCCTAAGGTCTGGGCTAGCGTATAGATTCCAGCATGAGAGCTGGCTTGCTAGTCGACTCAGCCTTGGCCTCAGTGCTTCCGTCTGGAAGCTCTCTGCTCGTGACCACCAGATTCAGATGACAGCCTCTCAAACCTATACAGTGGGACTTTATACAGAATTCGCTGAAGAATTCGGGTGGAATCAGAAGTGGGGAAGTTCGTTCTTTTTGAGATCGCAATACCCTGAAGTAGGTGTTTATTCTCTGATCTTCGAACTAGGATTCGGTCTTATTTATGTTATTTAGGAACACTCCCATCCTATGGACCTTCTTTTTTTGCAGCTTACGTAGCCTGCTTCTCATCCTGTTTTTCTTTTCCTGTTCGAATGACTCCAGGGTGACCCGTCCGTTGAAGTTTCAAAAGAATCTTGATTTTGAAGCTCTCCATGTTTTTGTCGTCGCTCATCCCGATGACTGGCAACTTTTTATGGGAGAAGTGGCCTATGATTTGATTGTGGATGACAAAAGCCGAGTGCTCTTGGTGATGCTGGATGCTGGTGATGCCGGGAGACCGGAAGCTTATTGGTTTGCAAGAGAACAGGCGAGTTTGGCTTCAGTTCGCTCTCTACATAAACTCGATATTTTCCGACCAAGCGAAGAAGAAGACTCGGGGGTTTTGTTAGCTGGGAAAGGAGATGTTCCCCATGTAAAGCTAAGGCGGACAAGTAGCTATTTTTATCGTTTACCTGACGGTTCGCCTACGGGTCAGGGTTTTGAAGCCTACGGACGCCAGTCTCTTTATAAACTTTGGAAAGGTAAGATAGACGCGATCCAATCGGTCGATGGAAAGAATCGCTACAGTCTTTCTGATTTGGAAGGAAGTCTTCGGGAACTTGTTGAACAAGATGCAGAACCTTCCACTAAACTTGTATTTCATCTGATGGATTCAGGGCCAGAGGATGACTTGGCTCATAGTGATCACTTTGTCAGCCAAGAATTAGGTCGACGCTTAGCTCGCAGTACGAACAGGGGAGACTGTAAAGTTTACGCTTTTGAAGACTATCGTACCAAGGATAAGACAATCAATCTCGAAGAGGTAGAGTCGAGAAAGAAGGTTCAGCTTTTTAACGCTTATGATCTCTACATGCTCTCTGCCAACCAAGAATGTACAGTCTGTAATCGAGTCCATTTTCAATGGCTCTTCCGAAGCTATTATAGGATTTTTTCATGTTAAAAATGATTCGTGTGATCATCTTGAGTAGTTTGCTTTGTCCTGTGGTGAGGGCAGAAGATAAGGTGAGTCAGGAAGGCTCTTCTCTAGAATCTTCAAAATCTTCTCGTGAGACAGAGCCCATATCTTCGCTCCAAGAGAGTCGCTCTGCCTATGGCCTTGGTCTTATGGGGAGTCGTGTCTCAGGAGATCTCCAAAACTTGCATGGGCCAGGATTTGGTGTCATTAGCTCCTATCGGTATACGTTGGGGGATTCTCCTGCTTTTCGTGTGGATCTAGGGATGGAGATGGCCCTGTACCAGAGTAAAAAGAGCGAGTTTATCAATCAACACCTGCTTCTTGCTGTACAGCATAGGATGCTCTGGATGAACTCAAAGTTGTTTTCAAACGGATTTATATTGGGTCTAGAACTTGACTACTGGCGAAACGCTCTACAACAGGTCAAGTCTGAAATCCTTCATGATGATATTCTTTTTGGACTCCAGCTCGGTTATGCGTTGGTTTATAAAATGACGGAACAGTTATCGATGGATCTGAGTTTTATCTATCATCAACAAGAATTTAATTTTCGTTCGACTTATTTGACATCTGCGTTTCAGCTAGTCTGGAGATTATGATGATTTTTCTTAGAAAGTCTTCTGGCCTTTGTGTTCTCGTTTTCCTGTCTCTTTCTTGTATGAGAGCTAGGTTTCCTAGTTACTGCAAGCCTCCTAAGGAGTATGAGGGTAGAAGTTCTGCCGAAATTCTGAAGAGTGCACAGGAGATTATTGCGAATGGAAAAGAGAAGCGAGCGATAGCTTACGGTCTTTTTGGCAATAAGTCAAAATATGTTGAGGGATTGATCAAAGATCTTACCTTGGCCAAGATTATTTTCCCGGGTTGGGATGTGGTCGTCTTTATGCACTCAGAGACAGTTCCAGCAGAAGTTGTGGAAAGGGTCAAGGCCGGTGGAGCTAAGGTTATGCTGGATAAAAATTATAACCATGCCTCTGCTCGTTTTTATATTGCTGATTTAGATTATGATCGGTTCATCGTTCGAGATGTAGATTCACGTCTCATGCATCGAGAGATGGTCGCTGTCGCTGATTGGATTAAAAATGACTGGGCTATATTGCATGGGATGAGGGATACTACCGCCCACCTGGATCCTTTGCTCGGTGGGATGTGGGGTGCTAAGACAAAAGGTTTGAGAGAAAAGCTAAAGCAAAAATTTGGGAAAGAATCTGTAGCAGAACTCTATGCACAGTTTATGAAAGGGGGCGAAGCGGTTTACGGAACGGATCAGGCTTTTCTTGCGCAAGTTGTCGTACAAGCTGTTGGGGAAGATGCATTTCTGTCCCACGAAACGATCAAATGCAACGAGTTTAAGAATAGTCGGGGCTTCCCTCTCACCCGTAGTATGACAGGGCCTTTTATCGGTCAGGTTAAAGAAGAATAGCATTTTAAAGCAAGGAATAGGCGGAGAATCCTAAAGAGGGGGAACGCCCTCTTTAGATGAGAAGATATATTTTAAAAGGAGGAAAAATTATGAATGAAGCGTCTTCGACAGACATTGTAACAGTGCTTTTGTCTATGACAGAGTGGGGTGCGGAGTGGGTCCTCTGGCTATTGATTGCGCTCAGTGTTTTATCCATCTCTATCATTTTTGAGAGAGCTTTTTATTTCTGGCGTTCGCGTTTGGACTTCTCTAGCTTCAGTCAAAATCTCGGGGAGTTTTTAAGCACTCAGCAATTTGAAAAGGCTATCTGGCTTTGTGAAAACAGTCGATCTTCTGAAGCTCTTGTTGCCCTAAAAGGTCTGCAAAATAGAGAGAAGGGAGCTAGCGCAGTTGAGCACCTTATGGAAGGATTTGCTCTCAGTCAGAAACAGAAGTGGGATCGGGGGCTCGTCGTATTAGGAACCCTGGGGAACAACGCTCCCTTTATCGGTCTTTTCGGGACGGTGATAGGTATCATCAAAGCCTTTCGTGATCTGTCCGTAAACCCACAGGGGGGGGCTTCTGTTGTCATGAGTGGTATTTCAGAAGCACTCGTAGCGACAGCCGTCGGTCTGTTGGTAGCTATCCCTGCAGTGATTGCTTTCAATGCCTTCAGTCGCATGGTGAAAAAACGAGTTGCACATTCGCAAGCCATTATAAAAATGATCACAGCTCTTAGTGTGTAGGGTTTCTTAGGAGAGCCAGCTGTTCTTTCATTAGGGGGAACCAGCTGCGTAGTTTCCCTAACCCTCCTTGCTAATTGAATGAACCAAACGGAGGACTTATGTCGCATTCTAGTGATGACGAGGAAGAGATCACCAGTATCAACGTTACCCCTTTTGTCGATGTTATGCTTGTGCTCCTGATTATCTTTATGGTTACGGCGAGCTATATAGCAAACCGATCGATTGGTATCCAGCTGCCGAAAGCAGAGACTTCGGATGCGAGTTCGGAGAGTGCTCGCAATTTAGCCTTTACTTTAGATGCCCAGTCCCAGCTCTCAATCGATGGAAAGCACCTAGACTTTGCTTCGATACCAGACGAGATTGCAGCCAGCCAGAAAAAAAACCCGGATAAGCCCCTGTCAGCCATTATTTCCGCGGACAAGTTGACCCCTCATGGTGATGTCGTAAGGCTCATAGATATGATAAGAAAACATGGAATAACAGATTTTGCTATCCATGTGGAAGTGAGCCCTTGACCGATTCGGATCAGTCCTTAAACCATGAGATATGTAGGCAGCACGTCTACGAGGATCTTTTTTCTCCCCAGAAAGAAGATAGGGCGCAGCTTTCCGTAGGTCTTGAAATTGAAATGCTGCCGCTGATCTTGTCTGGGGCAGATACCCCTCGGCCCATGCCCCTTTACAGTTCTGCCGACGAGCCCAGATCTCGTTTGACTCTCGACCAGCAGCTGCGAGACCTTGCCGCTAAAAAAGCTTGGACCTGTCTCGACGATCATAAAGGTTTTTTGCTGTCCTTATATTTAGAAGGTAAGGCCGAAACCCTTACGTTTGAACCAGGTGGGCAACTCGAATTTTCATCAAAACCCTACCAAAGTCTCACTCTATGTGCGCAAAGAGTTCTTGAAGTCCAAAAAGATTTGAATGAGCAACTTTCCACTGGTTCCATACTTTTACAGACAGGGATCAACCCCTGGCACAGTCCGGAAGAGATTGGACTCCAAGTCAAGAAGTCTCGCTACAAGGCTATGGACCAGTACTTCTCCCAGATCTCGCCCTTTGGCCGGCGCATGATGAGACAGACTTGTTCCATTCAGATGTCGCTGGACTGGGGTTCCTCTGATGGCGTAATGGCTCAACGATATGGGGCTGCTCAGTTTTTAGCTCCCTGGGGTACAGCCCTTTTCGCTAATTCCCCATTTCTGGATGGTTCTCATCCGAATAACGTTTTGAGTCACCGCGCTCTGTCTTGGAGGCGGCTTGATGGGAGTCGAACAGGGTTTTTATGGGGACTTGCAGGACTGAAACCCAAAGGGATTGAAGAAAAATTTGCTTCGAAGGCCTACTGGGCGGAAAGCTATCTTCAGTTCGCTTTAAATGCTGGAGTCGTGTTTATCGAAAGGGCAAGCTTCCAGGAAGGCTACACGGTCCCTAACCGACTCCTTCGCTTTAAGGATTGGATGGAACATGGTTACCTAGGGATACAGCCTACGTCTCAAGATTTTCTGACCCATCTCAGCCTGCTTTTTCCCGAGGTCAGACCAAAGGGGCATTTTATGGAGTTGAGATCTGTCGATGCCCAGCAATCTTTCTTGCAGTTTACTCCAGCTGCTTTCTACCTTGGTTTGCTTTATGATCAGAAAAATCTAGACCTGATTTCAGAGCTTTTACCCAGTCAGCTTGATGTTATGTCAAATCGTTTAGAAAAGGCTGTATTCGGCCTGCAGGATCCTGTGATACATGGTCAAGCTTCGAGGCTCTTACAGATGTCGTTGGAAGGACTTGAACGCTTACCCGCGGGCTATGTAAGTGCGGACATTCGGAGCTCTCTCGAGTATTTTTTTGAGAGCCACACCGGACAACAGAAGACGCCAGCAGATCGACTGCTCAGTATGGTGCAGGGAAGGTCTGGGGCTTTCCCGAGCTTAATGGACTTTGAGAACTTACAAAATGAGGCGAACTATGGACGAAAACCATAAGCGCGACAAACTTGCTAGACCGAACCTCCTCAATGAAATGATAAACATGCAGTCGAATTTCACCGGTCACCGTTCGGCCCCGGATGCGGAGCTGAGTTTGAGTGAATATGACGCAGAAAAAAAAGGAGAAGATCTTGAAGCCTATGTCGAGGATATCGCCGACACGGTCAGAATGGGCCTCGACCAGAGCATAGCTGTTCTGACCCCCTGGTTTTTTAACAATATGCCCATGATCTACTATCAAACGACCCCACGGACTGAGAAAGTTCGGCATTTATCTTCGATTATTAGTGGGCATATCTTCGAGACTAAGCAAACGGTTGAGCTCTGGAACCGAGACAAGACCAAAGTCACATTCATCGGCCCCGGGAACGATAGGAAAATTCTAGTAGATATGGCGAGAAGACTAGGTTCTCTAGAGCTTAAACTCGGAGCTATCTACTTCTCGCATGATAATCTTCTCTTTTTGGCGACTTTTTTAGCCAAGGGGTTTAGAAAACCAGACTCTGCGAACACTCATATCCAAACCAAACTAGCGGCTGTTCGAGAGGTTATTCTTAAGGATTATGCAGGCTCTAAGGAAGAGGTGGAACACTTTCTTAAATATCTTGACCATGACTTCATTGCTCATGGTACGACAGCTCGTATCCAGAATGTCTTCCATATGGTCCGCTACATGATGTCTCATGAGAGCTCTCATAGCTTCTTTGAGCTTGAGGAAGATGCTCTCAATGCTCGACTCACCATTGGCTATAAGGAAGTTCGGACTGTCGATATCCTTGAAAACATACTTCATCTCGTTAGTCGTTATGGTTTTGATATCGTTCGTTCGTTTGTCGTGCAGTTTGATGAGGGATATAAAGAATCCATCAATGTGATGAGTTTTGTTTTAAAGAAAAGAGATGGGGAAAAAATTGATCCTCAGCATGTCTCTGTTAAAAAGCTGATCAAGGCTCTTCGAACTCTTGGTTGGGTCGATTCAGATGACTATGCCGGATTCACTCACGAGCCGCATCTCTTCTCGATCAATGCGGCTAACTATATTCGGAGCATTGCTTCTTGGGTGCACATCATTCTGAGCAAGAAAAATCCGTACTACTATTCAGAGTATAAAATTTTTACGAGTTTTCTTACCCAATCGGAGATCACATCTGATCTTATCGAGTTGTTTCGTGATCGCTTTGACCCACTCTATCAACAAGAGCAAGAGGGTGGATATGCGAAGAAGAAGGCAGATATCTTAAAGAAAATGGACGAGCTGCTAGATCCTATTGAGAAGAGCATCTTCCAAGAAAGTGTTAATTTCACGGATCACATACTCAGAACAAATTATTTTTTTCCAACAAAAACAGGGCTGGCTTTTAAGCTCTCACCAGACGTGCTCGACCCGACGTATTATCCGCAAAAACCGTTTGGGATTTTTTATGTGGTGGGGAGGGATTTCCGTTTCTTCCAAGTTCGCTGGAGGGAGATTGCGAGAGGGGGCTTGCGAGTTGTCATTCCCAAAAATAAAAGTGACTACAGCTATGCTCTTGCGGGGCTCTTTGATGAAGTATATGGACTGAGTCTTGCTCAGCAGTTGAAGAATAAGGATATCCCAGAAGGTGGTTCTAAGGCCGTTATGGTTCTTAAACCAGACACGAATCGTATTCGTGCCGTTAAGGGAGCCATCAATGCGTTTCTTGATCTTCTCGTCCGGGAGGACGAGTCTCATGAGGAAAGGCATAGCCGCTTGCTTAGCGGTGATAGTGCAGATGATATTATTTACCTCGGACCAGATGAAAATCTTACGAACGAACTGATTGTATGGATTTCAGAGCAGGCACATAGGAGAGGCTATCCTTATGCTCGAGCCTTTATCTCTTCGCGGCCTGGTGCTGGTATCAATCATAAAGAGTACGGGGTGACTTCAGAAGGTCTCCAGGTTTTTCTCGATCATATGTTGAAGTTTCTAGAGATTGACCCTAGGCAGTCTAAGTTTACCATCAAAATGACAGGGGGCCCGGACGGGGATGTTGCTGGAAATGCCCTCAAAATCCTTCACCGGGAATATGCCGAGAACGCTCGGATTGTCACCATAGCAGATGGTTTTGGAGCGGCTTACGACCCAGATGGATTAAACTGGGACGAATTGTTACGCCTGGTAAAGACAGGCAGCCCTATCTCACATTTTAATAAGCAGAAGCTGTCAAGCCCCGAGGCTTTTGTGATTTTGGCAGATACAGCTGAAAATATGAGAAGGCGAAATGAACTTCATTTCGCAGTCCCTGCTGACATTTTTATCCCTGCAGGGGGAAGGCCCTATACGGTGAACTCGAAGAACTGCTTGAAGTTCCTCGATGCGGCAGGGAGCCTTACTTGTAAGGCCGTGGTGGAAGGAGCTAATATTTTCTTCACCTCGGACTCTCGCCCTATCCTTCAAGAAAAAGGCCTGCTTTTCATCAAGGATTCTAGCGCTAATAAAGCGGGGGTGATTTGCTCTTCTTTTGAAGTGATCGCCTCTCTTATTTTAACAGAGCAAGAGTTTTTAGAGCTCAAAGCTATCTATGTAAAGCAGGTGGTCGACATACTTCGGAAGAAGGCTGATCTTGAGGCAAATCTACTTTTTCGGGAATATCAAAGAAATCAGGCTCGAACATCTCTGGTGGATCTCTCTTCGAGTATTTCGAAAGAGATCAATTATGTGACAGATGTGCTGCTTGAGACGTTTGCGCAAAGGAAGGAGGAGGTTTTAGGTGGAGCTCTCTTTCAAAAGTGTATCTTAAAACACTGCCCTGAAATTCTCGTTGAGAGATATAAAGACAGACTGATTCACAATCTCCCAGAAGCTCATAAAATTGCCATTTTGTCGGCCTATATGGCGAGCTATGTTGTCTACAGTGAGGGTTTGGGTTGGTTGGGTAATATGGATAAAGAAGAATGCTATCGGGCTGTCGTGACTTATATGAAACATGTGGAAGAAGCGGAGCTTCTCATCTCTGAGATCGAAAAATCCAAACTTTCCCATAAAAAGGAGATTGTCTCCATATTGAAAAAAAGTGGAGCTAGAGAGCTTACCATCTTGGAACTAGAAAATTAGGTTTTTTTGGGAGAAACCAGCTGCGCAGTTTTCTCCCAAACCCTCTTCCTTGCAGTCTAAATCATTTACCACTGGGAATTAGAAAATTAGTCCATGGATCATTTACTGTTTTTGTTTATATTTTTAAAAGTCATCTTCTGGGGGCTAGAATTCTTTCTATCTTCTCTGAATAAATCTTACTACAGCGACAAGCAGAGGCAGGAAAGTGCTTGTCGTGTTCTTGATATCGGAGAGGCCGAGTTTGCTAAGACTTTTGCCTATACACAAGCAAAACATAGCTACGCTGTATTCTACGATACTTGTTCGCAGGTGCTTCTTCTCCTCTTTCTTGGACTGGGTGGCCTGGCTTGGGTTGAGGGATTGAGCTTCTCCCTTCCGTCTTCCTACGGTCTCAGTACAGGGCCTATTCTGCGAGGGCTTTTTTTCTTCGGTATTTTGGGGGCCTTATCTTCCTGTCTTTCTCTACCTTTTGAGCTTTATTCGACTTTTAAAATTGAAGAGAAGTTTGGCTTCAATCGTCAATCTCTCTCGCAGTTTTTTGTCGACAAGGTGAAAGGCTTGTTTTTAGGCGTTTTGCTAGGAAGTGTTCTACTGGCAGCAGTGCTCTATGTGATGGAGTCGAGCGCTTACTGGTGGCTATGGGCCTGGCTCCTTATGAGTGCTTTTAGTCTGCTGCTGATGTGGTTGTTCCCAGCTGTCCTTGCTCCTCTCTTTAATAAGTTTAGTCCCCTGCCAGAGGGAGAGCTGAAAGAAAAGATTCTTCAACTGTCTAATAAAATTGGATTTAGAAGTTCAGGCCTTTTTGTCATGGATGCTTCCAAGAGGTCTTCCCATGGGAATGCTTACTTTACCGGGCTTGGAGCTGAAAAACGGATCGTTCTCTTCGACACTTTGCTTGAGTCTTTGAGCAATTCAGAGATTGTCGCTGTCTTAGCTCACGAATTGGGCCATTTCAAACTGGCGCATGTTCGAAGAAATATGATTCGAAGTTTGGTCAGCACGGGACTGCTTTTTTATCTGATGCAACTGTGTTCGGGAGAGGAGGCTTTTTTCAAGGCTTTTTCCTTAGCGGGTTTGAGCTCGTATGGAACCCTGCTGGTGTTCTCCTTGTGGTGGGGAGTGGTGGATTTCTTCCTTGGGCCTTTGACGTCCTGGCTGTCTCGTCGAGATGAATTTGCAGCAGATGCCTTTGCCAGGCAGCATCTGGGGTCTGCCCATGCGGATCTTGGTTCTGCTTTGATTAAGCTTCAGAAATCTAATTCGAGCATGCCTCTTATGCACCCGCTGTACTCATCCTTCTACGCCTCCCATCCTCCTATATTAGAGAGGCTCGAAGCCCTTAAATAGTGAGAAGTAGGGGAGGGGAGTGTGAGGGGAGGGAACGGCCCCTCACGATGGAGGGAGTCTTCCATACGAAAAGGCGATCTGTACTGTGCTTCAAAGCCAAGATTTTGGGCATAATTTAGGATGGCTTTAAAATCGTGCGAAATTTTAGCCCCTGCTTTTTCCGTGACTTCATCCTCGACAGGAAGGTCAAAATCATCAGCCCCATAGCGTAGTCCTAATAATCCTTCTTCATTCTGTGTTAGGACAGATGTTCTTATATGTTTGAAATTATGGAGATAAATTCTACAAATGGCGAGCCAACGAAGATACTCGTCGCGAGAGATCTCTGTTCCGCCTAGCTCTGTATGATAGGGCTTGTAGGTCCAGCAAAGGAAACTGGGTAGGGCTCTTGGGCTGCTGGCTTGGAAGTTCCGCAGTTTTTGCAAGTGATTGAATCTTTCCTCGAGGCTCTCGTCAAAGCCGATCACCATCGTGGCTGTGGATCCGAGGCCGGCCTCTAGGATGGCCTTTTGGGCGGTGTAGTAGTCGTCGACTCGGAACTTCCCTGGGCTGTGTCTTTTACGAAAGCTATCATCAAGGATCTCAGCTCCCCCACCTGTAACCCAGTTTGTCCCCGATCTGCGTAGGAGCTCTGCACCTTGTTGGTAGGATAATTTCGATAATTTGCACGAGAACATGAACTCAGCCACGGTCATCTCGAAGAAGGTCAGATTTGGATAACGCTTGTGGATAGCTTCAAACATGGCGGCATAATGCTCAAGGCGGAGTTTGGGGTGAAATCCTCCATTGAAGCTGACCAGTGTTCCTCCAAACGCAAGAAGTTGATCAATCTTAGCAAATAATTCCTCCTCACTGAGGAGGTAACCCCCTTTCTCATGGGGGAGTTTATAGAAAGCGCAGTAGTCACAACGAGCGACACAAATGTTCGTGTAGTTGACGATGGCCATAACGAGGTAGCTAGCCTGGTCAGGCTTATGCCATAGGGCCTTAGCTTGGGTGGCGAGCTGGGAGAGCTGGTCAAGGCTGGCGTGCTTATAGAGCCAGGTGGCCTCCTTCACGCTAATCCCTGATTTTAGCGCTATTTTTTGGCTGATAGTCTCTATCATATCGCTTCCTCTCTCGTGTGCAGGAAAACGTTGTCTTGTAGAAGTTCTTATTGTATGCTGCCGAATTCAAGACAGATGAGTCGCCTGTCCATGAGAACCATAACTTCAAATCGTGAAAAAGAAATATGAAAAATGAGATTCTAGCTCGCTTTGAACAGCGAATACTCTCCAAAACCAAGAAGCACCCTTCCTTCCGACCAGGCGACAGAGTCCGCCTCCACTATAAGATTGAGGAAGCGACAAAATCTGACAAGGGTGAAGCAAAATTCAGACTTCAAGTTTTTGAAGGTGTCTGCCTCCGATTCAGGAAGGGGCTCACAGATGCAACCTTCACTCTTAGAAAAATCGGTGCAAACGCTGTTGGTGTGGAACGTATTTTTGCTCTTTGTTCCCCCTTCATCGATAAAATTGAATTGATTTCCGGTGGACGAGTTCGTCGTTCTCGTCTCTACTATTTGAGAAATCTCTCTGGTAAAGCGGCCCGAATTCGTTCTCGAAGACTAGTGGTCCAAGACACAGTCTCAGAGCAAGCTGCTGGTGCAGCAGAAGCTTGAGCCAGGTGGGCTTAGCTCGGTATCTTTGATCAGGTCTTTAAGGCCTGATTTTTTTTCGCCCGTTTCTTCCCTAAAATCAGCAATACTTTCAGACTGCTAGCCTGGTCTTCGCGGCATAAAACGCCCAGTAATTTTTACCGATTCTAGCCTGCAAAAGATTTTTTATAATGGAGCTATCACTGCTGATCAATAGACTCAGTACTTGGGAGTTCCTATGACGGTGCAAGTCGACAAAAGGATGTTCGCATCTGCTTTACGGGAGTTAGGACACGATCCTTCTCAATTTGAAGGGCAGAAGCTCTCTCTGGAAAATATGGCTCAGATCTATGAGTTTGAAACAGACGCGCTCCTTGAGGCTATCGAAAAGAAAGCTCTCAATGCCCATTACGACTACAAGCACGACCATATTTGGATCGATGCGTTGGAAGCAGCTCATTTTTACTACTGCGTTTACGGTTGATCTCCTCATAACGCCTCATGCCTTAGTTACAGGCTCAGCCATTGTTTGTGCTGAGTGAAGCAACTTTATTGTACGCCTTTCACTACATATGGGCAGCTCTGTAGCTGACAGATTCTGGGAAAAGAAGCGTTTGACTTTTAAATGTCTTTTGGAGACAATCCCTCAGATTTGCACTCTTATACTGAGTTCCTCCATGGTTTTATACTTGTATCAGGGAGTGAAAATCAAGGTCGTGACAAGACGTGAGATCAAGTCATAGCTTAGATGAATTCCTTCATTAAGCACAGAGTGATAAGAGTGATAAGCAAATTGAAGAGGAGAATATGTCTATTTTGAAGGTAGTTCTACGGGCAGTTATTACAGTTTGCTCTCGCCTCTTAGCTCAGATAGAAAAGGAAAAGAGCCGCTCTAGCCTGAGGAGTTTTGTGGCATCCATGTCGAAAGACCACCCGTTCTCTTCTTTTCCTAAACTTCATGTAGGGAATTTTTTTGCGGACTCAAAAGAGTTTTTTGACCATTATGATGTATTTTCCTATTGGGTTTTTAAGACAGTATCTCAAATGGGTAATGGCCATAAAATTTTCGATCTTGGTGGGGTGAAGGCCATTAGCGCCGTGTTTTCAGTCAATAACAGTCTAACCTCGGTGGTTTTGGCGGACTGTGGTGACACGTTAACATCGGTCTCTTATGTCAAGCATGATGTATGTAAACCCCTCCCTTTTTCAGATGGACAGTTTGATATTTTTACATCGACGGTCAGTTTAAATCTCCTTGGCCTAGGTCGATATGGGGATGCTGTTTCCCCCAATACCCTCATTATCTTCTTAGACGAACTAAATCGGGTCATGAAACCGAAGTCACATTTATTTTTTAGTCTTTCCATAGGTGCAGACTGTCTTAATTTTAGAAATACCTGGATTTTTTCTCATGAAACAGTTTTGCGACTTTTTGGTGATTGGAAGCTGGTCGATTTTTTTATAGACAATCAATCAGGGAATGTTGTGGATTTAACTCATTCAGTTCAACGTTTTTCCAAATCACCGCATGATCGTGTTTTGAACGAAGGCCAATATAGGATTGGTTTTTACCACTTCTGTCGGGATAAAGCCTAAGAGACGGCTTTGGAAGCCGTTGTTTGAGGTGCTTCGATTTCCAGGCAGGAAGTTAACTGCTAGTTTAGTATGCGCAAGGCCGAAGAATTCAAAAGCTTGAACTGTCAAAGGTTTGTGCGATATTTTTTCAATTCTATTTCGACAAGGGAGCTTCAGATGAGGCAGGAAACAGCGGGAACAGATAGTTCGATGACAGCGAGTAGCTCTGGAGCTGGAATTGTTAAATCGTTTGGTCCTCTTAAGCCGGTGTACTCTAGAAGAGACAAGCGAGGACTGTTTCTTGAGATTATCAATGAACGCTCGTGGGAAGGCATTCACTATGGTGAAATGCATGAAGGTCACCATATCGGTGGGTCCTACCATAAGGTAACAGAGGCCTTTTTCTTCGTTTTAGAGGGGCAGGTTGAGGTCAGCTCTATCAATGTGGCTACAAAAAAGGAAGAGTTGCTCCTTCTCGGAAAGGATGAAGGCGCCTATTTACGTCCTTTCCATGTGAATACACTTTCTTTTAAAGAGCAAAGCAAGTTCATACTCCTGAAGTCACATAAATTTAATTCTGATAATAATGACACATACTCCATGGAGAGTTAGCTATGGCTGCAGTTGATAGGAGGATGATGTTTATTGGTGCTACCCCTCCACCTTACGGGGGGATTGCTAGTCACTTTGTAGATTTGTTGGAAATTCTGAATAAAGAAGGAAAAGAAAACTTCTTCTTTTATGATCCTTCAAAATCTGGTTCACCTACATCTAGAGATGGGATGAAGTTAGGTGACAAGCCCAATCCTTATTTGACAGTTTTGAATCCGTTTTTCATTCTGTACTTTCTATTCAATCTCCACAAATTTTTACAAATCTTTTTTACGATCAAAAAAATTTCAAAGTCCAAGCATAAAATTGTTCCCGAAAATTTTCCGTTTTACTTTCTCTACAAACTCATCAACTGCCTTCAATTGATAAAAAAACATCATATCAATTCCATTTCGGCTTATCACACGTTTCCAGAAGCTCTCTATCCCTATATGATCAAAAAATATTTTAGACCTGACATGAACTATACAGTTACGGTCTTTGGGGAGCTTCAAGCAAACACCATTGATATCGAAGCTTGTGGTGAGATTTACAAGCTTGCTTTGCAAAACGCCGATATGCTGATGGCCTCTAGCAATTATTGCGCTAAGGGTGTCGAGGTTTTGGGTCTTGACGCAGCAAAGGTTCGAGTGGTTCCCTACGGGATTAACATAGAGCATTTTAAACGAAAGACAGAATATAAACTGTCTGAGAGAAAACACACCTTACTGCTAGTCGGGCATATCAACAAAAGAATGGGTTTGGAGTGTCTTGTCAAAGCTCTTAGCATATTAGCTCCTAAATTCCCTTTTCTAAAAGTCGCTATGGTGGGTAAGGATCACGGGTATCTAAAAGAGTTTTTGGGTTTAGTCAGTTCTGCTCAATTAGTAGATCGGGTGACTATTCTCCAAGATGTGAAGTTTGATCTACTACCCGAGTTTTACAATTCATCATATATATATGTAAATCCTATGAATACAAGGCTTCCTTGCATGGGGCTTGCCATGAAGGAAGCTATGGCTGCTGAGCTCCCCGTCATCGCTTCGAATACAGGTGGTATTCCAGAAGCTGTGGTGGATGGAGTTACCGGACTTGTGTACCAAACTGACAATCATGTTGAACTTGCTAGATGTATCGAAAAACTACTCGAAGCTCCCGATTTGGCCCGTAGTTTCGGTATGGCTGGACGAGAGCGAGCAAAGGAAATCTTTGATCGAGAGAAGTCGACGATGAGAATTATCAATATGCTTTCGCTTTTATGAAGGGGCCACTGATGGCTAGTTCAAACGCATTCATTCCTTTAGCTCAACCCTATCTAGGCAAAAATGCTAAACAATATGTTAATGAGTGTTTAGATAGTAACTGGGTGAGTTCTCAAGGAAGTTTTATACCAAAGTTCGAAGATGATTTCGCAAAATTTGTTGGAACCAAATATGCAGTGGCTGTTTCTAATGGGACTGTTGCTCTCCACCTTGCTCTCTTGTGCTTGGATCTAAAGCCTCAGGATGAAGTCATTGTTCCTGATCTCACATTTGCAGCGACTATCAATACAGTTTTACATGCGAATGCGACTCCTGTTATAGTGGATATCGATCCCCTGACATGGAATATTTCCCTTGAGAAAATATCGGCAGCTATTACACCGAGAACGAGGGCTATCGTTCCCGTCCATCTTTATGGCTATCCATGTCACATGGATGAAATTTTAGTGCTTGCTAAAAAGCACAACATAGCCGTCATTGAAGACGCTGCGGAAGCTCATGGAGCCGAGTTGGGTGGGAAGCAGGTTGGAAGCTTTGGTGATATAGCTTGCTTTAGCTTTTATGGTAATAAAATTATTACCACAGGCGAAGGAGGGATGTGCGTAACGAATAACCAAAGTTTTTACGAGAAGATGGTTGTGTTGAGAGACCATGGTATGAATCGTAAAAACAAGTATCAATACGATATGGTGGGTTATAATTATCGTCTCACCAACCCTCAGGCTGCTATGGGAGTGGCACAGTTAGAGGAAATTGATGCGATTTTGGAAAAAAGAAATTCAATTACCTTACACTATGAGAAGTGTCTCGGAAAGAGCCCTGCCTTGGAAAAACGAGAGTTAGGTATAAGAACAGTGGCGCCAAACGTGAAGCCGACCAGCTGGATATTCACTGTACTTTTAAATGAAAGAGATTCAGCTATCGCCTTTTTACGTGATCAGAACATAGAAACGCGTCCTATGTTCTATCCACTCCATCCCATGAATATTTATAAAAAATATTCCGCGTATCCTTGCAAAGATTCGCAGTCGGTTTCTTGTCGGGGCATTAGTTTGCCAACCTATTACAATATGCCACTATCGTCTGTTGAAAAAGTCTGTGAAGCACTTAGCCAATGGAGTGATAGCCATGGCGGCAGATCCCTTTAAATTTGATGGGCATTTAAATCAAAGCAAATTGGATTTAATATTGCCGTATTGTGAAAAAAAAATCCTCGATGTCGGATGCAATACAGGGGCATTGGTTTCCTATTTAAATAGCAATGGGTTCTATGCTGAAGGTATAGATGCTGATGAGCAATGTATCAAAAAAGCGCGAGAACAGAGTAAAGACTTAAGGTTCCATCACGGCAGTAGTCTTTCCGACTTTTCGAACGATCAGTTCGAAACTGTTGTCGCGTGGAATGTGTTAGAGCATATACAGGAGGACGATTTCGCCTTGGGGGAAATGCTGAGGATAGCCTCTAAGCGAGTGGTGCTCTGTGTTCCCAGGGAAGATCAAATTTCTTTACCATATTCTGGGGTGACTTACCGGCAATATGTTGATCCCACTCATGTCCACTATTACACTCGTGAGCTTTTAACGAGTATGATCGCAAAACATGGGTCCTATCGCATTACCTTTCAGAATCCAAGTAGGGTCAGACCTCTTTTGGCCTATGAAAAAATCGGTGTTCCTCGTATTATATGTGCAGTTTTAGATAGGATATTGTGGAAAATATCTTCTAAAAAAGATTTATTTTATTCGGATATCATGGTCGTCATTCATAAAGGGGCAGCTGATTAGTAGGAAATTAATTGATGAGCTAGGCAAGATATCAAAAGATACAATGATGTATGGAATAGGGAATGGTATTGTAGGTGTCATTTCCTTTTTGCTTTTACCGATGTATTCCGTTCATTTAACTCCAGAGGACTATGGCTACCTCACCATTTTTACATCCTTCCAAGCTTTTCTGGAGATTGTCATTTCTTTTGGCATAACTTCGGGACTGTTCAGATACTTTTTGATGTCAGAGTCAGATCAGGAAAGGGAGGTGGTGCTGAATACGTGTTTCTTTATGCAGATTTTTTTAATGTTGATCGCCTCTTTGATTCTACTGAACCCGGCATCTCTTCACCTACTTTCGAATGGTTTTTTTAAGTCGTCTGATTATAGTGTGCACTTTGGCCTTGTAGTTTTGTCTTCTCTTTTGTCTGCTCTGAGTTCGTTTTTTTTTGGATTCACTCGAGTTCAAAAAAAGGCTAAATTCTTTGTTGGTATGCAGTTCGTAAAAGCTCTCCTTTTATTGACGATTAACTATTTCTTTGTTTCTGTCCTCCAAATGAAGTTTTATGGAATTATTTTGGGAAATCTGCTCGCATTGAGTCTGACTACCTTGGGGACATGTTTTTGGTTCGCTCCATTTATTAAAATCACATTTTCCGCTAAGGTTTTTAGAAAGGTTCTCTTTTTTACTTTTCCGGTAGTTCTTTTGAATAGTCTTAATTTTATTTTGACGTTCTCAGATCGCTTTCTGATCAGCCGATTTTTGTCGAATGAAGATGTCGGTTTGTATTCATTTAGCATCAAAATAGCCTCTGTTCTTCAGCTTGGGATGATCTTGCCCTTCTCTACAGCTTTTCCTCCCTATGCCTTTTCGCTCGCTAACGACCCTAGTTTTGGATTCAAATTTTCAAAAATTATTAAATATTTTACAATCCTTATGTTCTTTTTATCCGCAGGGCTATGCATCTTTTCGAAGGAGTTTTTTCATGTTTTTGCCAACCAGCGCTATGCTAGTTCTCACAATTTAGTTGGGCTGTTCCTTCTCGCAAATATTTTTAATGGTCTTTATTACATCTTAAGTATCACATTTGACATCAAAGAAAAAACTTACATCTCATTTTTTGTCATTTTAGTGGGAGCCATTGTCAGCGTATGTTTAAACCTTATTTTGATTCCACTCCTTGGAACTGTCGGTTCGGCGATTGCCTTGTGTCTGTCTAATGCCTTTCTGGTTGTCAGTATGTACTTTTTGTGTCAAAGAAATTTCCCGATACCTCACGAGCTAGCGGCTTTTTTTAAGTTGCTCATTTTTTATTCTTTTGTATTGCTTATTAGTTTTTGGCCGGCCTCATTTTTTGAGATTTTTTTTGCCCAAAAGATATTCCTATCTGTAGCACTTGTGATCTGTGCCTATTTTACTTCTATCTTTAGTATAGAAGAGAAAAAATATTTTCAGCTATTTACCAAAAATTTCTTCAGAACAATGTTCAAAAAAACATAATTTATAGTTTATGTGTGTTGCGTTTGCATACTGCCCACCAGGTGAGGCCAGGAATATTGATCCCAAAACGGGAGAAGAGATGGGACATCCAGGTGTCCACTGCTAGTAGAAATAAGACAGCACGGGTGAATAAAGCGGGTTTATTCCAAGTGTCAGGGACTTCGTCTTTAACCTGTGATTGGACTTTTTGTTGGGAACTACTCTCGAGGAGTTTTTGTAGAACCCTGACTGGCAGCAGACTGTGAAAGAGTCCCCCCGATCTCAATATGGTAAGACCTGATGCGTTAATCAGAGTTCTAGCTCGAGCAGGGGAATAGCGACGAAAGTGCAAGAGATCTCGGTCATGACTAGAAAAAAGAGTTTGCCAGGCCGGAACACTAATGATGACAAGACCATTATCTTTCATGTTGCGTGTAACGATTTCTCTTAGGACCTCCGTATCGTTTTCAATATGTTCTAAAACATCGAGAAGGAAGATTAGTTCAAACTTTTTTTTCGGAGTCTCTCGTGTTAACTCGATCTTCTTGGAAGCAAGATAGGGTAGGCTTTTGTGCTCTTCTTGGTAGTGGGAGTCTAGGCAAACAATTTTCTGCACCTTTTTGTTTTCTTCGCTAAAGCGAGCAGAAAACCACGCGTCTCCTGCCCCTACATCGAGGACCTCTATTTTTTCAGGCAGGCGGTCCATGAGCGCTGCTGCTTGTTTCTGAAAGAAGTCAAAACGAGCTAATTCCCAAGGGTGACGTTGTTGAGGCATGCTATGACGATTGATTTCAAGCAAATCCATTTTGATGTCCTCTCAGATTGTTCTTATTGATGTTATTGTTTAAAATTGGCGACTGCCTGCCAGGTACTCTGGTGAAAACGAAGCGACAGCTACTTTTTTCAAGATGTCTGATAGTGAAGCTAACTTTTGGCGCTTTAACCTTCAACTAGTTTTAAGGAATCTAGAAATGGCTTTGAATTATAAAAAACTGTCTCAAACTGGTTTACGATTCATCGCGCTAGTTCTCCTCGTGTATGGCTTCTTTTTTGGAAGATATGTCATGCAACATCAGACAGAAGCACCTCAATTTTACCAGAGAGATTTTGCTCCATCCGTTATGCGGGCCTGTGGTTATGGATTCACGAATCCTCCAGGAAAATCTGTGAAAGACGTTGATAAGTTTCTCAATCATTGGCCCGGCTCTTTCTCCTGTGATCTTTTAGACGCTAACGAGGTGACCGCCCCGGTGGTAACATGGCAAAAAACCCATCGCTATTTGCTCGAGTTTTTTGGTTTTGTCTGGAAATTTACGGGGGTTACTTGGGATGTCATGCCAAGTATTGCTGGTTCATTCTTTGCCTTGAATCTTAGTTTTGTTTTTCTCATTATGGCGCACTTTCTGCCATGGTTTTTAGCTCTTTTTGGTGCGATGCTTTACTCCTTTTCCCCAACACAGCTGGGTATGCTGCCATCTTTTCGAGATTATGGGAAAAGTACATTCATCTATGTGAGCGTTTTTTTGCTTATGGAGCTCCTGCTCCGTAAACATTCGACACGGAGTGCGGCTATTTTCCTCGCTCTCTTGGGTGTAGTTCTTGGATTTGGATTTGGATTTAGGGCTGATCTTTTAGTTTATTTCCTATCAGCAGTTGTCCTGCTGGTTTTATTTTTTAGAATGGAGAGTGTATGGTCTCTCCTGAAGCAGCGTATTTTCGCCCTCTCTCTATTGGTTTGTGCCTTTCTTATACCAGCTAGCCCTGTGCTAATAAATCTCGAAAAAAATGGATCAGATTTCGTTCACTTTGCATTTTTAGGACTTTCTGACTCTCTCTCAAGTGATCTCGTTAAACAACCGTATTCTCCTATTAAAAACTATAATGACTTTATGGTGTGGGCTCAGATTTCGGCTTATGCACAGCACAAAGAGCAGCGAGAAATAAGACTAGACTTCCGTACTCACGAATATAATCACTATGGAAAGGCTCTTCTTGCTGAGTATATTAAGCTTATTCCCTATGACTTTGTGTTGCGTGGGATAAGTTCCACTTTGAATATCTCCACACTCTTCTTTTCTCGAATGGCAAAACCACATGTCTCTATCTCGATGACAGAGTATATCGAAAACTTTAGACGCATATATGGAGATCAAATTGCTATTGGCTTGCGATGGATGTTTATAGTGATGACGGCTATTTTCGCTCTCCTGGCTTCCTTTCGAGTCTTCTGTCTTGCTGGGCTTTCGGTCCTTTTTCTTACAGCTTATCCCGCTATTCAATATCAACCGAGACACTTCTTTCATCTTGAACCTATGTCGATCATACTGACTCTTCTCATCCTAAAGTTGATCTTCACTCGCTCGCATTGGTCTTCAATTAGGGAAAACTGGCTTAGACTGCGTCAGCGGCCTTGGAGTACTCCCTTTTGGATTTTACCTGGGATAGCTCTTCTTCTGGGGGGGCTAGGCTGGATTCAAAATGTTCGTGTTAGCTCCTATTTGAAAACGGTGCTCCAGCTGCCAGCTGAAGATCTGCAAGTCGCTGAGACCATACAGTACGGAAATGTATATAAGAATATCTTTGCGAGACCCTTTGGTAGCAGCAATGCTGAATTTCTTCGCATTAAACTTGATTTCAAAAAATGTGAACCGGTTATGGAGGAAAGAGATATTCGAGTCGATATCGATTATTCGATTACCGATGGACTGGTTTGGGACCTGAGAGCTTGGTGGGATCAGTCGACAAAAACTGCAATCAAATTGAATAAAAATAAACCGACTGCAGTGCTTCTGACTCCAGTCTATACGAATGATCGCTACGATCCTACTCAGCCAGAATTATTCTCACATCCTAAGGGAGTTTTCACTCATCCTGGGGACAGGAGCTGTGTTTCTTCCGTAGAGAGAATTAAAAATCCTGAACTGACGCCTGTTATGCTGACTGTACTCTTGTATGCGGATTGGGAATTAAAAAAGTGGCGAAGTACCATTAATGGTCTTTGATCGAGCTATTTTCCTGCTTTTGGGCGAGGACTCGAGAGTAGAGCTCAGGCGTGTCAACGGCAAGGACACTGCCCCTCGTCGCAACAGCCATAATGCGCTTACCTTCGCTTAGAAAATTCGGGATGATGTCTTTGCCAAAATCACTAAAGCCTTCTTTGATGCTTTCAAGAAGTGTTCGAGACATTATGTACGCCCCTGCATTAACCCAATGGCTAGGGCTATCATTGGATTCAGGCTTTTCTACAAACTTGCTGATTCGTCCCTCTTGATCGAAGCAGACGACCCCACTGCCTTGAACATTTTCCTTGTGAAAGACCATAATGGACATATCGGGTTTTGTGCGACGGTGGGCTTCGATGAGTTCTGAGAGATCAAAATCAAAGAAATTATCACCGTAGATGATGAGGCAAGAGTCTGTGTCTAAGTCTTTGGCAAATGATCTTGCTCCACCAGCCGTACCTAGAACTTCTGGCTCATAGTGGTAATGAATGTGTATTCCCCAACGGGAACCATCGCCAATCAAACGAGGTATTTGTTCGGGTTCAAAGTGGAGATTGATAAAAACACGGGAAAGGCCAAGTCTAGCACAGGTCTCAAGATGGTGAACGAGCAGAGGTTTACCACGGACCTCAATGAGTGGTTTAGGAAGTCCTAAACCTAAGCCTTTAAGGCGTTCGCTTTTACCGGCTGCCAATATGATAGCATTCACCTGTTTGCTCCTGTGAATATAAGCTCTTTTAAAGCTTCGATCCGATCCTGAAATAGAATCTGTGGTTTCCAGTTGTAGGTCTCTAAGGCCAGTCTATTGCTAGCAACAAAACCATAATCTCCACCCTCTTTGTGTTCAATGTGGGTGTAATGGGGATTGATGAGGTGGATAGTTTCGAGTAGTGAAACCGCATTGTGTATTCCACCTCCCGCATTAACCTTCAAACCCCACTGCTGTCCTTTCAGCATACGATGCAGGAGCTCAGCTAAATCATCGACATGCAAAAGGTCACGAACTTGTTTACCGGAACCCATTAAGGAAATAACTTGTCGTTTTGCAACGCTTCTGCAGAATTTCACCATCCAGTTCTCATGAGGGTGCTCGTGATCAGTGTAGCAAGAGGTGATGCGGACAATATTTGACACCGGATGAGCTTCAGCAAGGAACTCACCCATCAACTTGGTTTTGGCATATATAGTTTTGGGGTTGAGAGCTTGCAGATCGTCAACGAGATGGTGTGGAATATAGCGAGAGTTTGTTTCTTCAATATCTTTTTCCGTAAAAACATCTCCATAGACATCTTTACTAGAGAGCTGGATGAATTTGATGCTTGTATCAGCGAGAGCGGTGACAAGACTGCGAACTCCAGAGACATTGACATAGTCACTTGGGGAGTCGATCGTAAACCGAGAATGGACACGATCCATCGCTGTTGCTGCATTGATGACAGAGTCAATCCTATGTTCACTCAGGACGGAGTTGGTGATCTTGCCTATATCTTGGATTCGACTCCATCCGATAAGTTCATGCCCTCTTGCTTGGAGGGCTGTCTTCAGACCCGTGCCGAGATAGCCTTCGTGTCCAACCAGCATTATACGCATAAGTCTGACCTAACTCGAGTAGCGATTTTTCGTGCTGTGGCCACACAGGTGACAACTTTAGCTGCAAAGATGGAGTAGCAACTCTGTCCATGTTCAGTAATTTCTGAAATGCGTGCGTCGCTTGCACTCTGTGTAGAATCGACAACTCGATCAACGAGAATAGAGCGGACATACTGAGCTTCTGAGAGGATTGGAAATAGTTCCTTAGATACTTGTAGAAAGCCTTCCCAGTTGGTCACAATATGAGGGATACGACTAAAAAGAGATGTATCTTGGAAGGAAGTCTCTCTCACTAGCTGTGAAACTTCTACATGAGCAGCAATATGGAGATCGGAATTACCAAAAGGCAGAAAGGAAGGAAAGGCTCCATCCATGACAGTCATGCCTAGTTTAAGTGAGCCAGGAAGTCGGATAAGGCAAAGTTCTTGCAGATTGAACTGAAAAGCACGCTTTGTAAAACCCATCCAGCCACAAAAACGATTGTAGTGAGCATAGCTTGCATTGATAACACAGTCGTAGGATTCCTCTCGACTTGTTTTTCCATCCCAAACTTCTAAAATCTTGGTTCCGTTTGAGCCCATCACAGCATGCCGTATCTCGCTATCAAGAAAAATTTGTACGTCTTTAGTCGCTCGAACTCTTGTAATAGCAAGCTCTTGTAAAAGTTTGATATCACAGACGGCTTCTTTGACTCGTAACGCCAGTTCTATTTTAGCTGGATTGATATATCTATCGGAAGGAAGCTCAATGCGATATTCCAGGCCCATTTTCTGGCAAAAGGCAAGGTAGGCCTCTGGGCTTACTTTAGACCCTTCTTTGCCAACACAGTAGTAGTTGGAAAAGTCCCAAAATAAAGCACTAGCAAAGTATTCACAAAAAGATGAATGCCCCTCTAGGCATTGACGTGCAGTTTCTTCGCTCCGCGGATAGTGAAATCCAAAATGATGACGGTTGTGGTTAGCGAAAGTAGCACCAGCTAAGAGGTTTTGATTTTTCTCGAAGAGATCAACGTGACAAAATTTAGCGAGTTCTATGGCAGAGCTAACGCCAAAGATCCCTCCACCTATCACGGCAACTTTTGGTTTTCGCATGAGTTTTCTATCTCGAGTAGATGAGGGAGCAACCGTTAAAATCGAAACCCCACATCATTTCGACAAGGTTGATGTCTGACATTTTTGCTCGAAATCGTAGCTGATCGTTGGGTGGCACATAGAACATCCAATAACCACCACCACCTGCGCCCATAATTTTGCCCCCTGTGGCGCCATGACTACGAGCATAAGAGTAGATCTCATCCAGGCTTGAGTTGGTCATCTTGGACGACATCTCTTTTTTAACGATCCAGTGTTTGTGCATGAGATCACCAAGCTTATCGAGGTCGCCAGATAATAGACAATCTCGAGAGTCAAAGCCTATGCGTTGGATTTCATGCATGGCATCGATCTGAGATTTGCTCTTTTCTTTAAAACTCTTGGACTGCTCAGCCAGAACTTCATTGGAGTCGCGGGTGATGCCTGAATAAAAGATTAAGAGGTTGGTTTCTAGACGTTTTGTGGTCTGTTCAGGAAGGTCTATCGTCTCTACCTTGACTTCTCCTTCCCTATTGAGAGTGAGACTGGCTATTCCTCCAAAAGCCGCAATGTACTGGTCCTGTTTGCCAGAGGAGCGTTGCAAGTCAATCATTTCGATTTTGCAAGCTGCCTCAGCAAGGTCCTGCCTTGTGACTTCTAGTTTTTGTAGAGCGTTGAGAAGTTTGAGTGTTCCAACAAGAAAAGAACCTGAGGAGCCGAGGCCACTGTTTCCAGGCACTTCAGAAATAGAATGGATCTCAATACCATGGCGAAATTGATAACGGCCGAGACATTTCGCTAGCAGTTCATGCTTGATCTCAGATATGTGGTCACAGACTTCAACCCGTGAATAACTGAGCCAGTATTTTTTATCAAAAGGGCGTAAGGAGCCAGTCGTGTAAATGTATTTATTGATAGAGGCGCTGATTAAAAAGCCACCGAACTGACGATACCATTCTGGTAAGTCTGTTCCGCCACCACCGAGAGTGATTCTTAAGGGAGATCGAGCGATAATCATGGTATTAAAACTACCTCACAAATTGGATTTAAAACGCCAAAATGGGCGTAAAAAGAGGCTAAATCTTATGGGGTTGAGGGGTAACTTGCCTTCGCGAAACTCTACGTAAGAAAGGAGCCAAAGAGAAAACAGTGCCTGGGCAGCGCGAAAGACAACACTGTAGTTACCCTTGGGAACACAGCGAGAATCTTCGTCGTGTTGGTATTGAACGGGGACTTCTTTTACTCGATAGCCAAAGGCAAGGGCTTTGATCAAGATCTCTGCACTCTTCAGTCCATCGTGGGGGAGACGAAGCTCCGGCAATACCTTTTGTAAAACCTCTCGTTTGTACAATTTAAAACCAATCTGAGGGTCACGTATGCCACCGCGAAATAAAATGCAGTAGAGGTTTGTCATGCCTGAGGAGATGAACCGCCTCAGTAAGGATTTTCCGGCAAGATCTGAGCCTTGTAACGCACGAGATCCCATGACTACATCATTACTTGTCATGAGGGCATAGAACTCTTCAAATTTTCGTGGGTGAACTGGACAATCGGCTTCTAAACTCGCAACATAAGCAGAGGACGGAGCTGCTGCCCGAAAGCCAGTAATGATCGCATTCATATAACCTACATGATTGGCTTCGATGATGCGAAGCAGCTCAAAGTCAGGTTGCTGACGCTTGAGAAGCGCAACGGTACCGTCAGTGCTTCCATCATCGACAACGATGAGCTCCACGGTAAAACAAGAATGAGGAATCCACTCCTTTAGAATCTGCAAGGTAGCAGGAAGGCGATTCTCTTCGTTGTAGGCCGGGATAATAAGAGAAAGAGCGATTTTTCTGCCCTGCATGGAGTCCTTTATGAGTGATGATATGATGACTTGTGTATGTCCGTCAGACGGAAGCGCTCATAGTTTCCCATTTTGTTGGGTTCTTGGCGAGGATGGGGTGGCTCACGAGAAGATGCCAAATAACAGCGCAAAGGCCCTCTGTATGGGGGGTGATGCGCTCAGCGAAAAGAGGAGGAACCACGGCACAGGCCTTGGAAACTTTTTTAGTATATCCGCCGTCCTTACCAACGATGCCGAATACGGCAGCTCCTACACTTTTTGCTAAGTCAAGGGCAGCTACAATATTGGTCGATACTCGTTTTTCGGCGTTACCTCCTCCGACTGAGAAGATAAGCAAGCCATCTCTTTCACCCAAGCGAGAACCTTTGAGCCAGCCTGCAAAACAGCTCTCCCAGCCTTCATCATTAATGCGAGCGGTCAATTCCGATACGTTGTCAGTCGGTGCGTAACATTCAATATCACAAATTTTACGAAAGTCATTCACAGCATGCCCTGCATGCCCTGCTGACCCCCCTACTCCGAGGATGAAGAGTCTTCCACCCTTGGCTTTAACCTCAGCGATGCCATGTGCTAAGGCCTCAATAGCAGCTGTATCTAGGGCTCTGAGGAGTTCAATCGTCTCATTCAGGAAATGTTCAGAAAATTTATTACTCATAGGAGTCCTCTATTCATTGAAGAAGATGAAGTTCTTGTGCAAAACCCGCAAGGTCCTTGCACCAAATTTCAGGTTGAAGTTTGCTATCACTAGCAACTTTGCAATGATCACATTTTTTAGGGCCTAAGAAAGCAGTCTTCAAGCCCAAACGCTTGCCAGCATCAATGTCAGTAAACCCGTCCCCCACCATCCAGGAACTAGCTAGGTCTACTGGTCCTTGCTGTTCCATTGCCTCTTCGAGAAGGCCCGTGCGTGGTTTGCGGCAAGAGCAATGGTCTTCGGCACGGTGAAAGCACAGATGGGAGCTTAAAATAATCGCTCCAGCCTCTTGGGCCTTTTGCACAATCAGATTATGGACTTGCTTAAGGTTGTCAAGGGTCGTCTTACCCTTGGCAGCGGCAGGCTGATTGGAAACAATGCAAAGAGCAAAACTCATGGTGTTGAGTCGCAAAAGTGTCTTTGCAATGTCAGGATATAGCTCAACCTGTGAGGGATGAAGAGGGCTGTCAACTGTCCCGTGCTCTTTATCTATGACCAATCGATTCAAGACGCCATCTCGGTCTAATAAGATCAGACGGCGCCGGTTGGTCATAAGGTGAATCCGGCACTTACTGCATCGCGACGGAACATCTGCACTGTCTCCAGGGAATATTGGCTGAGAGATTTTTTATAAAGTGACAGCTTACTCAGGAGATCATCTGACAGAGTGATGATATGGCAACCACATTCTTCTGCCTGATAAATATTGAGTGCTTCTCGGGTGCTGGCCCACAGCACTTTGGCTTTGGGTAATGGAGCAAACATTTCCACAGCTTCACGCATCAGAGGCATGGGGTCGACACCCGTATCGCCAATACGCCCTGCGAAAATAGAGACAATCACATCATCCACAGGACTCATGAGTTCTCGTAGGCTTTTAACCTGTTCGTGAGTAAGTAGAGCTGTGACATTTAACTTGATCCCATCACTCAGTAGAGATTTGATGAGGGGAAGAGAAGATTCACCCTTTGTATTGGAGATGGGAATTTTTACATTTACGTTTTCGCCAAAACCAGCAATCTTTTTGGCTTGAACTCTCATTTCATCAAAATCATCTGAAAAGACTTCAAATGAAATCGGGAGATTTTTGATCTCGCTTGTGATCGCACGTCCAAAATCCTCATAGGATTTAATACCCGCCTTTGCCATAAGGGTTGGATTTGTTGTAAACCCTTGCACAATGCCTGCGCGATAATGCTTAAGCATAGAGCTTTGATCAGCACCATCTGCAAATAATGCGACCTTGAGCTTTGGGAGGGAGGGGGCCATAGTGGGTTCCTTCAAAGAGTTCTTAGAAAGCGACACGTAACATATTAGCCTCATTGACAAGGGCTAGCAACACTGGTTATGTGGCGATAGCAATTTAGGGGAGGAGGATTTTTGTGAGAGAAACTGAAGAGAAAACTAATTTTTATACAAAATATAGACCAGATATTGATGGCTTAAGAGCTCTTGCCGTATTGTTGTCGTTGGGTTCCACGCTTTTCCCGCCATGATAAATGGTGGTTTTATTGGGGTCGATGTTTTCTTCGTGATTTCTGGCTATCTTATATCATTAATGATTATACATAGTGTAAAAAACAAGCGATATAGTTTTGTCGAATTTTATGCAAGAAGAATTCGTCGAATTTTTCCTGCACTTATTTTGGTTTTGCTGACCTGCTATGGCCTTGGTTGGGTGTGTCTGTTTGCGACTGAATTTGAAGTTCTCTCAAAGCATATTTTTGGAGGAGCCTCTTTCTCAAGTAATTTTCTACTCTGGTATGAAAGTGGCTACTTTGATCATAGCGCCCATACGAAGCCGTTACTTCATCTGTGGTCTCTAAGCATTGAGGAACAGTTCTATCTTTTGTGGCCAATTTGCCTCTGGCTTGCTCTAAAGAAAAAGGCTCATCCAACAATAGTCACACTTATTCTTCTTGTTTGTTCAATGGCACTTAATTTGGCAGGTATTAAAGCCTATGGGACTGCTACTTTTTACATGCCTATGACCCGATTCTGGGAGTTGTTTATGGGTGCTTTCTTAGCAAGCCTTCCCGAACGGCAAGTGACGAAACCATGTTCCACTCATTTTCTAGCAGCAGGGGGGCTTGTACTATGCAGCTAGCCTCATTGGTGATGATTTAAATAAAAAGCTTGCTGCAGATCAGATCTTCTAAGACTTGATTGATGACATTATTTTTTTCCGTAGCCTTCGGAGAAAATTGTGGTCTTATAAATGTCTTGATTGGATATAATTTTTGTTTCTGTAATCTTTAGATTCAAATCGAAAGAGCCAGATCGGCGCTTGAATCTAAATGCTCCTCCGTGCTTATCAAAACCAAGAACGTGAACTTCGCTCAGTTTTTTCATCGTAAAAAGACCAGAGATGTCATTTTGTTCTTCATCTCGGAGGGCTGTCGGAACACAATGGCTACGAGTGGAGCGAAATAATGTTCTCATTTTAGGATCAGGTGTATAGACATAGGTTCCTGGATCCTGGTAAAGATCTTCGCCGTTCCAGGTGAGTTCGACAGAAAGTTGATCGTTATGAGCATGACCGCCATTACCATTTTGACCGATAGATCCACAGCGTACAGCTAGATAAAGTTTAGGTGATTTCCATCCAAAAATTCCGAAATCTGGATACGCGAATGTCTCTAGATTATCCCTCAAATTTGTGGCCTCTAGGAGGGTGAAGTTTGAAGGAGTCAGAGTTGCATTCATTGCTAAGACGTAGGTTTTAGATGCATTTTTTTCAAATGATGAAGAAGTCTTGATGGGTAGACTTTTACAGAAAAAGGAGACGAGGCTTGCTTCAGTTGGGAATTCCTTTGCGTAGGGCTCCCATTCTTCTCTCTGAAAGAGAGCGGAACCAGCAGATAGAAGATGTCTGTGGTCTAAAAAGTCCTCATTGAGCTGTTTTTCTGCAGAGTGTGACCTGTGGTAAGAAGGTTCCAGTTTAAGGAAACGTCCACTATCATTGTCTCCAACTTGATGGATTTTCCCTGTTGGTTTTATGATGTCTGCTGTGAATTCCAAGGCTTTTTCTAGACGATGCCAGTACCAATCTGGAAAAATGTGGGTAGAGTCGATGTCGAATTCCTGCTGCTCTATAGGTTTTAAAGGAGGACGAACCTTTAAAGATTTTGCGTTATATGTTTTAAGTGAATCTCTTCTGTTTTGGTCTAATCCGCAAACTAAAAGAGAGGGCCAAAGTATAATTTCCGTAGAAAGACGGTGATAGCTCGTGGAGGCTTCAAAGTTGGATCCATCTGCGTGAAACTGAGACTTCATCTCAGAAACAAATTCTTGGAGAGAAAAGACCAACCAGGAAGAGATTTCGGGTGAATCCGCTAAATAGACCGAACAGAAAAGAAGACCTGCTATGTCAGATAGGTAATGGTTTGATCGTAAGTCAGGAGAGTACTCTAAGTTCGTCACACAGTGCTTCCCGTGTTCATAAACAGACCTAGCAAAGACTTCCTCGAAGGGTCGATCAAAAGATACACCCTGACTGCGGAAGAGGTCATAGGCGATCAGCCAATTGGCAATTCGGATCCCTACATCCATAGTACAGCGCCAATTAACACCATATTTAGGAGGGTTCATTGCGATGAAGTCGAGAATCTGATTTCTAAACTCAAAAAGGCAGCGATCTGCTAGTTTGGCGTGCTGAGGATCTTTCTTATAGTGAGCATAGGCTAATGCTAACTGTGGAAGATCTTGCATTCTAGCGAGTTCCCAAGGGACTTTGATATCAACCCCTGGCTCTACTCCATATGTAATTTCTTTATAATAAGTGTTTTCTCTCCATCTTTTTCCGCTTTTGAAGTCGATTTGCCAGTCGAGAGGGACATACGTTTTGTCTATAAGGGCAGAAATCATCTGAGATGCTTTTTGATTGGCCTTGTTGATGACAACTTGAGATGGCGTGCTTGTGTACAAGTGCCCTTCAAAACCTCGGCACTTCATACCTAGAAAAACCTGCACCCAACCAGAACCCAGCAGGTCAAATCTATGATCAAGAAAATATTCAATAGCTTTGTAATGCTCAGCTTTCTTATATAAGAC
>JAGNWK010000005.1 GCA_017985985.1 Oligoflexales bacterium
TTCTTTATCGCCACAACAGGGACAGACTACTGAAATAAAGGAAGCCATTACTACCGCCTAAATAATGGGTTTGATCCCCCAATCTACCTAAGTAATAAATAAAAACAACAATTACTATACATTACCAGAAATTTGGACTGTTAGCATCCTGTGGAAGGGGTCGCGGCTGGTCTAAGTCTGGTCATGGAATGTGACGTCACTAAATAATTCTTAGTTAGGGGGGAGATCGCTAAAGAGGGGGGAACGTCCTCTTTAAAAAAGCTAAGGTGTTTGGTCAGGAACTGCAGAGTCAGGGACAGAGGAAGTTTCTTGGATATAGAGCTTGAAGGACTCTGTATCATCCTTCTCTTGTTCTAATTTAACCTTCCTTACATCCTTCCAAATCTTATCCATATCTTGGGTGAATTCTTTATCAACTGTTGAACCCCCCTCTGCTAGATTCATAGAGCTAGCCCCCCAAGCCATCATCCCACCAACAACAACCATTGCAACCGGCCCAAGGAAGGAAGCTAGACCACCCTTTGCCATATTAAGAGCCTTTTTACCAGGCAGAAGGTCTGTTGCAGAAATCCTACTTTTTCCGTCATAATTGCCTTTTGCCACTTCTGGAGCTAGAAATTTACCCAGTGTCTCTCCCCCTCCACGTAAGTCAGCAAGCGCCTCTGTCTTGAGTTCAGTTATTTTCCCTTCAATTTTTGCTCTTTGAACCTCCACAGTTTCCGCCAGGTCTGATGTTGGCTTTGCTGGCGTTCCAACTGCCACTGCTGCTTTTGCGTCCATTTCTACTTTATACTTTAAATATTCTTCCGAACTTAACTGGCTTAATTTTTTCGTCGCCTTGCCAGTACCATCATCAACCTCCACATCCGGGTCGAGGGCCTTAATTCTATCTTCTACGTTGGTTCTCGCTTTCATATCCTCATAGCTGTCTGGAGCAGCCGCTTTCAACTTGGCGGCATCAACAGCCTTCTTTGCACCAGTGTCCTCAGCATCTCCTTCGCCCTCTGCCCCCGAGCGCTCGGCTAGAGCATCTGCAGCTTCACCATACTTCTTCAGGTTCTCTGCATACTCTGTCTGATCTTTAGACTTCAAAAGAGTATCCCAAGTCTTATTTAAATTTTCGACATCACCAGCAGCCCCACGAAGATTATAGCCAATAACGGGAATTTTTGCGTTTGGCATAAGGTCTGCAATAGATACATCGAAGGCTCTTTTCGCCACGTTATTGCCGAGAACCAGAGCACCAGCGACAGCAAGCGATATACCTATCGCCATGACAGGTGTTTTTATAGGAGAACTAGGCGTACTGGGCGTCTGTGCGTTCGCCATGGTCCCTGCACCCGTCTGAGTTCCGGTACCCGTACTAGCGAGCGTAGAAGACCCTGCACCCATAGTCGTAGCACCTGATCCGCTAGCAGCACTACTGCTTGAGCTGCTACTCGACCCACTGCTAGCGCTACTGCTTGAGCTACTACTCGACCCACTGCTACTGCTTGACCCACCACTAACACCGCTACTGCTTGAGCCGCTACTCGATCCACTCGCACTGCTGCCAGATCCATCAGAGTCACTAGATCCGCAATTCTCTGCCAGACCCAATGCGAGAGCAGAAGAAGGATCGGCAGCTGCAGCTGCATTGGACTCTGCGGCACTAGCCCACAGCAACTCAAGAGAGGTGGCCCCGGTATCGATAATCTGAGCCAACTGATTCTGCTCGTAACTCGCAATATTGAACGCAACTGCTGGAATCGCGCCTGCCTTCTTCGCAGCGGCCTCCACGGTTTCTCCTGGAGCTGGGTGAAGAGCACTTAACCTTTGCTTACTCCGATCAATCAACTTCCCTGCCAGTTCACGATACGTGTCCGCCCTTTGAGCCTTTCTCTCCACATAGGACTTAGCTGTAGCACTGGCCCCAGTCTGCGATTCAGCGTTAGTCATAAACGGAGACTCGGCACCACAGCACCAGTCCTCTGGCTTCTGAGAATTGGAATTACAGGAGCTGTTAAACTTGGCCTTCGATGCCTCTTCGATATAACTCAGGTTTTCCACGCAGTGCTTAAAAGTGAGCCGAATGGCACCTTGTGCAGCTGTATTCACATCAAAAAATCGCCGATATTCTTTGGTAAACGCACAGTGTGTCGGATCACTAACGGCACAGGCCTTCCAAGCTAAAAAACCTGGAATTTGTCCATAATTGTAGTCCACAGCGATGACGTTAAAATTTGCCCCCCGACTCTCCGATCCTACTTTCAAGCGGGTGCTAACTTTATCAAGCACCGACTTAGAAGTAGGAGGTGGGGTAAAGTTGCCACCCACTAAAGCTAGGCCTGTAGCTGAGCAGCCCGCGAGAAGCTTGCTGTCAACCCCAGTAGCTGTCTTTGTGGCCTTCTTTGTTGGAGCCGTAGTCGTTTTTTTACTGCAAGAAATAGCAAATAAAGACCAAGTTACCAAAAGGATAGGGAACAAAAATGTTTGATTGTATTTCACACCCACACCCCCCACTGAAGTCGGAGATCATTACTGGCCCCTTATCGGAAGATGAAGTGAAAAACATGAATTCGAGAATCGGAGAATTTTACCGATAGGAATACCAGGTTGAATATGATTGCGCTCTGCGAGACAGGAGGGGGGAATGGCCCGAAGTCGTTAGACGGTCAGAACATGTCATTCGGTTAAGGTGTGATACCCCTCGACTTCGCTCGGGGTGACGTTCTACCAAACAGTTGGAGCCCCGTCACCCTGAGCGAAGTCCACTGCAGGTGGA
Organism: Oligoflexales bacterium; assembly: GCA_017985985.1. Classification (GTDB taxonomy): domain Bacteria; phylum Bdellovibrionota_B; class Oligoflexia; order Oligoflexales; family Bog-1112; genus JAGNWK01. The sequence goes on from JAGNWK010000005.1 coordinate 2,765, forward strand.
CGAAGTCGAATGGGTATCGAGTTAAAACAGAGCAGAAGATTCTGCCTGACCGAATGACATTGACGGCAGGAGATCTCATGAGTGGGTCTTGGGCATGACAACAAAAGGTGGTTATTTATGCCTACGTGTTTGAATACATCATCAGTTGAAAACAAAGAAGGTCTGTGGGACAGATCCGTCCCCCTACAGTTTTCAAAGCGAGAGAGCTTAGCAGCTCTAGCCTTTTTGTTTTTCCTCTCCGCCTGTGGAAGAGCACCAACGGAGACGAATCAAGAGACTCCTGCTGCAAGTCAAAGCTCTGTTAAAGTTTCTTCAACAATCAGTTATGAAGAGGCCATCAAGCTTGCTGAAGCGACGGCCTCTTCTTCTATTACACCGACTGGTACGAATTCTAGTCGAACCAACTTCGTCTACCCAATCCAGGATATGCTCGTCGCAGAAACGACTCTCCCTAAATGTGACAGAACAAAATTTGGCATATCTCTGTTCAAAAAAGATGAATCGAAATTTTATTTCTGTGAAGCTCAGGGTTGGTATGAAATCAAAATATCGGGCAAAGCTGGTTCCATTGGCGACCCAGGTCAGCAAGGCAAAGAAGGGGCTCAGGGGGCTACTGGGGTTGTGGGGGAAAAAGGCATAGCGGGTGTAGACGGGATCCGTGGACTTCAGGGCTCTGCAGGAAATCAGGGTGAAGTAGGAAGGAATGGACCTGCTGGCTCGGCTGGCGCAACTGGGCCCACTGGTCCTGCTGGCACAGAAAAGGGTTTACAGGGACCACAAGGTCCGCGGGGACCGCAGGGACCTCAAGGGGATATGGGTGATCCGGGGGTGGCAGCTAGCAAGGGCGCCAAGGGAGCACAGGGGGACCAAGGACCCAAGGGGCTACAGGGGCTACAGGGGCTCAAAGGGGTCCAAGGGCCAGATGGTGACCAGGGAGCTACCGGACCGGCAGGGACTAAAGGCCCAACGGGTGATCAGGGCCCTCAAGGTCTACAAGGACTTGCTGGCGGCAAAGGGGCCACAGGCCGAACAGGCGATCAAGGGATTCAAGGCATCCAAGGCCTTCAAGGCATCCAAGGCCTTCAAGGATTACAGGGAGCCCAAGGTGACCGAGGGCCAACAGGGACACAAGGGATTCAAGGTCCCGCTGGCACAACGACCGGAACAGCAGGGATTGCAGGGATCAAAGGTGTAACAGGAGATACCGGAAGCAAGGGTGTTACTGGGAATGCAGGGACACAGGGGGCAAAAGGCATCACTGGTAGTGCAGGGACACAGGGGGCTGTGGGAGCTAATGGAGACAGCTTCTCTACATTCAATCTCAAATCAGCAGCAGGGACCTTCATAGGAACGCTACTTTCCTACGGCAATCCCTTTGATGCTTCCGACACAAAAACTGTACTCGCTATGTCATCAGACAATCTCATCTTCCCTCTCAACGGGGATAGCGGAGCCATACAAGGGCCATCGACCAGTTCATCTTTTTGGGCCACGACAAACTGTACCGGTTCCATGCAGCTGCAGTTCGATCACAAGTTAGCCTTCCCTCTAGCCTTTTATTGGAACAGCAACGTGGCCTCACTCAATAGTGCCCTTTACAAAGTGGATTCTCTGGCAGGGGGGAGCTACGTGCAGAGTTATTATGCGGGAGGATGCAAAAACATGGCAGCAGGGACGACAAATAATGGACCTGCAGCTAAGACAGCGGGAGGGGACTATGGAATCTCCTCTGACGTAGATGCGAACAACAAACTGCATGTTAGCTACTGGGGAGCAAACGACCAACCCATCTACTCCGTCTGTTCCAGTGACTGCTCTCTACCCTCTTCGTGGAAAAGTCTGGGAGATCTCCCAGATACCTATGCCGGCATGCCCTCTGGGGCGATGACGGACCTTAAAACCAATTCTGGATCCATCTATATGCTTGCCAACCAAGGAGCCTCGGGTCCTATCGTCAGAAAGTGTACGGAAACAGCCAGTGGCACCAGTACTAGCTGCGCCGGGAATAGCTCCAATTGGAGCTCCCTTACATCTCTTGTCGCTAACAATTACTCCATCCCCAGCAAACTTTTTATAGATACAACGGGAGGACTTCATTTATTCGGAGTGGACAGCACACAAACAACTCAGGCCCGATACGCCTACTGCACCCCTGGCATGGGAACTTGCACGACCACAAGTCTGAATAACATCATAGGAACAGGAGGCGCAGCCCAGTCAGACCTCAGTGTCGTGGCAGCTTACTTGAAAGGGGACTACCTTTATTTCTTCATGATGGGACGAGTAAAGTCCAGTCATCCCCCTTACTTTGCCTACTGCAACATAGCGAGTAATCCTAGCAATTGCACAAGCCCAGGGCACTGGTCTGTTAGTGCTATTCCAAGCCCTACGGCTTCTACTCTGGTTCCCGATAATTTCGCGGGCGGCCAAATGGTTGTCACCAATTCAAACCAAATCTATGTGACTTTCCATTCAACGAGCAATCCCTATGGAACGATTCTCGCATCCTGCCTTGGTAATGGGATTGCAGCGGGGACCTTGCCCTGTGCAAACGGGAACTGGGCTTTTCAAATGTTTGACAGTGGTGCAAGTCAGGCCGACGCAAGTCACTCTGCCATCGCGGTCGATGCTGCAGATAGAGTTCACCTCGCGTATATTTCGAATGGGATCTTAAAATACAGATCGAGTGATAACAATTGGGGTGCTAGTCCTGTTTCTCTCGGGAATGCCAACAATGTCAGCATCGAGAGTACAAGTACGAACGTCATCCATATTTTTATGACCAAAAACACCGACACCACTGGCTTCACTCATCAGTGGTGCGATAGAAGTGCCTTCTCCTGCACAGACATCTCAAACTGGAACAAGACGAAGATCGACCGATCCTACTCCGTCTCCCCGGTCACTGGAGGCACCCTCAGCAGCTCCTATGTTACGCCTCTCACTTTAGAAACAAATTAGGCGAGCTTAGATCAAAAACCATCCAGATTTCTACGAACTAAGTCAAAATAGTGATGAATATCTAAACATCATACGACTTCACAGCAAGAAGAGGTTCAGGAGAAGCTACTCAGCTACTTCTGCAACCTCATGAAAAGCGCTATGAGAACATCTGACCATGTTGTAACCGTATCGGAAGCCATGATAAATGAAGGCCTAAGCAATGAAAAATATTTCAATTATAATCTTCGAGATGAAAGCAACTGATCGATGAAAGCCATCAGTTTGACTGGACAGCAGACAAAGGTCCTATAAAAAAACTCAACGAGCTCTACTTAGAGCATATCCGAGCAATAACAAATGAAAATCATAAAAATAATCTTCATATCACTTATATCGTTCACATCCATTCAAAGTCAAAAAGCACAGGCACAGCCAAACGACGCACACTCGGCAAGCATGCGAACAACAGATGAAAGAAACGATTTATCGCATTCCATCAACGATGCCTTGAACAGCTTGTCATCTGAAAAATATCAATACTCAAAATTTGATTTGGAATACGAATTCCCTCCAAAACAATGGTTTCACTTCGATCATGTTGACAGCGATCATATCGGATATTGGTTGCCATCCTACAATGATAGAAACATGTTCCGGCGTCTCACGAAAAGCAGCGAATCTAGAAAGATCATAGATCCGGGAACACGCTCCCAGCTTATCTATAAAAATTTATTCCGTCAGCCTCTAGACCCTTTGCGAACAAATAATCGACACTCATAGCCGAATTCAAGTACCTTTTTATGAACCCAGGTCTATCATGAATTCCGGTCCCTGCACCGTAATACCAAGAGTTCCACATCGGCTTTTTAAGCCATTTATAGTGATCTTCTGGGAAAGGAAAAACCCAGGAACGAGCACATTTTTTGAGACCTGCTCCAGAGGAATGTACGGAACATTTTACCCCTTGTCTTCACTCGATGAAGCTTAAAGAATAATTCCTAAATCATCTTTGAAATTTTACTTATGCGTGAAGGTATATACACCATCCCAATCCTCTATTTTAGGTTGAGTTGCAAAGTATTCAATACGCTTCAAATAAAGACTCGAAGGTCCATCTTCGGCATTAATGGCAAGGCAGGATCGAAAGATTTCTGTTGCCTTTTTCCAATCTTGCAGGCGATAGAATCTTCTTCCTTCTTCAAAGAGGCCAATGATTTCTTTCAGATCTTTCTCAGGCAGAGCATCTGGTCTGAACACATGGAAAATTTTGATGGGTTTATTCTTGCCTTTGACGCGAATATCATCCAAGTCGCGCACAAGATGATGCTTCTTCTGAAAAGCATCTACCGTAAATTCACTGATCAATAGTCTGACCCCATACTCTTTGGTGAGACTTTCTATCCGAGAGGCAAGGTTGACGGAGTCTCCCATCACCGTATAACAAAAGCGCTCCGAAGATCCCATGTTCCCCACCGACATCGGCCCCGTATTGAGCCCCATCCCCATGTCGACATAGGGAAGCCCCTGCTGCTTAAAATCGCTCGGTAGGCGTTCCAGACTGTAGAGCATCTGCACGGCAGAATCGACAGCGACATCGGCATGGTCATTGATAGAAATGGGAGCCCCCCAGAAGGCCATGATGGCATCCCCAATGTACTTGTCAAGAACACCACGACTCTTCAATATAATCTGTGTCATCGGAGTGAAGTAGGCATTCATGAAACCACAAAGTTGTTCCGGTGTTAAACTCTCTGATATGGTGGTAAAGCCTCGTACGTCAGAAAAGAAAACGGTGAGCTCCTTCCGAACTCCCCCCAATTGTAGACCTTGCGGTTCATCTAGCAATTGCTCGATAACCTCTGGACTGAGATAAAAAGAGAAAGCTCCTCGTACTTTTTTCTTCTCCCTTTCTTCGGTTATATAACGATAAACCGTAATCACCGTATAGAGGAGAACAATCTCAAGCAGCGGGACACCCAAATAAGCCCAAATCCCCTTTGAAAACCAGTAGTATTTATCGAAATAATAATAACTAATGATGAAAGCTAGTCCAAAAATCCCGGAGTAAACCGCTCTAGAAAAAATCAAAATAGGAGAAAACAGCAGCCCGATCAGAAGGACAAGAAGGAGTTCTGTGGAGTAAATCGACTTCGGTCTCGAAAAAAGATCCTGACTGATAATATTATCCAAAGTATTAGCATGGATTTCCACCCCATCAAGCGTAGGGTCAAATGGGCTGGGTCTCTGATCATTCACCCCTATAGCCGTCATCCCCATCAGCAAAATAGCATCTTTCAGCCATTCCTTCTGCTTTGCATCAAAACGATTGTGATAGGCATCAGCGAGGCTGATATGGGGGTAGGTTTGAGAAGGCCCTCTATGATTGATCAAGGCTCTCCCCAATCCTAGGGGATCGATCGGCACACGGATAGAATTGCTCTCATCCGTCTGACTAATAAGGTCTATGTTCTCAATGCCCTGATCCCCAAACTCAACCAAAATATCACGCTTCGTAGCCAGGGCGGCCATCTTCAGAGAAAGGGAAGGCATCAAATGCCCGTCGATATTTCGCACAAGAGTGGTCCAACGAATGATCGCATCCGCATCTGCTTCGTTGCTAAAAAAAGCATGGTAGGGACTCGCCTGTGCAATCAAAGGGATATTGCTAACAAGACCATGCACTTTTAAAAATTCATAAGCAGAAAGATCCTTTCCTTCTGGGAAAAGCATCGTTTGGATCTCAGAACTGAGAAGAGTCTCCATTCCAGAGAAAGCGACATCTGCGCGACCTGCAAGCTCAACTTCACTCTTGTGTAAAAAATAAAAATATCCAAGCAAAACATTTTCAAAAGCTTTTACCCCAGAGGCAAAGCTTGTATCACCTGGAGGTTTTTTCTCGATTTCTGTCATCTTCTCTGCCAACTGACGACCATCAACGGTTGGCTCAACTGATTTTTTCTGCATCGTTTTGCTAGGACTGAGAAGATCTGCCCACTCGCTCTTCACGTCGTCTAAACTAGGCTTCTCTCCCTCGCTAAACACAGCATCAAAACCAACCCAACTTACACCCAAAGCTTTTAGATTGATCAAGGCCTTTTCATAGTACCTCCGCGAAAAGGGCCAACGGCCAAACTCCTGAATGGACTTTTCATCTACAGCCAAAATTCCGATATGCAGCTTTGGCTTTTCGACACCTCTCTTTAAGAAACGTAGATCAAGGAGTATATTCTCAAGCTTCGTCAAAACATCACCACCGCCATGCGACTTGGTATAGTGAGAAAAAAGGACGAACCAAGATCCCGATATGATCAAAAGACAGAGCAGGATCGCTACGACGTTCTTCTTTAAGGAAGCTATAAGTTTTTTCAAAAGAAGCTCCAGATCAGATGAATAAGTCTAGGGGGAACCAGCTGCCAGTCCCCCTAACCCCCTCCTTGCAAAGATCGCAAGATCAGTTTAAAGCTTTGGACAGGTTTCCATCTCTACAGAAATCAGAAGTTCTTTAGCTCCTGAATGTTGAACTTCCACTCTGTTCTTAAAAGATTTTCGACGATTGAGAAACGACAGGTCTGCACCAACAAGTTTTTCTGAACCACAGGCTTCTTGACTCAAGATCTGTTTGCCCTTCTCATCTGTAGAAAGGAGAAGTGGAAGCTTCCTACTCAAAATATTCTCTTTTTCTGGGTAAATTTTCCCCCACTGAGCAAGTATACCTGTACCTGTCATCAGCCTGGAGTGAAGCTCTGCACTTACCCCCTTGCTCTTGTGCAGGGAGAGTTCTGTCTGCATCGTGAGATCTTTGATCCGATAGCCTGGAGAAGGACGTAGAGCTAGTCGAATCGAGCACTCTCTTGCAAAACTTGCTCTATTCTTATGGATGGGAGAATTCCCTAAGAGCATGTAGGAATCCATGGAAAAGGTAAATTTATGAATCATAGGATTAGCAGCATCTAGCTCACGAGAGGCCAAACGAATCCCCTGAAAATGTCCCTCTTTATCTTCTTTGTATTCGCTACACCCAGAACCAGCTGCTATCCATTTATCAAGATTGAGGGTTGGATCTGAAGCAGGAGCACCCATGGCAAATCCTGCTAAAGACAACACAAGAAAAGAAACGATGGTCGTTAGCAAGATTCTCACTCCTCTAAAATCCCCTAGCAAGGAGGGGTTAGGGGAAACTTCAGTACCGGAGGGGCAGCTGGTCCCCATCAAACCTCTAAAAGCCCCTAGCAAGGAGGGGGCAGGGGAAACTTCAGTACCGGAGGGGCAGCTGGTCCCCATCAAACCTCTAAAAGCCCCTAGCAAGGAGGGGTTAGGGGAAACTTCAGTACCGGAGGGGCAGCTGGTCCCCATCAAACCTCTAAAAGCCCCTAGCAAGGAGGGGGCAGGGGAAACTTCAGTACCGGAGGGGGCAGCTGGTTCCCCTGAGAAAAGGAAAAAACTATCTAGGACAAAGAGCAGCCTGTCCAGCTGCATCAAATCGTATATCTTGTCCATCGATTTGGATGACAATATCTTGGTTTGTTGCTGTTCGATAGCCGTTGACAGTTAGGTTAGACTTGAAGTTGCCAACGTAATCACTACGGAGACACCAGTTGGGGAGAACCCTCCAGGTGCTACTAGCAGCAGCCTGAGCTGAGGGTACAGACCAGGTGTTTAGACCGGGTGTAGGAATTGCTCTTTGCAAGGTCCCTGCAGCCTGGTTATAGAACTCAGAGACAGCTGACACAGTCCCTTCGGTTCCACTTGTTCTCTCATACCCATAGGTAAGGCTTTGCTGGAGTACACCTATGTAATAGCCTGTACGAACTCTAGTGGGGATGATAATGCGACATGTTTTTTTCGCAACTCGAGCACCATCAGCAACACCAGTCAGACTGACACCCAGTTGAGAGAAGATGACAGACATTTCATTGCCTGCACTGATGAAGTGCGTATCCGCCGCCGTACAGCCAGATCCTGAAGCAATAGCTTGCCCATTGTAGTTCCACTCGATCACCTGCTGAGCTTGTGCTGCAGCACTAATAGAGGCGGACACAAGAAAACAGCCAAGCAAACGCATAGCCAATCTCATACGACCTCCTGATGAGCACCAGTACGGCACAGACTTCTAAGAAGCCTAAAGCCACTCCGTTCTGACACTCTTTGAGAAACTTTTTAGCTTTATCTTTTAGCTTACGTTTCTCGTTTTAAATTTCAGCCTTAAATTCTGAATCTATTGTCCAATAATTGTTTTTCAAAAACAATATTGTTTTTTTAATTGGGGATAGAAACTGAGAGACTCTATAGAGGTCTTATCGTAGAGGCCTTCATTCTATTGGGAATGGAGCTCACTTTACAGGCAAACATATTGCTCTTTAGAAGAATCAGCTAGGAAGCCGCCGCCTTATAAAGCTTGTTTTTTCTGATATAAGCTGCAACCAATGGATGAAGCCACTCTTCAGGTATGGGAAGGCCTTGCTGAAGTTTGGTTCGGATGACACGACTAGCTGCTGGACTGGTCTCTCGGTCAAGGAGAAAAACAGAACTGCCTGTCTGAGGAATAAAGGCACTCCCTGCAGAATTCCAAGTCAGTTTTAGATGCAGTCTCTCCAGCATGCCTTCTACACAGGACGGAAGATCCACCTCCACATGAGCATTCTTATCGAGAGAGAAACGTCGACAGATCAGCAGCGAACAGGTCTGCAGAATCAACGTAGGATTATGCCAGAGGTGGAAATTCTCCACCTGATCTTGACCCAACATAAAGCTGAGCTTTTTCTTGGGATAGGACTTTGAAAGTGCGTCTAATGTTTGAGCTGTGTAATTCGGTTTGCTCAAATGCCTTTCTATGAGGTCAAAGGAAAGGTTCTTAATGCCAAGACTTTCAAAGTTAAGACGGCACATGGCGACCCTGTGATCAAAATCAGCCTGTGGCCTCTTGCATCCAAAACCCTTTGGCGTCGGGGATTCGCAGGTAGGGAGAATGACCATTGAGCTATCTGGAAAAGTAGAATGGGCAAGCTCCACACAGTCCCTATGACCAAGATGAGGAGGGTCAAAGGTTCCACCATAAAAAATCATATCTGGGACTTCTAATAGCTGCAAAGTAGGTCAACCTCGAACTGTGAACATCACTCATCACCCCGAGCGAAGTCGGGGCGGCATGAGCTAAATCGTCATGACCTCTTTCCGCTTTTTCTCAGTTTTTTCATCGACGAGTTTTGTATACCGGTCTGTCAGATTTTGAACCTCTTTTTGAAGTAAGTTGCTCTCATCTTCGGGTATCTTCTTATCCTTCTCGTCCTTCTTGATCTTTTGATTCGTGTCTTGTCTGACTTTACGCACGAGAACTTTAGCTTCTTCACCCAACTTCGCCACGTTCTTAGCAATCTCCTTCCTCTTTTCTTCGTTAAGAGGAACGATAGGAAGGCGGACAACGTGACCATCGTTTGTGGGCTGTATCCCTATATCAGCCAGCTGAATCGATTTTTCTATCTCCTGAAGCAACTTCTTTTCAAAAGGGGCAATCACGATCGTACGAGCATCGGGTGTTGAAAGGGAAGCTACTTGATTGAGCAGGGTTGGTGTACCATAGTAGTTCACCTTAATCCCGTCTAATAAAGTGAGAGAAGCTCGACCAGTTCTCACACGGGAAAAATCTCTATCAAGAGACTCAAGGGACTTCTTCATCCCCGCTTCACAGGCTTCTAGGGCAGGATTCATAAAAAGCTCCTTATCGGACAAGGGTTCCAATGGCTGGATCGGTAAGAGCTCTCAAGACACAGCCTTCCTCATCCATTTTGAAGACTTTAATCGGGAGCCCTGCTTCCATACACATCGTAATCGCTGTAGCATCCATAACTTTTAAATTTTTTGAAATCACTTCAATATAAGTGAGAGACTGAAATTTTTCTGCAGTCGGGTCTTTCTTTGGATCGCTCGTATAAATACCATCGACTTTCGTAGCCTTTAGGATGATCTCGCAGTTCGTTTCGAGAGCCCTTAGGCTTGCGGCTGTGTCGGTTGTGAAGAACGGATTCCCCGTACCCCCCGCAAACACCACAACCCTACCAGCCTCGAGATGCTTAATAGCCTTTCGCCGAATATATGGCTCTGCCAATTCGGGCATGTGTACAGCCGTCATGACGCGAGTTGAAACCTGATGGCGGCTTTCTAAGATACCCTGAAGGGCTAGGCCATTGATACAGGTGGCTAGCATACCCATATAATCTGCAGCCGCTCGCTCCATCCCTAAGTTGCCCGCCAAAGATCCACGGAAGATGTTGCCACCACCCACAACGACAGCCACCTGCTTTTTATGGTGATGCATATCGGCAATTTCATGAGCAACCAGCTCAAGAGCCTCCGTGCTGAAACCAGCTTGTTCATCACCCCCAAGCATCTCTCCAGAGAGCTTTAAGAGTATGCGAGAAGACTTCTTGATGGTGTTCATGGCTCATCCTTCCTGGGGACCGCACCGGTTAGAGGGTAAGACCCGCTTATCATGGCATTCACAAGAGTATTCCTCAAGCTTATAGAGGGTTCCATGTAGCTTACATGGAACCCTCTATATTTACTCAGGACATACCGTCTAGCCGACAACGTCGAGCTATCTTCGAGATCTCTCAACTATGCTCCAAGCTGCCTAAATACTCTGATTTCGTCATTGCGAGGAGCCGGAGGCGACAAAGCAATCTTGTCTTTACACCGAGACAGCTGGCTGGAGATGACGGCGGAGCCTTCGTTCCCGGCTCTCTATTAGAGAGACTTTTTTACTTGAGCAGCAACTTCGTCAGCAAAGTTTTCTTCTTTCACTTCAATCCCATCTCCGAGTTGGTATCGAACAAAAGAAGAGGGCTGAGCTTTAACTTCACTTTGTCTCAAATACTCAGCAACCGACATTTTTGGTTCTTTAACGAAAGGTTGCTCGAGGAGACAAACTTCACCAAAAAACTTAGACATCTGACCGACCAAGATTTTTTCCAACATTTCGGGTGGCTTCTTACTTTGCTCTTCCATCAGCTTCTTGCGAGCCAAAGCCTGTTCCTGCTCAAACTCAAGAGGACTGACCTCCTCTCTTCGCAAAAAGCGTGGAGAAGAAGCGGCTATGTGCATAGAAACGTCGACAGCAGCTGTCTTGAGCTTCTCGTTAACTTCCCCATTGAACACGACCAGCACGCCGATTTTGCCGTGCATGTGGTTGTACGATCCAATATACCCATCTTTTACGTGGACATACTGAACCCTTCTCAGGTTCATGTTTTCACCAACCTGAGTGATCAGTTGAGTCAACTTGCCGTTGAAGGTATCCGACCCCAATGAGAGGTTTTTTACAGACTCGAGGTCTGCACTTTTATTTTTGAGAGCAGCGAGAGCGGCTTCTTTGGCGAGCAACCGAAATGCCTCATTTTTGCTAGCAAAATCGGTTTCGCAGTTCAACTCAAGGATAACGGCTTCTTTCCCGTCCGCACTGACGGCGAACTCAACCATACCTTCAGCTGCTGTTCTTCCAGCTTTCTTTGCAGCCCGAGACATCCCTCTCTCACGAAGCCAGAGGATGGCTTTATCCATATCCCCTTGGTTTTCTGTAAGAGCTTGCTTGCACTCCATCATTCCCACGCCGGTGGCATCACGAAGTTTTTTAACTTGCTGTGCTGAGATATTCATACTTATTTTTACTCCTCATCTGCATCGTCGGATAAGTCACCAGATTCATCCGCAGTTACAGCCTTGGCTTCTGATTTCTTCTTGATCACTTTCACAGAGTGACCTTCTTTATCAAAAATCGTGCCTTCTTCTGCCTTAGCATTGTAGACAGGCTTCTCCATTTGATCTTCAAAAGAGCTTGCTTTAAAGCGGCTACGACCAGAGATACAGGCGTCTGCGATCGTTCGGATAAAGATCTGCAGAGATTTCAAACTGTCGTCGTTACCAGGTATGATGTGATCGATACCGGTTGGATCTGCGTTTGTATCTGTGATGGCGACAATCGGAATCCCAAGTTTTTGAGCTTCTTTGATCGCAATGTGCTCTTTTTGAGCGTCACAGATAAAGATCGCCTTCGGCATGCCAGGCATATCTTTAATCCCGCCAAGGTTCGCTTCCAGTTTCAAGCGGAGGCGTTCCATGTTGAGAACTTCCTTCTTTGGTAGCTTCTTGAAAGTCCCGTCCGTAGCCATCTTCTCAATCCGTCGAAGACGGTGAACACTTTGACGAATGGTATTGTAGTTGGTGAGCGTACCCCCGAGCCAGCGGGCGTTGATGAAGAACATGCCACAACGTCTAGCTTCTTCCGCCACCATTTCTTGAGCTTGTTTTTTAGTGCCTACAAAAAGGATCTGGCCACCACGAGATGTCACTTGATCGACAAAGTCATAAGCTTTTTTCAAGTATCGGACAGTTTTTTGGAGGTCGATGATATGAACCCCATTCCGAGCCCCGTAAATGTAGGGCTTCATCTTGGGGTTCCAACGGCGACATTGATGGCCGTAGTGAGCTCCTGCTTCTAGCAATTCTTTCATCGGGACAACTGTGTTCGTCGTAGCGGTCATTGGTACCTCAATCTTTGTGAAAAAGTTCGCATCAGCCCTTGAATACAGATCTCCACCTGGAGTCTGCACACCTTTTCGAGTAAGGGCTTGCTTCATCGGGAGTAAATTCTCCCCAAGTCCCACACAGGGCCAGTAGGCATACTTCACCTACCTAGCTGCCGGCAAGGATCCGATAATGTACTTGTAAAACGTTGGGGAGGCAATCCCAAAAACCCTCTTTATAAGAGGGGGGAGAATCCTAAAGAGGGGGGAACGCCCTCTTTAGAAAAAAGGAATGGATAGAATAGAGATGAACTGGCGCATTCAATCAGGCGGGCAAATCCTAGGTCCCTGGGACAGGCAGACCCTTCGAGAGGCTTTGCTAAACGGCAAGGTTCTCCCCACCGATCCAAGCCGGGATGAGCACAGCGGCAAGATTCTTCCCCTTATCGAGGTTGATGCTCTTTTTCCACCGATTCCAGACTCGAATCCTTCTATAAAAGACGCTTACGTTGAACTCCTCAGCCTGGGCTCCCAGGGCCAGCCGACTCTTGTCATACACCGGGAAGACAGCACCATAGCCAGTGATCAGATCGCCACAAAAGTCGCAGCGCCACGAGCAAACCACGCCGACATGCAGAGGAGAGTTCAATCCCTGGTGAAACCCCCTGCACCGACGTCTCCCTGGTTTTTCCTACTGGGGGGGCTGTTTGTAGCACTGACCCTCTCCGGCTTCCTGATTCACTATTCTAATTTTTTCACAAAAAATAAGGCAAAGCCCTGGCCTTTTTCCAGCCCGGCTAAAAAGTCGGAGGAAAAGATAAGCCTCGTTCGCCCCCCAGAACTGATGAAAGCACCACTCCCAACAGCTTGGCCTGAGATGGGGAAGATGAAACCGGAACCAGCTCCTGTTCCGCTTCGACTACTAGAAACTCCGATGCCCCTCGAAGACAGCTCCAAGACCAGCGCAACGGAGAACAAGCACCCGTCTGCCAAAAAGCCCCCACCGAAGGAGGTCCCCAAGAAAGCAAAGATGGAAAGGGGGCTCGGGGCTATTCCCAGCATAAAAATGGCGCAAAATTTCAAAGGGGAGAAGATCAAAATTGGCCCCCTTCACTTTTCCCTGTCCTCCCTGGAGAACTGTGAAGTGAAGTGCCAACTCACCATGTACGACAACAAGAATTTTGGCTTGAAAATCACTTTTTTTAAAGCAGCCTACGAAGCTCCCCTCGTCGAGAAAAGCACAGACCTCTTTATTTTAGGAAGAATAAACACCGACGGACAAAGCTTCGTCCTCTCTGGAATTGAATAGTAGTCTTTTTTCTAAAGAGGGCGTTCCCCCCTCTTTAAGATTCTCCCCCCTATATCCCTGATTCAGTGTCACCGTCATCCCCACGCCGAAGGCCGAGGAACGAGGCCGTTAGGCGGTCAGGGGGTCTCGTGCAACTATGACGAATACTTATGGAACAAGTTCTTACTTGCCGCTAGGGTCTCCGGCAGGGGCGGGTAGCGCTAAGCAAATCTGTTTTGCTTTCAAAGCCTGAACCTTCTCCCACACTGCGTTCAACTTCGAATCATACTCATCACCCGCCAGGCCAAATGCATTCGTGGATCCGAAATAGGCGAGGGTAGCTCCAGCCGCGGCGAGAATAACTCCTCCAGCTATGGCTCCTCCGATTCCAAGTCCCGCCCTCATCTTACCTTGTTCTATGCTTCTCAATCTTCCCTCGCTCTCAGCGATATTTTCTTTTTGCCCTCCTATATTTACAATTTCACTGGCGCGGCGATTCTGCAATGTTGTATTAAGCTCTCCCGATACCCCGTTTGCTTTCAGGTTATCCGTAAATTCCTCAAAATTCACATCTGCATTATTATACTTTTGTTTTAGTTCCTTATACCTTAGCTCTGCCTCCCCCTGAGCTATACTCTCAAGGTTTGCTGGACGAGTAACTCCTCCCTCAGCTGCAAACTTCGCTTCTAAGTCTGAATTGACTTGATTCCTCACTGCTGTTCGCAACCCCGACTCCAGTTTTTCCTCAAATTCACCATATTTTTTTCGATATTCTTCATCTTTTACTGCTATACTCAACCTTGATTTACCAAGCCTTAGCTTCTCTTTAATTTCCACGCTCTGTTTCTGTAATCCGTGAGACCAATAAGCAATACCTCCTATTGCCCCAGCCGCAGCAGTTACTCCGAGGACCGCAATTACGATACCAGCAGTTCCTATAATACGGGAAAGGGAGACGGGTGCCGGTGAACCAACAGCCTTGGAGACAGCTGAGTTCGTTGAAACAGCTGAGCTGTTTGTCTGCCCTGAATATATTGAAACAGCTGAGCTGTTTGTCTGCCCTGAATATGGGGGAGGTAGTGTATCAGTAAAACCCAGACCTGCTGACTTCGTTTCCTCACCTGAACCTTCTGGTGTTGGATTAGGCTTCACAGATGAACTTTTAGAGACTTCTGCGAGAACAGCTGCAAAAGCTTCTCTATTCGTTTGAAGCAAGTCAGCCAGCGTCTCAGGTTCGTGACTAGCTACGTTCACAATCGCCTTCTTGACCTTATCCTCGTCCTTCAGGTCCTTATCCGCTAACGCCTTCAACTCGTCTATCTCGTCCTTCGTCACCTTAAGAACTGCCAACTGGTCTAGACTCAGTCGAATCATCTCAATTGCATAGCCGAGGTACTGCTGATCGAGCGCCTGGTTTGTTTGTATGCAATCTCTTATCTGATTGGGAATCGCGCTCCGCTGGCCTACCGTAAACGTACTGACCGGCCCACAGAACTTAGGAACGCAGTCTTTATCCTCTTCATGTCCCTTTATGTAGCATTTATTGTGCATACAAAATTGCACGTTGACAGGACCGGCACAGCTGCCTGGTAAAAAAACTCTGCAGAGTCTGCATAAGGTGCAGCAATGGGAATACTGGCATCCGAAGAACCAGCACCTGTGCTAGCACCTGGAGCAGCTGCACAAGTCAGATTCAAAAATCCCCTAGGCCCTTCGTAGCCCGTCGTCGTGCTAGACCCAGTAGTCGTCTGGGTTTTTAACTGTCTTTCCATTTGAAAAATCTGGGGATAGGTAGAAGAAGGGGTGATCTTAAAGGTTAATGAGTCATTTGCCACAGCAAAAGACCAGTTGGTCTGCGTCCCTACCATGGTAGAACTGGATCGTAAATTCAAGAGGCTCTCAGGAACAAACGGAGCCCTGAAATCTCCATCCACCGCAGCCAGACTTAGAGAAGGCCCGGCAGTACTCATCTCACTAATTCTCTCCCCCCTCATGACCTTCTTTATCGCAGGTGGTTTGCATGCCCCTGTCAAGAGGACTAAACAAAAGAGCAAAAGACGACCAGTTCGGTGTTGAGCACCTACAATTGTAAACATGTTGGTTATAAACGACATGACTGGGGATCTCCTTATCTCCGTGTAAATGCAAGATTGCTTCGTCGCCTACGGCTCCTCGCAATGCCGAAATCGGAATACTTAGACATGGAGTCGAGGGGTATCTGACAGCCCCTGCCTACTCATAGCGCTGAAACAGTTCGAGAAGAGCTTTCTTACTTTCAGCTTGAATAGGGAGCATTTTCCCATTGTGGATGCGATCTTTGAGCCAGTTCCCAAAATTGATAGCATCCCTCTTATCGATATTAACCGAAGATCCAACGGCATAGTTTTTCAAAGCTCCCCACAGCGCAGTTTTTTTCTGCACAATAGTCGAAGGACAGTACTCCGACCAGACCCACATATGTTCTCTTTCGACATAGCAAGCGACCGTCGGACCACCATCGATAAGTACCCATTTTTTTTCCACTTCATTAAAAATCAAATGGGTACTCTGCATGTTTTGTACAAACCCATCTCCATCTCTTATCATCTTCTTCAGAAGATTTTTAAGAGCCAGTCTCATCTGTTCTGCATCTTCTGATGGGGCAGAAAACAAGTAAGGAACATCGACACCACTCATCCAATGAGCCAACGTTTTTCCCTCCACATAATCTTTGATATGAAAGCTCTCGTAAAGTTTTACATCTAAATTATTATCAAACCAGGTCTTCCATTTCTTTATGAAAGCATAGGATTCAAAATGAAAAGCTTTGGCTGGTTCTAAGATGTTTTTTTTATTATACAACTCAAGATCATAGAAAAACTTGGCTATCTTAATCTGTCCTGTCACATCCTTAACAAAATAAGAAACACTCTCTGGTCCAAAGCTAATTTTTTTGGGAAAGCCTAAAGCGTCATATAAAAAGTGATAGTCATGACGCCCTATCATCTTTGAAAGAACTCGTCTGGACTTCATCAAATAAGCTAGAGTCCTACGATCTCCAGCCCGTACATAGTCGAACACCGTTTTTTGATTTTTAAGATTCTTCCTGTCCAGGGACACACCAAAATCGGATAGTATTTTCAACGCGGACAGCTGCGACCCAGACACAGCATACATAGCAGCGGTCATACCTGTTTCTTGGTGAACATGCTCAAGACTAGCACCCGCGTTGAGAATCCTACTTAAAAGCTCTCCATCGAGCAGCCCGGAATGAATAGCTAAGATAAGAGCGGTATCCCCTCGTTTCGACTCAAGATCCGTTCGAGCTCCCTTTTGAAGTAAGAACTTAGCAAAATCAATATGCTTATTTCTCAGACTCACAAAAAGGGGAGTACACCCCTCCTCATCTTTGTACTGATCTTGGTGGGTAAAAAACTCTTCAGGCAGAAGATGGACGCTTTCTAAGTCCCCCTTCCACACAGCTTGCCATAACCGATCTGAAAAATGCCGAGGATGACTGAAGCAAGGACTTGAGAAAAGTATGGCGATCCAGAGAGCTGCTAGGAGCCTCTGGATAAACTTAGATTTAGATAGGCTCACTCGGGGTACTCCCTTGTTAAAAAGACTCACGATCGGCCTCCAATGCTATATTCCGATAAAGAAAAATCAGTTTATCGATCGAGCCATTTTTTGCAAGCCAGTCGAAGTTTTTTGCCCTTCTCATAAGTTCTGCTCGATGCACACTGAACTCCGTAGGAAACTCTTTCGCCAGTCGAAAAGCCTGGTCGATCGCCCAGTAGAAATCCTCCGAGTCCCTAACCGCAAAGTTAAACCCATTAAAAAATTTTTTGGGGTCATCCTCATCCAAATCTGTAGAGATGATTGAGTCCTGCAAGCCACCTATTTTTGATGCTATACTGAAAGCACCGAAGCAGAAGAGTTCGATAGGAACCAAGCCACAAGACTCTTCATAAGAAGGGACCAGCGAGAAGTCTGTAGCGGCTCGCACCAGTAAACCAAGACGGTCTTTCTTCTGACTCTCCCAAGAGTCAAGAAGAATGAGTTTCCCTAAGAACTCACCTTCGGCTTTTTCTTTTAAATCATGTATAAATTCTGTAGCCTGTAAACTTTTGGTGTACTCTCCTAGAATCGCGACAGCCCCCCCTTGGGAGATAATTTTTTTGGTAGCGCCCGACAAGAGATCTATACCTTTCTCATCAGAGAAGCGACCCACAAAGGTAAAGAGAACAGAGTTAGGACTGCTCAAATATCCCAATTTATGCAGGTATAATTTGATAGATTGCTTACCGCGTCCTATGTTCTCCTCGGAAAAACGAAAATCCTCCTGATTCTTACCGAGCAAAAGACCTTCTTTGCTCGGGTCCCAATGATTCGTATTGATACCATTAAAAATCGCATGCAGCTTTTTCTGCCGCTGCGCCTCCCGAAAGGAGGAACTCAGCCCAAAATGCTCAGCATACTCATCCGACAGCCCCTGCTGCAAAACACCTTGTGAGACAGTCAAGATATGGTCGACATGATCCATAATCTGGGGAGTAAGGTTTTCCCATTCATCGTCACTGCCAAGTCCCGTCTCCTCTAACAGATTCTTCTTAACCCAACCTTGATCAAAGCTGAGACTGTGCATGTGAAAGATCGTCTTAGGACGTGCGAAAGGCTGCTGCCGACCACCACGCAGGCTGGTGTAGTAGTCCAAGTAAAGAACAGTTGCCGCTGTATGATAACTATGAAGATGAAGAATATCAAACGCAGCCACATCTCCTTCATGTCTATACTGACTGATAAAAGACGCTAGAGCTGTGTCAAAATAAAACCAACGTTCTATGGGCTGGTAATGGGTAGACTCCGAGTAGAGCTTTGTCGGTCCAGAGATATCAAAAATATCCTCAAATCCCAGACCTGGACTTATCAGAAAAAGTGGGACACCTAAGGTTTCTTCCTGAGAGGAAACTTTTAAGATAGAACTTTCCACCCATTTTTTTCTAAAAAGATGACGAACCGTCATCACCTTGGAAACTGTATTACCCTCAAATCTCAAAAAACTAAAAGCAGGAAGAATAAGACTAGCTTCGATAGCCCTGCCCTCTCCTCCCTCCACAAGATTTGCCTCATGTTCATGAAGAGCAGGTAGCAAAGTTTTGGTAACGGATCCAATGCCTCCAACAGAAGCCTGATGAAACTCAAGAGCAGCATGCAGAACTCGAATAGGCTTTCCTGGTGCAGAAGTTCGGATCGGTGAAATTTCGTGGGAAAAAGACACGTAGAGTAGGTGGTAAAGATTCGCCAAAGCGGCAGTAAAAACCAGCGGGAATAGGAGACTGAAACGCTTCAAGACAGGGGAACGCAGTCGGGGAGAAGGTGATTTCCAAAGAGGAAGAAGGTCGGCTGGAGCCTCCAGCCCTGAAATCCGCGACTTAGCCTCCACACCAAAGCTCGTAGGGCTAGTAGGGCTTGAGTGCTGCATTCTCCAGAAAGAAGATCTCATATGGATGGAACGACTGGAAACCGCCGCCTGCAAGTCCTGCCCCCCTGCGACACAGCTGACAAACCAAGCGTAGAACAGGATAAAGTTCAATTTCGGCATAAATGCCACTCCAGCGAGGTATTTAGATCAGTAGGGTATTTAGAATAAATATTATAAATAACCTTTAAAGTCAAAATGTTAGTCGTTTTTACATTTTCTAGCCCGACACAGCCCTAGGGCATCATGATCTATGCAGTTGACTTTGCCGCCACTTAGAAGGTATTCAAGCAGTTTACGCCATGTTTAAAGGGAGTTCGATCCTATGCCAGTTCCTAAGCACCGTACATCCGCCTCGAAAAGAGATATGAGGCGTTCACACCACGCTCTAAAAGCGCCAGCTCTTTCTTTCTGCCCTGCTTGCATGGAAGCAAAGAAGCCTCACTGCGTTTGCTCGGCTTGTGGCCAGTACCGAGGACGTCAAGTCTTCACACCGAGATCCAAAAATAGCTCTGCCGACCAAGATTTCCAAAATAATAGCTCAACAGAGACATAAATATGAGAACCACGCTGGCGATGTTTCCAGGGCAGGGTTCACAAAGTATTGGGATGGCGAAAGAGGTTCTCGAACAGTTCCCATCCATGAGCCGTACCTTTGAAGAAGTAGAAGACAGCACTCATCTGAAAATTCGAAAACTGTGTCATGAAGGTCCTGAAGAGGAGCTAAGACTGACAGCTCATCAGCAGCCGTGTATCTTGGCGGTAAGCGTCGCTATTTGGCGTGTTCTAAAAAAAGAGGCGGGTTTTTCCCCGTCTTTTTTTATGGGGCATTCCCTGGGAGAGTACAGCGCTCTCGTCGCTGCAGAACGGCTCTCTCTTACGGACGCTGCTACCCTCGTCTACGCTCGTGGACAGGCTATGCAGGAAGCTGTTCCTCCAGGGCTTGGAGCCATGGCTGCTGTACTCCGCTATGAAGAGGACAAGCTCATAGCTTTGTGCTCAAAAATATCTTCTGAGTTAGAGCAAGTTGTCGAAGTCGTCAATTTCAACAGCCCTAAGCAAAGAATCATCTCAGGTCACAAGGAAGCGGTTGAGAGCGTCTGTGCCACCCTATCCGGAGAAAGAGTTCAGAGCGTCATGTTGCCTGTAAGCGCTCCATTCCACTCCTCTCTCATGAGGCCTGCTCGCGAAAAGATGCGGCCTCTTATTGAACAGACAAAATTTGTCAACAGCGCTCATCCAATCATCGCCAACATAACAGGCGAGCTCGCCGATCCTTACGAGCCCTCCTACTTGGTCAGACAGATCGATAGCCCTGTTCTGTGGACCAAGTGTACCGAAACAGCTCTCGCCCAACAGGTCCAGACGCTGGTCGAAGTGGGTCCCGGCAGTGTTCTCTATGGACTCGCTAAGAGATGGATTCCCAAAGAGTGTGACGTCAAACATAGTGCCGACCTCCGTGAGACTATTGCCTTCTTGAGCGAAAGCTCCTCCGCGCGTGAGTGAATCGATGTTACATATGAGATCCCCTGACCGCCAATTTCATTCGGTTAGGCAGAATTGCTAAATCGTCTGCTCTTTTTTAACTCGACACCTCTCGACGGAGCCTGCCCTGAGCGAAGTCGAATGGGCTCGAGGTATGACGGGGCTTTAATAAGTTGGGAGAACGTCAGCTCTGTCTAAATATTCATGGCAGACCTCGTCATTGCGAGCGCAGCGAAGCGATCTCCATGTTAAAGACAAGATTGCTTCGTCGCCTAAAGCTCCTCGTAATGACGAAATATGGCAGACCTCGTCATTGCGAGCGCAGCGAAGCAATCTCCATGTTAAAGACAAGATTGCTTCGTCGCCTAAAGCTCCTCGCAATGACGAAATCATAATAATGAGACAGCTTGGAGCGAAGTCGAGGGGTATCGAACCTTAACCGAATGACATTGGCGGTCAGGGAATCTCATGCGTAAAATCAATGAATCTTTCATCTGTCTTATTAGGGCCTATCAGAGATTCCTTTCCCCTCTGATCGGGCCTCGCTGTCGCTTTTATCCGACCTGTTCCGAGTACGCCCTCATTTGCTTTAAGCAATACAGTCTTTTCTGTGCTATGAGGAAGGTTCTCTGGAGACTAGTCAAATGTAACCCCTTACACCCTGGTGGAGTGGACGAGCCGTGAATCTTGATAGACAAACCATTTCGTTGATCATTGTTTCTTTCTTAGCCTTCATAGGTTACGAATATTATCTCAATCAGAAGTACCCCAACAGATATCAAAAACAAGCTCAGCACAGCGCTAGCACAAGCTCCCCCAACACAACCCAGGCCGAAGCTGTCCTAGCCCAGTCCCCTAACCAATTAGCTGGGCCTTCTCCACTTGAGGAGAAAAAAAGCTATAAGCAACTAAGCTCGGCCGAACTACGTTTAGAAAACGATCTCGTTTCCTATGTTTTTAACCAAAAAAATGCAGCTATCGAGCAACTACTTCTTAAAAAATTCCATGCTAGTGACTCTAAAGAACCCCTTGACCTTCTCTCCTCATACCCGCTGTATATTCAGACGCTGAGCTCTGACCCGGGAACTTCCGTGAAACCTTATGAAGGTGGCTTTGAAGCCAATCGTACGGAAAAGGCGCTGACGTTTACTCGCGAAGAAGGCCCGTGGAAGTTAAGTCAGTCTATATCGCTGGACGAAGGCTACGGGGCACAAATTCTCTTTACTTGGCAAAATATAAGTTCAGAGCCTAGAGAGCTGCTTGCTGGGCTTCTTATGGAGGAGTTTGTTCCTCGGGCAGAATCTCACAAAGGACCTTGGTTCATCCCAGGAAATCCAAGCCCTCACAATGCGTTACTGCTATCCCTCTCCGGCAAAATGGAACGACACGATGCAGAAGAATTATGCAAAGACCCTAGCAAGAAGAATGTCGCTGCCGGGCACAACTTCGATCTCGATTTCATAGGTTTTGATAAGCCCTACTTCCTGGCTGCTCTTCTTCCTGAAAGCAAGAAAGGCTCCCTAAAAGTGCTAAAAACTGGCCAAAAAGAAGATGCTTGCCAATTCTCCTTCATCAGAACCCATGAGCAAGGCATGGTGCAACCAGGAGAACTCATTGTTGCCACTTACAAAGCTTGGTTTGGACCTAAGTCGACAGAATATTTCGGCACCTTTGACCCTCGTTTGGACGAGACTCTGGACCTCGGCTTCTTTGGAGCCATCTCTCATCCCCTCATGGCTATCCTTAGATTCATCTTCAGCTGGGTACAGAATTGGGGCATAGCCATTATTCTGCTCACCGCCCTGCTCAAACTTGCTTTCTACCCCCTAACACGCCAGGCGGCTGTTTCCATGCACAAGATGAAACAGTTCCAACCAGAGATCAATCGCATCAAGGAGAAGTTCAAGGACGACACTCGCATGCAGCAGCAGGAAATGATGCGTTTTATGTCCCTACACAAGATCAACCCCATGAAAGGCTGTCTGCCCATATTGCCGCAGATCCCTGTGTTCTTTGCCTTCTATAGAGTCTTATCCAGCTCCATAGAATTGAGGCAGGCCCCCTTCTACGGCTGGATCACAGACCTGTCCCATGCTGACCCTTACTTTGTGACCCCTCTTCTTCTGGGTGTGACCATGTTCCTGCAGCAAAAACTCACCCCGACGACTGGCATGGATAAGACCCAGGAGCGTATAATGATGATGTTGCCTATTCTTTTTACAGGGATGATGCTCACCCTCCCCGCCGGGATGGTTCTCTATATGCTCACAAATACCCTCATCTCAATAGGCCAACAACGCTGGTTGAATAAGCGTTTAGCTTAGACTCTCGCGCGCCACCATACGCGCTGCCATAAAGGCAAGGACGCAGATGACGTGTTACTCGAGAACGTACAGTTTTGGGAAATAAGCCATCTGCTGGAAATCGACAATTAGACAAGAAGGAGCTGTCAGAATGAGTTTACGAGTTGAAGAGAGAAGCCTAGAGCTTGCTCTTGTGAAAGCTGCTGGGAAGCTTGGTCTCACCCAATCAGATATCGAATATAAAGTGATATCAACAAACCCAGGCTTTTTAGGTTTTTTTGGCAAAAAGGTCATCATAGAAGCATGGAAGAAGAAAGCTGGCCAGACAAGACAGAACACACAACGTAGCAGCGCCCCTCGCTCAAGTGGATCACACTCGCCTCGGAGAGATGAGGGATCAAACAACTACAAAAAAGACACTCGAACACGAGACGATAACAGAGATAACAGAGATAACAGAGATAACAGAGATAACAGAGATAACAGAGATAACAGAGATAACAGAGATAACAGAGATAACAGGCCTAGAAAGAGAGAGACCGAACAGGACGAAAGCTCCAAACAAGCTCTTTCCGACTTTTCGGCAGAGGATCTCGTAAAAGTTCAAGCTGAACTCCGTGAATTCTGCACATCCCTCTGCACCCATATAGTCGGCTCTGAAGTCGCTGTTCACATCCAAGAAGATGGCGATCGTTGGATCTTTGACATTGACAGTGATTACATGGCTTCTCAAATCCAGAAGAACACCAAACTTGCTGAGTCTTTAGAGCACCTCCTTCGCAAAAAACCAAAGGGCTATAAGCAGGATCTACCATTTCGTATTTTCGTAGATTCGAGAAAGTCCAGACAACAGCGCGAAATTGAACTCATTGACATGGCCAAAGATCTTTCCAGCCAAGTTTCCCAAAACAAAAAACCGATCGTACTGAACTACCGCAGTTCTTATGACAGAAAAGTTATCCATACAGCCCTTGATAAGGATAAGCGAGTCTATACAAAGTCCATCGGAAACGGCCCCAACCGCAAACTTATGATCCTCCCCATCAAGGAAACTGCCTGAGCCGATGACACGAGATGAAGAGCCCATCGTTGCTCTGGCCACTGGAGCCCTGCCCTCAGCCATAGCCCTCCTCCGGATTTCTGGCCAGACTTGTCATGCTCTCGTGAGAACATGCCTGCGGAAAAAGGGTTTGAGTCTCGTTGGCCAATCCTGGCCAGCAGGGCAGGCCCGTCTGCTGGATTTTGTAGATCCAGCTGAACCTGAAATTATCGTAGATGAGATCGTAGTGGTCTGTTTCAAGACACCTCACTCCTACACAGGGCAAGACAGCGTCGAGCTGTCTTTTCATGGCAGCTCTTATGTCGTAGAAAAAGCGTTAAGTGTTCTCTCCTCCATAGGCATCCGACAGGCAGAGGCTGGAGAATTCACGCGCAGGGCCTTTCTCAACGGCAAAATGGACCTCACTACAGCAGAGGGGGTTCAGGCTCTCATCCACTCCTCCTCACAGCAGCAGTGGTTGGCAGCCAAGCAACTGGTGTCTGGCCGACTGAAGGTGGCCTTGACAGAACTTAGCACTCAGCTCATCGAAGCTCTCGCCTGGCTTGAAGCTGCCATTGATTTTCCGGACGAAGAGGAAACGTCTCGGCTTGGTCGTTTGGAAATTATGGGCAAGGTTGCGATCGTCCAAAATTCACTTATCGCTCTCAAAAATACTTATCGAGATGGAAAAGTAGCAGCCCAGGGCTTATCTGTAGTTCTGTGTGGAGAACCCAACGCAGGGAAGTCCACCATGCTCAATAGACTGCTCAATATGGAACGCTCTCTCGTCACCGAGATACCCGGTACAACGAGAGATTACATAGAAGAGTCTTGCCTGATCAAAGGTCGATTGATTCGCCTGATTGACACCGCAGGGATCCGCTCCAGTAAAGATCTCATTGAAAAAATGGGTATCGAAAGAAGTCTGGAACTGGCAAACAAAGCCGACCTGCTTGTGTTCCTCGTCCCTGCAGATCAAGCAGAAGAGGCCGAACAAAAATTCTCTGCCTGGTTAAAACTCGTTCAGAAAAAAAATACAACTGCCGGCTCATCCTCGCTCTCTGAGACCAGCACGGAGCCATCTTTCCTGAGCAGTGCTGATAGCAATAGCGAGCGCTTCCTGAAAGTTTTAACAAAAAGTGATCTTCTCCCAGCTCAAATTTCGACACCACCGCACTGGATAAGCCTCTCCTGCCATACTGATCAGGGTTTGGAGACATTTAAAGAGGAACTGGCTCGTGCTGTGGAAAAACGAACCAGTCGAGTAGAGGGGAATCTTTTTATAGGTCTAGAGAGACATTTCGAAGGTGTTAAAAAAGCTC
Source organism: Oligoflexales bacterium (assembly GCA_017985985.1). GTDB lineage: Bacteria > Bdellovibrionota_B > Oligoflexia > Oligoflexales > Bog-1112 > JAGNWK01. The sequence goes on from JAGNWK010000005.1 coordinate 28,121, forward strand.
TACAGTCTCTCGATAGTTTCAAGAAGTCTTGGGCAGAAGGAGCCTACGAAGAGATCCTGGCCTACGAGCTGAGGCAGTCCGCAGAACAGCTGACTGCATTGATCGGTCGTATCGATACCGATGACGTGCTAGAACATATTTTCAAGTCCTTTTGCATCGGAAAGTGAGGCCGCTATGATCCTTAGACCGATTCTGCTCGCGATCTTCTCCCTCTTCGGTATATCTAGCATCAGTCAAGCACAATCCCCCACGCCCCAAAGTTCTGACATCCCCACTATTCTTAGAAATCTGGTTCAGGCTATTCGTGGAGTCGAAGATCAACTCCAAGCTTTAAGTGAAGAGGCTAACACAACTCTTCATGAGGACGTACCGCTAGTACTGAGGGTGTGGAGCAACTCCAACCAAATTGTGAATGAAAAACTTTCTCTCACCAATCTTATGATCTCAGGAGCTGTCTTTGGGCTTGGTTCCGTAGCCATCTATCTCCCCACCGCTATTCTCTACCGAATGCTCATCAAATATTGCATCAAACCAAAGAGAACCCCTGAAAGTCAGGGCTATCAAACTATCTGGGCTACTTAGTCTTCGCATTGACTTTCTAAAGAGGGCGTTCCCCCTCTTTAGGTTTCTCCACCTTCTTTTAGACCTCTTCTGCCGCGACGCCTTTTTTGTAAAGAGAGTAAACGTAAACAGTAAGATCTGTTCCAGAGAAAACTTTATCAATTAGAGGCTTCACATCTTCCCACTTAAGACCACCCACACCTGTAGCCAATTTTGTCAGGGCAAGTGTAGTAAGTCGCTTCTCTAGCAGTTCATTTTTAAGGGCATGCAGAGAATGATTTACATGTGCAAGTGATGCTTTTCCAGGATGTGTGTTGTGATCTGGGGCGGGATCTTGAGTGAACAAATTGACAATCATGGGAGAAGCTGGGCCCTTCCAGCTCCAAATACTTCCCGGCTTAGGATGACTTGTGTGATAATGATGTCGAAAATCCTTGTACATGGAAGGCCAATTTTCTCTTAGAGAAAGAGCCAGACCCTGCTTGAAATCATCATTCGGCGCAACTCCATGAGCGATCGCTGCAGCCTTACTCAGTAATATATCTCCGGTCACTTCCTTTATCATACGAACCTCTTTTTGCGGTATTTAGGAACCATCCCACAAGTCGTCTAGCAAGGCGTTGAGGAGCGAGCCGCACAGCGACGAAAATAGCGTAGCTAGACGACTTGTGGAATGGTTCCTAGTATTTCAAAGACCCAGCTCCGGTATACAGAACTGAGTTCAATCTTGCAAGAAAGACTGGTAAAAAAAGCCTTTTTTCTTAGTGAAAATAGTTATGGTCCGATACCCCTCGACTTCGCTCGGGGTGACGTTCTCACTTCGCTCCAACCTGTCTAAATATTACGATTTCGTCATTGCGAGGAGCCGTAGGCGACGAAGCAATCTTGCCTTTGCATGGAGATTGCTTCGTTTCGCTCGCAATGACGAGGCTCTGCGATGAGTACTTAGACAGCTTCGCTCGGGGTGACGTTCTCACTTCGCTCCAACCTGTCTAAATATTACGATTTCGTCATTGCGAGGAGCCGTAGGCGACGAAGCAATCTTGCCTTTGCATGGAGATTGCTTCGCTTCGCTCGCAATGACGAGGTGCGACCCCTCACAAAAACTATCTTTGCTCAGCTCCCAAACTAGATTTGAGATAATCAAGAAGCTTCTGAAGTTCATCAGCAACTTCTACATCAGTGAGAGTTCTTTCTGCTGATTGAAAAACAAAACTAGCTGCAAAACTCTTCTTGTTGTCACCGAGTTTTTCATCCGTATAAACATCAAACAGGCGAAAATCACGAAGATGCTTCTTTTGAAAAGTGGAGATAGCTTCAGAGAATTTCTGGTAACTTACCTTGTCATCCAAAAGCAAAGCAAGATCTCTGTTTGCGGCAGGGAACCTCAGGGGAGCTGAGGCCCTCGCTAACTTTTGCTTATGAATATAGTCTTCGAGCACTTGATAGAAAGCTTCAAGATTAAGTTCCATGGCAACAGGCACTTTTTCTCCCAATCCAAACGAGGCCGCAACGCGAGGATGAATTTCGCCAAGCCAAGCTATGCAGAGGCCTGCCTCCGTCAGCAGAAAAGCTGATCGCCCTGGATGCAAAAATGGCAGTTCAGCCTCAGAGGCACCTTGCAACTGAAGCCCTGAAGCCTCAGAAAACAAATCAGCCCCTTTGAAACCAAAAGCAGAGAATAGAGAGACCAAGATCTCCTTCGCATGCCAGAAACTTGCTTCCGCTTCGCCATGATCCCAGGTCCGCTCTCCCCAGGGTTGATCGAGGAGCAAACCAAGAATCTCCTTCTCCTGCGCTCTGCCACTCTCTGCCCTAGCTTTTATACTCAGCTGTCGCGAACCTTCAAGAAAAGACAGCCACTTCTTATCCAAATCAGCACTTGACTTAAGAGGGAGAAACGCTCGAGCGACCTCGAATATTCTTCCACCTTGCTGCCCTCGATGCCGGTTACGACTCAGTACAGTGAGCAAACTTGGCAGGAGTAGAGCTCGCAGATAGTTCTGCTCTGCACTCATTGGATTGAGGAGTCGAATTTGAGGATACAGAGGGTGTGTTGCGGGCAGAAGTATCTGTTCTAGTTCCTGAGCTCCGACGAACGGATAACTGACAACTTCGCTGAGACCTAATGTTGCAAGCTGTGTTTTTAACTTAAATCGAAAACTCAAATAGGGGTCTTCCACAAGGGAACTTTCCCTCGCCTCAGGCACTTCATAGGGGATCTTCGAATAGCCCAACATCCTACCCACTTCCTCTATGATGTCGGCTTCACTCTCTATATCGTGCCTATGACTCGGAACCAAAAGCTCGATCGGCGTCGAAGCCTCTGCTCCCTGCAGATTCGTCGTAGTGATAAATCCAAGCGGCTGAAGATGACTCATGCAGAGTTCGAGACTCACCGTCGGTATCGCTAAGACTTTACGAAGACGGGACAGGCGAAAACTTACCTTCTTGGGATGAGAAAAAGCTCGCATCTTCTCGTTTAATTCAAAGTACAGAGATTCGCCAGGCGGTGAGTGCTGCAGGTCCTCAGAAACCTCTCGAATAAGTTGGACGATCCGATCAGCTACCACCTTAAAAAGACCGGGATCAACCCCCCGTTCAAAGCGATGAGAAGCTTCTGTGTGCAGAGCCAGCCTCTTCGCTGCCTTTCTGACCCAGACAGGGTGAAATTGAGCAATTTCTATCAGCAGGGCCTTCGTTGTTTCACACACTTCAGCTCGAGCCCCCCCCATGACGCCCGCAAGAGCAACGGGCCCCTGCTCATCGCAAATCACGAGGTCCCCTTCCTGCAGGGAGTAGGTCTTGCCATCCAGAGCTTCAAAACTCTGCCCTCCGCCCTCTTTTTTAACCTGACGCAGACCTAAAGTCTGGCCTACAAGTTTATCCTGATCATAAGCATGAGTAGGCTGGCCATATTCCAGCATTACATAATTGCTAATATCGACGATCCAATGAACAGGTCTCACCCCTGAGGCGAGGAGTCGCTGTCGTAACCAGATGGGTGAGCTTTGTGTTGCCTCATGCACACCAGTCAGAGAGACGACAAGAAAATTTCCACAGAGCTCAGAACTCTCACTCAGAACTTGGGTATTCGGCTTGACGAGGTCTCTTGCTACCCCTTCCTTTTCATGGTAAATTTTCTTTTGATTTCCAAGTATTATACTTGATGTCGCCCCTTCTTCAGACTCCGTTTGAGCTTGTCTCGACCGCTTTTTTGGTGTCTTGATGGGACGATGAAGTTTAGCAGAGAGTTCTCGTGCTAGTCCTAAGTAACTCAAAGCATCAGCTCGTTGCGGCGTTATTTTAAGTTCTAGGACAGTATCAGCCCTATCGATATAAGAGGACAAACGCGACCCGACCGGCAAGTCCAAGGGGAGTTCCAGAATCCCAGCGTGGTCATCTGAAAGTTGCAGCTCTCGTTCGCTGCAGAGCATCCCCTCGGAGAGCTCTCCTCGAAGCTTGGCTTTTTGAATGAGGGTTCCATCAGGTAGCTTCGAACCCACACTAGCAAGGACTACACGGAGTCCAGTTCGAACATTATGGGCACCACAGACGATAGACAGGAGCCCACCCGTTCCTGCATCCACCTGGCAAAGAGAGAGGGTGTCCGCATTGGGATGCCGTTTAGCTTCAACGACAGAGGCTAGAACAAGACCTTTATCGTAAGGTTCAAAGCTCTTAAAGCCCTCAACCTCAAGGCCTAGCTGGGTAAGAGTGTCAGCGATAACAGATGGGGTCAAATCTGAGATATCGATATAGTCGTTTAGCCATCTAAGAGAAATGATCATAGGTCCTTGTTCCTTACACAAAACCAAGAGGGATCCCTAAGGAGGAGCGCCCTCTGTAGGCCAAAAGCTTGAGTGAGCAGGAAGGTTATACCATGGATAGAAAGTATTTCTACGGGATGATGTTAGGCGAAGGGAACTTAGACTACGAGCTCTACATCAACACACAGCAGCTCCTGACAGCCCAAAAACCCTACTCTGATCTCTGCAATGCTGACGAGCTCCAGTTTCAACTTGTCCACCAGGTCGAGGAACTTTGGATGAAACTGATCGCCTATACTTTGCTGGACATTGACGAACAGCTCCTCGAGGGTCACACTTTAAAAGTTTTGACCCTTTTTAAACGGGTTCACTCCCTTCAGCACTGCCTGACAGAAGCTGTCGCCCTTCTCGAAACTATGTCTCCGAAAGCCTACCAAGAAATACGTCTTCAATTGGGTAACGGCAGCGGACAAGAATCTCCTGGTTTTCGAACTTTACTCCAAATGCCCTGGCACCTGTGGCAGAGCTTCGAAAAGTCCTATCTGACAACAAAAGGCCTCACCGTCAAAGATATCTACCACGATCAGTACACCCATTGTGAATCCTATGTCGTGGCTGAGGCTCTCGCTGAATTTGATGAGCTGTTTGTAAAGTTTAGGTTTCATCACTTTCAATTGGTGCGTAGAAGTATCGGCACAAATGCGACATCTCTCAAAGGACGCTCCTCAGAACTGCTGAGGAAGGGCCTCGAAATGTCCTTCTTCCCAGATCTGTGGAAAGTCAGGGGCGAAATGACAGACGCGTGGGGGGGACAGTACGGTCAAGTCCGAGACTCTCTCTCGGTTTCTTAGATACAAAATATTAGCAAGTAGGGGGGTCAGGGGGAAAACTGGGCAGCTGGTTCCCCCTGGAAAGAATCTCAGCTTTCTTCCTTCTCTATCGACAGAACCTGAAGCGTACACGACCCTATTTCAATCGAATCACTTGGCATGATCTTATGGACACCGGGGTCCATCTTCTTTTTATTAAGAAAAGAACCGTTGGTCGACCCCAAGTCCTCAGCAAAAATTTCTCCTGACTCGTTGATTTTCACCAAAAGGTGACGTCGGGACAGATTTTCATCCAGTTGAAATTTTCCTTGTTCACAGTTCCGACCTAAATACAAAGAAGACTGTGTAAACTGTAGCGTTTCCTCTTGCCCATCACCGTATCGAACCTGGACAAGCATGAGCCAGACTTTCTTGCGAGACTGGGCATCTCTAAACAGACTTATAATATTTGTTTTTTCGATTCGGTCTGAAGAGCTTTTGGGGGGAGATGAAATTTTCACTTGAGCGAGAGTTTGAATTTTTTTGACTTTATCTTCATCCTCCAAGATGAAAAGGATAAAAGTTCCCCCGATACTGATCCTATCGTCTGATTCAAGTTTGTGACGGAGTATTTTTTTCGCATTCACAAAAGTGCCATTCGTACTGTTCATATCGAGTATAAAGTAGGACTGATCGACGTATTGAATTTGACAGTGGGTCGAAGACACCTCTAGGTCGTCGATGATTATATCCCCCTTTTCTCGACCAATGATAGTTGCACCATGATTCAATTTGACTGAGTTATATTTTTCAGAATCATTGACGAAATGCAAAACAGCACGCTTGACCTTGGGTTTCTCTTCCTTATCCATCAACAGTCCTACCTTATTTCTAGTAAAATACAGCGAACATACTAGGCTATTCCAGTTTTAGGAACTGCAACAAGCTGGGGAAAGCTCAGATGCAACGCTAAGGCTGCAGCATTGTAAAGATGATGAGAGTACATAGAACGAGCCGCTAAAAAAGGAATGCCCGACTCAATGGTCGAGGCATTGACGATAATATGAGGAACCTTAATCTGATGTCTCCGCTCTAAGATCACTGAAGGGTCCCCAATAAAAGAAAGCGAGTGTAAGGTCTCAGCTGTATGAATGCCAGCGAACGCTTCTTCTAATTTATCATACGGATAAATAGCTAGATCCGGAGAAAAGAGAACATTCCGCTGATAGGGACTCAGGGGATCCAAACGTTCGATGAGATGAATGCCGGGAACGACATAGTGCCCATCGTAAGGGGCTCCTTCGTAAACCTTACCCCACGAAATGGTCTGCTGCGCCTCTCGTCGAGCCATGGTCTGAAACCGCAGAAATTTCTCCAACGACTTCCTGCTGTAGAGTGGCCCCATCGAAACAGGTTTTGACGAGCTTGGTGAATTCTGCTCGTCAGCCGGACCGATGAACATCTGGCTAACGGCTTCCGCCAAGGCAGATTTGTAGTCATTGAGCAGAGATCTATAAACAAAGGCTCTGCTCGTTGAAGAGCAGAGTTGACCTGCAGACTGACACAGTCCAAGCAGCGTCTCTTGAACAGCATCTTCAATCTGAGCGCTAGAGTGCACCAAGATAGGATTTTTACCGCCGTACTCGAGAATAAGTTGCAGAGATGGCCTGGACTGTTTTCGCAGCGCGTCGCCATTTTCTTTTGAACCTGCGTAGAGAGCGCTTGAGAGTCGAGGATCCTTCAAGGCCTGCTTGAAAACATCAAATCCAGAAAACAGCAGTCCAAAGTAACCAAGTGGAGCACTACACTCTTCCTCAAGAGCTGCCAAAAGCAGGGATGTCTGAGCACTTTGAGCGGATGCAAAAAAAATGATCGGATTTCCAGACAAAATAGCCGCCGAGAGATAAGAGACAAAGCTACTCACAGGACTCGAAAAAGACAGATAGGCCGCGACAGGACCGGTCGACTCCAAGCTATAAGCCTGTCTGTTCTGCCCCAGGTGGGCGGGACTCAGTAAAGTTTCGTATATGTCATCTGCTCGGGCGGAGACTTCACGGAGATAGGCTGCCGACTTTTCCACCTCTAGTTCAGCTTCCCAAGCATGTTTTCCACCCTCGACCCGCGAGGCGATCACAATTTCTTTCTTTTTCTTCTGAAAAGCGTCCGAAAAAGCCTTCAAAAGTTTCGATTTTTCTTGGACGGAGAGGAAGGGAACCTGATGAAAACAAGTCTGCGCTAACGACAGGGCCGTCTGGACGGTTTCTTGGGAGATGGTGAACTTTACTAACTCCCGAGCGTTGCTGGGGTTCAGAGAAGTCTTTGTCTCGCCCTTCCCTATGGTGCGCGCCCACTGAGAGCCTAGGCGATGCCCCCTCCACTGAACGACTTCTGATCCTATTGTTTCACTGCTCAATGTCGGCGGATATGTACCTGAATCCATCGTTAGACTCCGAGGTTGGAGGAAGGACTCTTTCAGTCTACCGCATGAGCTGCGGCGGGAAAAGAAACAAGGCAGCCGAGCAGAGACTGGAAGAAGGCGGGACCAGTTCTTTTATTATTTTGACAAAGTATTGACGAAATTTTTCTAACAGGTTACAAGGACATCCTTTCTTCCCTCGAGAATCGAGAAATCGAGAATCACGACACGAAGAGAAGGGCTAGTAGCTCAGGTGGTTAGAGCACACGCCTGATAAGCGTGAGGTCGGAGGTTCGAGTCCTCTCTAGCCCACCATCCTTTCCCTCCCAGTTTTGTTAAACACAATTCCTTCAAAAACAATGCCTCTATTTGTATATGGTAATCCCCACGGCGAAGGCCTAGGTACGGGCCGTTAGGCGGGGAGCGTCATTGCGAGCGCAGCAAACGTCATTGCGAGCGCAGCGAAGCAATCTCCGTGTAAAGGCAAGACTACTTTGTCGCCTACAGCTACGAAATCGGAATCGAAGATTTGTTTAGATTTTAACACCTTATATGTAAACTCTCTCCTTAAACCAGTTCTGCTTTTTAGGAGAATTTCATGTTATTACAAAAAAATGACCCAGCCCCTGACTTTAATCTTCCCTCTAACACAGGTCGTTCTGTTGAACTCAAAAGTTTAAGAGGAAAAAAAGTCGTTCTGTTTTTCTACCCCAAAGATGACACCCCAGGTTGTACAAAAGAGAGCTGTGACTTTCGCGATCTCACAGGTGAATTTGAAAAGCTCAATACTCTCGTGTTTGGCGTCAGTGCAGACGACGTAGCCAGCCACAAGCAATTCTCATCAAAGTTCAGTCTTAATTTTCCACTGCTAGCTGACACCACTCATCAAACTTGTGAAGCTTATGGCGTCTGGGGTCAGCAGGAATGGCAGGGAAAAAAATACATGGGTGTTACAAGAACAACTTATCTTATCGATGAGAAGGGACATGTTGAGCGTGTTTTTGCCAATGTGAACCCAACTGGACACGCAGCTATGGTTTTAGATCAACTCAATTAAATTTAATTTCACAAGCTGGTTCCTTCAGCAAGAATATCAAGATAAGCTTTATACCGGTATAAACGATCTTTTTTCTTGCCTGTTGTTTCCTTCAGAAACCCACAGTCTATAAGAATATGGATCGCTTTGCTAACGGGTGGTTTCGTTAACTTTAATCTATCTACAGCTTGAGCCAAGCTTATAATAGGCCTCCTGGGCAGTTCCTCGAGAAGTCGTAACTTGTACAGTGGCTTTGGGATGTTTAAGCAATTTTTGGCGATGTTTGACCATCAGAAGCTGTAGTTTTTCAGATGCTACAACAATATCCTTCGAGACAAAGCTAAGCCCCTCAAGAAAAAAACCAACCCATTCTTCCCAAGCCCCCTCAGTCCGAACCTTGTCCAATAGTTTGTAATATGTCTGCTGATTCTTTTTAAAGAATAAACTTATGTACAAGAGAGGAGAATTTAGAAGTCCATAAGTACGCAGGAGCAAAGCAATCAGGAGACGACCAATTCTACCGTTACCATATAGAACGGATGTATCGTTTCAAAATGAAGGATGGGGAACAAAAGCTTACGGTTTCACCACTTGAATCTGTAACTATATATCTACCTGTTTCTCTCATATTGACTCCAGAAACGATCGTTTACTATCTTTTTTAATAGTAAGCGATCGTTTACTAGGTGTCGAGATAAAGAAACGATCGTTTACTAGGTGTAGGACAATCAAGCCGCTGCACCCGATTCAAACCGAATTTTATTAACCTCTTTCAAGACCTCAGAGTCAGGACGGGATAATTTAGCAGAACCATTTAACATCCGTTTCGCTGACCCAGGTCTAACAAGCTCCATGCTAAGTCTTTCCAAAATTAATAAACAAACAGGTCTACTTAAAGCTCCTCGTTTGTAGATATTGGACAACGACGCTTTATCAACACCAATCAAACCAGAAAACTCCACATTATTCAAATTAAGAAAATTCTGAATTGCTAGGATCTCTTCCTTTTTAAGAGTCGCCTCACCTTTGAGAGCTAAGCTATATTTCCTTTTAAAGAAGGCCAAAGCAATCCTAGCCTCAGCATTCTTTATATCTAACCCAGACAATCCATAATCAATGTTTTCTATAGGAATATTTTCGTTGAATTTCAGATAGTCTTCTTCTTCAACTGTAAGTTGAATATTCTTCAACTCGACAACACCCAAATCATTTTTGTACTGAAAAGAAGGTATTTCAATTGTTTTCATTTGCTCACTTCCTATATGCACTTATTGCAATTGCTGTAATCTTTGCACTTTCAAAAATAACCGCTATCTCTACATTTTTCCCTGCCCTATCCTTACAACACCAAAGAAATGAATCTGGCTTTGCACTAGGGAAGGGATTACTTTTGAGCCGGCCACTACCTAAAAGTAAATTCAAAAGCTCAATTGGAGAAAACCTCCTCTCTGGATGATCTTTCCAGCAATGTTTTCTAATTATAAAAGCATTCTCCCCCCGTTTCCGACACACTTCAAAAAAGCTTCTCGCTTCAGACAGTTTCAAAACAGGACCCTCTTTCAAGTTGTCATTGACAACTATCAAATATAGTCGGATATTGTCAATGACAATATTAGCCAGGGGCTCATAGATTTTTCAAAATTCTGTAACTATTGACTAAAAATCTAATGTATAGCCTAGTTTACAGACTAAGAACATCTCAGTTTATGGAGCCATGCAGCTCCAGATGCCAGTACGGCCATGGTGAGCACGATGGTGGGAACGGTCGGGACTGTGCTCAAATAGATGGACAGGATAAATCCTGTTGCAGAGCTCAGTCCAGCAACAACAAGACACGAAAGCACATGTCGCCATAAGCCGGGTCGGCTGCATCGAGACATGAATGTTGTCGGTAAAAACAAGCAGCTGATGGTGAACAGAAATCCAAGAACTTGCACAGATAAGGCGATCACCAGCATCGACAGGACACCAAAAAGAGAGGTGAGCGTTATAGCCTCTCGACCAAGAATCGCTGCATCGAACGAGTCCCGTGTGATCGACTTCCATTTAAGAAAAAGTAGAGCAAGAGCTAAACTCCCCATTCCCGCAACGGTCATCGCCTCAGCATCGCTGATAGTGGCCAAATCACCAAAATATCTTTGAGCCATATGACCTTCCAAAGCTGGAAAGAGAGAACTCACAAGATAGGATGAGGCTAGCAGAACAGAAAAGACACTTGCAAAATAGGTGTTTCTGGAAGCCGTTTTTTTACCAAGAAACTTTTCACTGAAAGAGAAGGCTAGCAGGGAAGCCAGAACAGCCGTAAAAAAAGGATAGACAGCTTCTTGCAGCTCTGAGCTCCCTAACTGTTGCGCCACCCCAATTCCTAGTAAAGCCCCAAGCATGGCTCCCTGACCGATACAGAGGGACTGCATGGAACGATCCCTTGCAGCAAGATGACAGCCCAACACGCTGAGCAAGGCCGCATAGATCGTGCTAGCAAAAATACTAAGGCTATAGATGGCAAGCATGTTAGCCATGGTTTATTCACCGCTCCTCAAAATCAGCGTCCGAAAAAGCGAATCATATGGAACAGAGTTCTCCTCGTCCACTTGATCGTGACAAACGATGAGCATGGCTCGACCATCTTTTTTTGACACGAAAGCCCGAATCAGTTGTTTAACCCTTTCTTTCGCCTCGAAATCCAGGTGGTTCATGGGTTCGTCAAGAACCATCAAGTCGACATCCTGGAGAAAGATACGGGTCAAGAGTGTTTTTTGTCTCTCACCTCCACTTGCGGTATTCCAAGCTTTGCTTAAGTCGCTTGCTTGCAGCAGACCCATGCTAGCAATCTCTTGCACAGGGACAGTCCGCTTGCTGCTAAACGCCAGCACATCCCCCAAAGTAACCGGAATATGAAACTCCGTGTTCTGCAGCTGGGGTAGGTATGCAATTTTATGTTTTGGAATGTTCAGCTTGACTGTTCCGGACAACGGTTTGATCTGGCCTAAAATCACTCTCAGGAGAGTCGATTTACCAACCCCATTTGGTCCTTTGACAAGGAGTCTCTCCCCTGCCTGAAGCTTAAAAGATAAATTGCGAATAAGAGCTATCTTATCTGCTCCATAATCGAGGCTTTTTGTTTCTAGAATCGTCATTTACTTTTTAGGAGGAACCAGCTGCACAGCTTCCCCCTCACCCCCTCCTTGCAACTCACGGACAGTTTTGACAATTGAGTCGATGATTTTGTTCTGTACATCTTCATAGGAATTTAGGTGTGCATAGGATTGAATCATGGTGGGGACGACAACGACCGGAATACCTGAGAGCTCTGAAAATCGCTTTAACGTTTTTGCAGGACTATAATCGGTCGCTAAGACAAAACGAACACCTGCAGCTTTAGCGGATATAGCCAGCTCCGCAATTCTGCCCGCAGAGGGTGGTACCCCTGGTTTTTCTTCAATACTGCCTAAAGAACTCAAACCATAGTAGTCTAGAAAATAGGTAAACTCCCTGTGATACTCGATCAGCACGTTCTTACTTTGCAATTTAAGAGCCGCAATTTTTGCGCGATTCGTTTCACCGATTTTTTCAAGCTTTGTCACAAGTTTTACTAAACTACTCTTATAGTCTGCTGTGTGAACGGGATCGACACGACTTAAAGTCATCTCGATTTCCTTTGCAGCTTCAGCCATGGACTTGGGACTCAAATAGTAGTGGGGATTGCCAGTAGGGTGCACATCTCCCATGGAGCGATCCACCCCACCCACTGGTTTATCCAGAACCGTAACCCCCTTACCAGCATCGCAGTAACCCTTACCCCCCAGTTGAATAGCAGCATTCCCAGAACGAGATCGGACAGCAGGCATATACCCGACCTCTAAGTCCAACCCAACCATACAGACGATCTGGGCATCCGCAGCCAGACGAATAAACTCGGGAACTGCATCCACATAGTGCGGATTTTCATTGCCCTTCAAGAGGGGTTTACTCTCAACGTAGATTCCCCCTATTTCACTGGCAAGCCACGCTATGTCTGGGATGGAAGAGATGACAGAAAGCCGTTCAGCTCCCTGTATGGCTGCCCCTGAGAGACCCAGTAGGCAAGTGAAAAGTCTTAGAGTTTTAAAAATCATGGGCTGGATGGGCTCCCATCATGAGAGTTGCTTGAACTTCAATTTTTTGATTCTTCCGGTCTTCCCTAGCATCTCGCTTAGAAAGCTCATGACTGTAAGCGAGACGAAGAGTGGAAAACTCACTCGCTTTGTAGGTGATGCTTGGCACAATCCCATAGTCTGCATTCTGTATGGGCTTACCAGCAGCATCTTTTAAACTGAGAACACTGTAATAGTCAAAACGCGTTCCTAAGAGCACTGACGATGTTAAAGCGTGTTGCGGATAAACGTAGGCGCCCATCGACTGTTCTTCTTCTGCTCCTACCGGTTTCCGATATCGCAACCAGACTTCGCTCTGTAGCAAATAAAGCACCGATTGGTCTTGCCTCCACTTTGCTACAAAATCAAGTCCTATAAGCTTCATCTCTTCACCATCGGCAGCCGTTCGACCCAAGTAATTCAATCCGGTCTGTGCTCCTCCGTCCCCAAATACGGAACAGTAAGTTCCTGCTCGGACGTAATGGGTGGGCTTTTTGGGTTTATCCCCTTCGTTGTGCGCATGTCCATAAACCCAACCATTTGTCAGACCAAAAGTCAGATCGAGGAAAAAGGGTAGGGGTGCTAAATATGAATATTCGAGGCCACTGTCGAGAACACCTTCGTGGCCAAAAAATAAAGTATGCACTTTGGGGGCTGTGATGAAGGGCCATTCATGCCTGTGAACTCGATTTAAGCGACCAATGCCTAAGAAGAACTGACCGATCTTAAATCTTGAACGAGGAATCAGCTTCGATGAACCTAGGTAAGCCTCGTGAACCTCGAAGACCGAGACACCTCGCTCTCTGTGGGCAGCTAGACTCAAAAGACCATCGAAAATATGATCGACAGGTCCATAGATCAATAGCTCTGCTTCACGCACATCAAGCCGATCGGATGCGTCGCTCTCACCGTTGACTTTCGACGAACCTACCATATCGACCGAAGCCGATGTCCTCATCCCCGTTTCATCAGCATGTGCAGATATCGACATCCATGCAGCAAAGACAACAAGAGCTCTCAAGAAAAATACTTTCAAATCTGCCTCTCCCCATCATCCACTACAGCCATTAATCAGCAAACTTCGCATTGCCTAAAGTCAGCTCTTTCACAACAGCTTTGTTCAGAATAAGACCGTAGAAGCCTGCAGCACCACGTCCTGGTGTCTCTCCGTCGGCATCTGAATTGTAGAGAGCATTGTCATCGTTAGGGTTGGACTGACCTGCTTTCCAAAGCAAAACATGAGCTGGAGACTCCGAATTGTGAACGTCTACCCAGAGTTTAATATCTGTAGAAGCATCTACGCCATCTAAGACTCTAGCAGCTGTCTCTTTGCCATCAGCAAGCAGGGACACACTAAGCTTTGCACCGGATCTCACCAGCTTAATCGTGACTGCGTTTTCTAATTTATTGTCAGAATGCGACACAAGTTCTAGGGCTGCGCCATCATCTACTGTAAAAGTCAAGCTGTAGTTCTGGTTAGAACCCACTTCACCAATGGGATCATTAAAGACCACACGACCTGAACCTGAAAGTTCACTCCCTGTGAGTGTGAGACTGCCAGCATCAACGATCAGATAATTCTTCCCGTTAAGAGCACCTTCTGATGCTGTCGGAGCTGCGTCGTTACTTTTTTTACCGCAAGCAGACAAGCTAAGAAGAAGAGCTATGGATCTAACAAATTTCGTAGTTTTTTTCACAGATAACATTTGAATTCTCTTTAGACTTATAAAGCGTGGTCTATATCGTCAAAATCTACTGCCTTCATTTTGTGACAGCCGAGTTCAGAACCATGGGGATGACAGGCGAGTATGATGACTTCTTCTCTTCTTTGATCGTTTCCTGCAGGAACACTGTAGATCACTTTCACCCAGACGTATTCACTACCCTTCCAGGTTTTAACGTCAATCAGTTTTGAATGGGGGATAGCCAAACGTTCAAATCGTTTACGACCTTTTTGAGCCGCTTGATCGAGGTGCTCTGCCGTGTAGCGTACGGACCCATGATGCCCGTGATGATGGTCTTCTTCCGATGCATGAGGAGCAGCAAAGACGGCTGAAGAAAAGAGAACTGCGATGAAGCTGAATACAAAATTCCGCATATAAGATATAACCCTCTGTTAATACTAAACAATTATTTCCATATCTTGATAACGAGTTCTCATTATCAAGATATTTGATAGCAGATTATCAATAAGTATGGCAAGATCTTTCTTCTCATCTGAGCTGACGATTAGTCTCAGCGTATCTCGTACATCACTGGCAATTGAATTTTCAAGGAAGAATTTAGGCATGGAACGTAAGACAAAACAACGACATGCAATTCTCAACGTCCTTGAGGAAGAGGGGCGGCCCCTTAGCCATCAAGAGATTTTTGATAAAGCTAAAGAGCTCGTACCAAACCTTGGCATAGCTACAGTGTACCGAGCCGTCAAAGACTACCTCGAAGTCGGTGAATTAGTGCCTGTAACATTGCCTGGTGACGCCACACGCTATGAACGCACAGGCAAACACCATCATCACCATTTCTGGTGCAGACTTTGTGACAAACTCTTTGAGGTCGAGGGTTGTCCAGGGACACTCAACGTGCAAGTCCCCAAAGGGTTTAAATCTGAGTTTCATGAAATTGTGTTTAAAGGACTCTGTGCTAGCTGCACGGACTAGGGGATAGCAAGGAGGGGGCCTGGGGGAAACTGCGCAGCTGGTTCCCCCAGAAAATAAAATGCCTAAAATCTAAAACCTAATCCAAGCCATAATGCAAAAAGATTTTCATAGCCTGTTGGGGTGTCTAGCAGGGTATAGTTTCGGATCTCTGCTTTGAGATGAAAGTGCTTTAGAAAATGAAACTTCTGGCCAATTCCCAGTGTAAGAGTTGGAGAACTTACCGTCTCTGGAGCGGGGCGTCCGTTAGCACCGATCAGATCGTCCATACCTTCAGAGGAAGGACAGACACCAGTTTTGGGAGGACAGCCAGGAAAATCGCTTGGAACTGGACCTCGAGCTGGATTCCCATTTTTCAAATAATGGGACTCTGGATAAAGATCTGACATGGCCAATCCCAGACCAAAAGTCATAAAAATATCAAAATGGTTTGTGAACGATAAGAAGGCTAGCTGTTTCCCATAAATAGGATTCCAAATCAAAGATGCAGCAGCAATCAGGTTGAGTTCTCGAATCCTCGTATAAGCAGGCCCTATACTAGCTCCCTTGATAGCGTTTCCGTTGCCATCTTGCAGGTCCTTTGCTGGATCATCTCCCGGAAAGGCGCAGGGGCCGTTACTCACCAATTCGTTGGGATCATTGTAGAAGTGCTCTATGCAGTAACGCTCATCCTTGTCTTTATTCATCGCATAGGCGCCTTCTATCCCCACCCCCCAACTTTCACTCCAAAAATAACTTATAGCCCCATGAATAAGACTCGTATCCACAAACGACTGATTGAGAATGATCCCATAAGAAGGGAGACCAAATTCAATTCGACCGGCTTTGGGAAAAAGCTTATTTTTTACATTTTCATCTGAATCTGTCGCTTTTCTATAGATCTGATCAGCGACAAGAGGGCTTGTGGAAAGGAACAAGAGATTTGATAAAAAAAACAAAAGAGTGAGACTATTCCATCTTATCTGCAACAAGAGAGTCCCTTTCTTTACAATTTTTTCGATAACCTTAACAACAAGAGCAATAAATTTTTATTTGTAAATGTGTTAGATCTATTTTAGCAGATTTGAAGAAGCAAATCAGGTCTCCACCCGTGAACCTGCAACAAGTGAAGTGTCAAAAAAATGGGGAGCATAGGCTCCCCATAAGTTCATCTGTTAGATGGGCGTTTTGTTCATGCCCGTTTTGTGAAAGATCAATTAGGATTCGTGAAGGCTCTTAAGCCATCTGGAACTGTGATTTGACCATCTTGATTAGATCCCCAGCAGGTAACAGAGCCTTGCTTTACTGCACAGCCATGTATAATTCCGAGAGCAAGGGCTTGGACATCACGCAAATCAGAAGGAGGATAATTTACACGAGACCGCCCCTCCAGATCCCAACAAGAGATAGTATTATCTATTCCTATGGCACAGTTGGAGTCTCCACCAACAAGTACCCGTACATCCTTCTTTGGTATAAGACTGAGCTGGTAACTATTTCCAATTCCAATTCCCCAACAAGCCACCGTGCTATCCTTTTTTAGAGCGCAAGTATGATTCCTACTACCAGCAAGTGAGCTTACTTTACCCAATCCAGAAGGCACTTTAGTTTGTCCGTGATCACAATAGGAATCCACACATCCGCCTGTTTCCATGGCTAGAGTCATATTTTTAGCACCCCAACAAGTGACCGTCTCATCCTCATCAGCTGTAACTGCACAGGTATGAGCATCACCAACAGCAAGAGAGCTCGCTTGCAATCCAAGTGGCATATCATTCTGCCCAAAGTCACGATCCCCTCCCCAACAAACAACGGATTTATCCCATTTCACTGCACAAGTACGATAAGTTCCAGGTCCAGAAGCAAGAGATCTTACTTTACCTAAATTTGTAGGTGGTAAGGCCAGCGACGCCCCACCCCCCCAGCAGGTGACGGTATCATCCTCTTTCACTGCACAAGTGCCAGGATAACTAGCAACCAATGCCTTTACTCTACCTAAACTTGCAGGGGGATTAGGGGGTACAGCCCGGGAGCGGTCCGTCGCCAAGCCTCCCCAGCATGCAACCGTTCTATCAGCTTGTATGACACAAGTATGGTCGTAACCAGCAGCAATAATATTTTTTTCATCCAGAGGAGCACTTGAATAAGCAGGAGTTTGATACCCATAGTCAGGAGTTGGACGGGTATAGTCAGTGGTATATTCTGGTCCGAAGCAGTCTTTTTTTGGTGAAATTTTTGCAAAGTCGTCCCACGCCTTATCCATAGCTGCTTTATAGGCTACATAAGCTGGATCATCGGCTAAACCCATGTTACCAGTTGCCCCTAAACCACTCACGACAACTCCAGCTACCGCTGCAGCTAGTCCAGTTGAGACAGCTACCCATCCGCCAATCTTCATCTTCTTTCGACTCATCCCGTTATCTTCATACTCCTGTCTCGCCTTAGCGTTCTTTTCATCTATCTTTTGGTTTTCTGTCTCTAATGTCTTGATATCGCTAGCACCAACATTATATCTGAGCTCAGACGGAATCACCTTCCTAGGAATTACTTTGGGCCCACCATCCTCAACAGCCCCTAATACTATTAAACCACCAATCGCAGCAACCGTACCGACTGCTCCTAATGAGATGAGTGCAATCTCCCAGGGTTTGCTGAATGGACGACTAACCGTTCCAGTTCCACCTGTTGATGTAGAAGCTATTTCTTTAGTTGCTGCATCTACAAGATTTTTAAGCTGTACCGAGTTGGTTTTCAGAAATAAGGTTAAGGCTTCTGGTTCGTAGCCTGCTAAATTGACGATTTTTTTGTTGATATAGTCCTTACTTTTGGGGTCTGGATTTTTTAGGGCTTTAAGCCGTCTCTGTTCGTTCTCATCTATCCCTAATGACACCATTCGCCTATCACTAGCTTTGATGAATCTCTCCGCTACTTCGAAGAACTGACGATCAGATTCCTCATTATCTGCAAAACAAGCTTGATAACTATCTTGTGAAATTATTTGCTTGGTAGGTGTAGGCACCACTAAATCATACACTTCACCATTACAAGCAAGCATTGTGGTTTGAGATACCTGAGTAGTGGGGTAAAGAGGACCGGCTTCTTTATTGAAATACTCTCGCCTGACACACTTACGGATTCTTACGCGGTCTCCAGGAGCAGCTACCATTACAGGTTTTTGATAGCCCTCGGAATAGTTGGGACTCATATAACTCTTGAACCGGGAAGGGGTCTGATATTGTTGCAGATCCACAAACATAATCTGCCCAATTGGCTTTATCGGTTCCTGCGAGAAATCAACAGGGCTCTGCTTCAACTCAAATGTCACTTGCGACCCATACCAGGCAAGCGATTCTATCTTCGGAGCTGTCTCTGGTGTAAAGCTCAGTTCTTCTACTCCAACTTTTTCTGGAGTGAAGTCACCATCTGCAAGATTAAAAGCGGGTCCATCTCCTATATTTTTCCCCGCAGATAATAAACCCATACCATTCGGTTCAGAAAGTTTGTTCCTCTGCTGCTTACAAGCTGGACTCAAGCTAACGAGAGCAGCCATAGCTCCGATTAAAACCATAAACACCAGATTCTTCTTGATCATTGAAATCCTCTTGTCTAAGCCCTATAATGAACACACTAAATTAAACGAATTTACTTAAATAGCTGATGCCGTAAGAAATCACCTGAGCGCCAATGTCATTCAGTTAGGGACTCCTTACTTGTCTTCTCCGCTTAATTCGATACCTCTCGACTCCGCTTCGCTACGCTCGAGCTGACAAGGTCTCGAGCTGACAAGGTCTCGAGGTAACACTGTAGAGCGTTGGCTCGGAGTGACATTCTCCCAACCAGTCAAGCCCCGTCACCCTGAGCGACGTCCACCGCAGGTGGACGAAGTCGAATGGGTATCGAGTTAACACTGAACAGATAAGTAAGGAGATCCTAACCGAATGACAATGTCAGTAGGTGATCTCATGCGTAACATCCGTTTAAAGGACAAGAGCTAGAGATGAAAAATCTTTCCATCATTTTCCAAAAGGCAAGCCTGTCAAGACTTGCCTCGATTTATCCTTCTCTTATACTTCTGTTTATTTTATCCTGCCTCCCTCTGTATTTCAACAGCACCTACATCGATGCCTATACACAGGGCAAGTGGACTTTTCTCTACGCCACGACAGCTGTGGGTCTTATCCTCTCTTTTATGGGGCCTAAAGATTTTGTAATCCCACAATTTTCCAAACTTCAGCAAGTCCTTCTGATCTGTCTTTTGACAATTTCCACTCAAAATCTGATTCAACATGGTCCCTTCTCGCAAAGTCTACCCATGGTCGACAGGGTTATTTTTCTTATCTTCGTTTTCTATTTTATCCAGGCTCTCACATCTCCCTCCTTCCTCCGTTCTCTCTCCCTGATCTTCATACTCAATGCGATCTTGATTATGACTGTCGCTTATTTGCAGGCAGCAGAGCTAAATCTGCCTATCCCTAACGGTGGGGGAGGATTTTCCTCTCTATTTGGGAATACAAATTTCACATCTGAGTTTTTGGCTTATACGCTGGTCTTTTCCTTTTTCTATTATCCAACTGTGTCTTCTTCCCATAAGAAAATTCTGCTTGAAATCGCTATGGGGACTTTCCTTGCTTATATCCTTTACTGGCGTTGTCGCTCAGCCTACTTAGGCCTCCTCCTTTGCGTACCCTACATACTCTGGCGTTTAAGACCTATGTCAGGCACTGCCGTTCTGAGAGTTCTGTCCTTCACGACTTTCTTTTTCTACTTCCAAAGATTTTTAAGTCAGCGCTTCACAAGTAAAATTTTCGAGAGTTTTTCAAAAAATGAATTTTTTTCAATTTTTGATTCCCAAAAAGTAAAACCGCTACTCGCTATCAATACAGATCTCACGGACTCCTTAAAGGCGTATTACACCATCAATATGAGATGGAGCATCTGGTTAGATGCACTGGAACTAGCTCTGCGTAAACCGGCAGGAACGGGGATGGGAAGCTTTACTTTTGCTCACATTTTAGACTCCGTTCAGAGAAGAAGCATTATAGAAGAGTATATTTTATGGGAGCACCCTCATAATGAAGTCGTTAAATTTGTTGTAGAAGATGGTTGGTTGTTTTTTGGTCTGCTTGTTGTCTTGTGCTTATCCTTCCTCATCAAAGCCTGGAGGGTAAAGCGTCCGGAAGCTAAATCCACTCCGAATCATTGGCAGTACTTCATCTCTCTCTTTGCCATTTTTCTATTCAGCTCTCTCACCTCGTTCCCCTTAAGCCTCCCTCTTGAGTTTCTTATAGCAGCCCTGCTCCTAGCCTTGCTTTTTCATCACGCAGGAGAATGGAAAGAACTTAAGTTGAACAGAGGCTTCTTTAGTCTAGGCTCACTGACCTTGAGTGCCTTGGTCTTCAGTTCTTTTTATAGAGTGGATTTTGCTGAACGGGTTTTTAAAGACAAAGGCTCAAGTCTCTACCAAACCGACAGAGCCTGTCAGTTGGTCCCCAGTCACTGGCAAGTCTGTCTCGCGGCGGCCAGGAATCACATGAGCTGGAGGGATTGGGACGGAGCAGAGAAAGTGCTCAAAGATATCCTTCTGGTCCATCCCTACCACTACCCCGCCTTGCGCGTTTCAGCAGAACTGTCTTCTCTTCGGAAAAACCAATGGGATGAATGCCTCAGTTTATGGGCCTACGATAGAATTCTAAGTGACCGAAGTGACTTGAAACAACGAAAAGAAGGCAGCTGCAGCAAAGAACTTTTGGAGAATTTATCGAATTCTCATCTCCCCGTTGAACTCGGCCTCTTGGCGGGGGCTCGGCGGGATTCTCAGAACAGGCGTTGACATTCCTCGCTAGATATGGGACTGCAGGAGCTTCCATTTAAATTTTAAATTTAAAAATTTGATAAAAGGATAGACCCATGGCAAAAAAAAGCACAGCACGTTACAGAGCTAAAAAGAAGCTTCGAGTTCGACGTAAAATCCGTAAAAGCCGCCACGGACGTCATCTCTAGTCTTCTTTTGTGAGGGTCTTAAGAGATCACCTGACCACCAATGTCATTCGGTTAAGGCAGAATTCCTTAATCGTCTACTTTATCTAGCTCGATACCCTTCGACTTCGCTCGGGGTGACGGGGGCTTTAACAAGTTGGGAGGACGTCACCCCGAGCGAAGTCGAGGGGTATCTTGCCTTAACCGAATGACATTGACCTGACCCGAACTCAACTAAACTTAGAGCAGGCGCTCCTTCTGATCCTGTCGCTCCATAGCCAGGACAGTACTTCGGCGGTCTGCCATAGTCCCAAGATGCTCCCTGATTTTATCCAAAAAGCTCAGGACTGGCGGGGGGGTATACTCCCTCTGTTCATCACAGGTCACCTCGATAACCTTTGAGGCCACGAGCTCATCATCCTGCATGTCTATCTCGACAAAAGTTTTGGGGATCGCAACAAGGGATTTCGCTCCCTTCTCCAGCATAAATTCATTACGAAAACAGCCGGTTTGAATCACCTTGCGGTTTCCATAGCTGCGGACAGTTGTTTCATGCTGATGACCTACGACGTACAGTCTCGTATCTTCACTTGAGAACATCCTCTTGTAGAAAAAAGGGCTCATATCCACATCGGGACTGAAGTTGGTTGTTCGTTTGACGACCTCCTTGATCATCGCCCAGCTGACTTTTTTTAGGGGGTCGGTCGAGCTCAGGTAATCCCGCAGATAGTTCGTCGTCCAATACCGCCAAAACTTGCCAAGTACCAACTCTTTGATCTCAGGTAATAATTCAAGAAGCAGTCTTTTGGGTTTAACTCGATCTAGGTGATAAAAATCCTTCTGCATCGGCAAAACCACATTCAAGAGGCAGACTGCTGACCAAGGAAGATTGAGATAGGTCTCCCCTCTGTATTCGATAAACAGCTTCTTCTCATTGACGTAAAACATCCCATCCTGCTGGGATCCATGTTCAATGTGCACATTCCCAAGCTGCAAGCTAAATCCGGGAAAAATAATCTGTTGACTGGCACCACAGAGTTCTCTGATCCGACTTTGGATGGCGGGGAACGTCAACTCCTGGTCATGATTACCGACAATAAAGTAAACCTGTCTTTTGGCGGGACGATGACGAATAAAATCGTGCAGCCCTCTAAAAAAAGCTGGGTGATGCCGCACCACTTTGTCAAACTTCGCAAGAGCGACCTTCTCATTGACGAGGTGGGGGTAAACCCCCTCGTAGGACGTCTTCAAAAGGTCGAACGTGTCCCCATTAAAGACCAAACTCACATCCCGGTCATCGTAGTAGGAAGAGCTATAAACAGCGAAGAGACGCTCGAGAAAGTCTGAGTGCGGGAAATCATCTTCCACCCCTCCGCCCCCCATCTCTATGTCACTGAATACAGAGAGAAGTCTGTTGCTGTTATCAGGATGTTTTGGCATGATTATTCCCCAAACTTATATGAGCAAGAGAACAGTATAGTTTATGATGACACTAGAAGATTATGGCATACCTTATCGTCCCGGGAATGAAATTCGTGAGCTTTTTCTCCAGTTCTTTGAACAAAGAGCTCATCACATATTCCCCTCCGTCAGCCTGGTCCCCCACAATGACCCGACCCTGCTCTTTATCAACGCGGGGATGAACCCCTTCAAGGCTTACTTCCTAGGGGATCAAGCGAGTCCCTGGAAGAGGGTCGTCGACACCCAAAAGTGTCTGCGTGTTTCTGGAAAACACAATGATCTCGACGAGGTCGGCCTGGATGGACGCCACCATACTTTCTTTGAAATGTTAGGAAATTGGTCCTTCGGAGATTACTACAAAAAAGAGTCTATCACCTGGGCTTGGGAGCTCCTCACAGAAGTTTTCAAAATCCCCAAAAATAGGCTTTTTGCAACGGTTTATAAAGACGATGAAGAGGCTCACAAGCTATGGCTGAGTTGCACAGACATCGATCCGTGGCGAGTGATGAAGTTCGACAAGGACAACTTCTGGGAGATGGGTGCAACGGGTCCCTGTGGCCCCTGCTCTGAGATCCACTTTGACAAGGGCCCTCTCGCCAGTCAGCAAAGCACCTACTCTGATCTTGCTGAGGGCGTCAACGGCACCAATGATCGGTATGTCGAGATCTGGAATCTTGTTTTTATGCAAATGCAAAGAAACAAAGATGGATCTCTCAGCCCCCTCAAAGAAAAGCATGTCGATACGGGGTCAGGCCTCGAAAGGCTCTGTGCCGTTGTGCAAAACAAAGGCTCGAATTACGAAACTGATCTTTTCCAACCTGTGATCAAGCTGATCGGAGAACTATCTGGGGTCGCCTACGACCTTTCCTTAGACAAAGCCAGGCATCAGACCCCCCATCAGGTGATTGCGGATCACCTCCGCGCTTTAAGCTTTGCCATTGCCGATGGCGTCAGTCCTGGCTCTGAGGGCAGGGGTTATGTCATCCGGAGGATACTGCGACGGGCTTCTCGCTTTGCCCATCAGCTTGGTCAAGATCAGCCTTTTCTTTACAAGCTTGTTCCCTGCCTAGCAGAGGTGATGAGTTCTTCGTTTCCAGAGCTCAAGAAGTCCCAAGGGCATATCCAACAGGTCTTACAGGACGAGGAGCAGCGCTTCCTCCGAACCCTAGGGCAGGGGCTCAGTCGCTTCCGCAAGGCAGTCGACAAACTCAAATTTGAGCCGGGAGCGAAGAGGGTGTTCCCAGGAGCCGAGGCTTTCCTCCTCCACGACAGCTATGGGTTCCCTATCGATCTTACCGAGATGCTCACCCGAGAAGAACATCTGACCGTAGACCAGGAAGGCTACCAGGCCTGTATGGAGGCCCAGCAGGAACGGGGTCGACAGGCTGCAAAATTTGATGGTGATCTGGCAAACGACGAAGGCTGGGTCATACTCAAAGAAGGTCTCGATACAAAATTCCTTGGCTATGAAACTCTCTCCGCCGACGTCCACATCACCCGCTATCGGGATGACGGGGATTTTGCTTTGTTTGTTATGCTCGACAAAACACCTTTCTATGCTGAGTCTGGCGGGCAAGTCGGAGACACCGGGCTCATTTCTCTCGTCGAATCAGACGGCCTCGGTCTAGAGCTCAAAGTGCTCGACACGTTCAAGGCTTTCGACCGCCTGATCCATCGTTGCACTCTGCTCAAGGGCTCCCTTAGCCTGCTGAAGAAAGAGCTCTCTTCAAAAAAACTTCTGGCAAAAGTCGATGAAAAAGCACGTGCACTGACAGCAAGAAATCACTCTGCTACCCACCTTCTCCACTCAGCCTTAAGAAAAGTGCTCGGTGAACATGTGAAACAGCAGGGGTCTCATGTCGGACCTGAACGTCTACGTTTCGACTTCACCCATCCACATAAAATCGAAGACGAGCAGATCCTTGCCATTGAAGACTGTGTCAACGAGCAAATTTTTAAGAACACAGACATCTCCACTCGTCTTCTTTCGAAGGACGAAGCTGAGAAAGAAGGAGCACTCGCCTTTTTCCAAGAGAAATATGGGGAACTTGTCCGCGTGCTCAGCATGGGGGATGGCTTCAGTAAGGAACTCTGCGGTGGTACTCATGCTAAGAACACTGGTGAAATTGGCTTTCTCAAAATCACTTCGGAAAGCTCTATCGCTAGTGGTGTCCGTCGTATAGAAGCTTTGACATCCTGGGGTGCCGTTTCTAAAACCAGAGCTGATGCCCAGCTGCTTAGTCAAGTAGCCCTAGCTCTGAAAGACAAAGCGACTTCTTCTCTTCTCACAAAAATCGATAAGCTCCACGAACAGCAAAATAAACTGCTCTCCGAACTTAATCTTTATAAGCAAAAAGAGAGCAAACAACTCGTCGACAGCATCTTGCAGGAGGGTCCAAATCGAGACCTCTCTGGTGTCGCTGTTTATGTCCAGATCCTTGCTAAGCTAAACAAAGAGAACAGCTCCCTTTTCCTTGATGTCTGGCAAAGAGATCTTCCTGCTGACGCTCTCAGCGTCTTTCTCATCCCAGAGGCTGAACCGTCGACAGCTGGTTCCGATGAAAAAAAATCGAGATTTTCTCTATCGATATACTGTGGAAAAAAAGCTCAAGAGAAATTTAAAGCTCAGGAACTGCTCAAAAGCATCTGTGCTTTGTTTGGCGGAAGAGGTGGGGGTAAACCAGATCGAGCTCAGGGCACCATCACCCAGCTGGTCTCGGAAGACCAGCTCCTCGGTGCTGTTTTGTCGAGTTTGCTGCCACAATGACAGCACGGAGGGGTTAGAGCAGCAAGGAGGGGGCTAGGGGAAACTGCGCAGCTGGTTCCCCTCATGAAAAAATCGAAATAAAGGAAAAATCATGGCCCAAAAATCTACCGAACCTTCGATGCAGAATTTGGGAAAAAGCGTACTCAAAGCTAAACGAGAGGAAGCACGCACAGGGGGTGGTGAGAAAAAAATTAAAACCCACCACGATCAGGGTAAACTCACAGCAAGAGAACGAATCCACCTGCTCTTTGACCCTGGATCCTTCTTAGAAATAGATGCCTTTGTCGTCCATGACGGAAGAGATTTCGGGATCGATAAGAGCAGTTTCCTGGGGGATGGTGCCATCACAGGTTGGGGACTCGTCGATGGGCGAACTGTCTATGCTTATGCCCAAGACTTCACTATTTTTGGAGGCAGCCTCTCCGCAGCTCAGGCCAACAAAATCTGTAAGATCATGAAGCTTGCCATACAGAATGGGGCACCCATCGTCGGTCTCAATGACTCAGGGGGCGCCCGTATCCATGAGGGTGTTGCTAGCCTTGCAGGATATGCCGACATCTTCTATCTCAACGTACAGGCCAGTGGAGTGATCCCACAACTCTCCCTCATGCTCGGGCCCTGTGCTGGTGGGGCTGTCTACTCCCCAGCCCTGACGGACTGTATCTTCATGGTCGATAAAACGAGTCATATGTTTATCACTGGCCCTCATGTTGTTAAGGCTGTAACGGGAGAACAGGTCAGTTTTGAACAACTCGGTGGGGCTAAAACTCACACGCGGAAAAGCGGAGTTGTCGACCTACGCTTCCCTTCAGAAGAAGAATTGATTTTAGGGGCTAAAAAATGGCTCTCTTACGTACCCTCCAACAATCTCGATGAAGCACCTTCTTACCCTAGCCCCGAAGATAGTTCTGATCAGCAGATTCAAGATCAGCTCGTCCTTCATCGCAAGCAGATCGAAACGATACTCCCCGACAATCCCAACCTTCCTTACAACATGAAGGAATTAGTCAGCTGTCTCGTTGACCCAGAGAGTCTCTGGGAGATGAAGCCCGAATTTGCACCCAATCTCTTCACCGGCCTAGCCCGTCTAGCAGGGCAGTCTATCGGTATCGTCGCCAACAACCCTCAGCACATGGCTGGTGTTCTCGACATCAGCGCGTCTGTGAAAGGGGCCCGTTTTGTACGCTTTTGTGATGCTTTTCACATTCCCTTGCTGACTCTTGTCGATGTCCCTGGGTTTTATCCCGGTCAGGAGCAAGAAGAGGGGGGCATTATCCGACATGGGGCTAAGCTGCTCTATGCCTACTGTGAAGCGACCGTCCCCAAGCTCACCGTGATCACACGCAAAGCCTATGGAGGAGCCTACAATGTCATGGGGTCAAAGCACATTGGTGCAGACCTCAACCTGGCTTGGCCTACGGCAGAGATCGCTGTCATGGGAGCTGAAGCTGCAAGTCAGATTATCTTTAAGCGTGAAATCCAAGGAGCAAGTGACCCTGCTCTGGAGAAACAAAAACACACTCAGGCCTACGCAAAGAAATTTGCGACACCATACATAGCTGCTTCCAAAGGCTATGTCGATGCCGTCGTCTTTCCCTCCGAAACAAGAAGCTATCTCATCAGAGCCCTCAAGGCCTGTTCAGGGAAAAGAACGAATACTCCCAAACGAAAACATGGAAATATTCCACTCTAACGCCTTTTCCTAGGTGAACCAGCTGGGCACCCATTCGACTAAGCTGTTTTTGTCAGAGGAAATGCAGTCAGACTTAGGCTGTGAGTTTTCATTATCTCTGCCAACATCTTTTTATGGAGTCGAAGATAGGAGCCCATTCATCTTGCGAATAGCCTCCACTGGAACTGCAATACCCTGCGCTCCCCGGTCGGCAAATATCCCTTCTACTTCTATTCCCTCGAGGCCCGTCACTTCCCTGTCGACCTGTTCTTTTAACTCTTTTTGATCATCAACGAACTTGGCTTTTTTGCTGTTAAAATAAGAAAGAGCAGCCAGTACCCCGGGAGTTTTGGATAAGTCCCCCCTAATGCCCTTTATTTTGTGAATGATAAGAACTTGACTTAGTCGATCTGCAAGGGTTGCTTGTAGTCTCGTATTTTCCCCTGCCAAATTTTTTAATTCCTTTTCCAAAAAAATTTTAATACCAGCTGGATCTGAGTTGTGAGTAACTAGGGCGACATGCTCACCCCGTAACAAAGCTAAAGCAAAACCTTGAAAGATCCCCGGATTGCCGTTGTTGCCGCTTGGCACTACACCCCCGTCTCTGGTCAAGGTCCCATCCACATCGAAAACCCATACTGGTCCGTCACTAGGATCTGGAATCTTGGTTGGGGCTACGATATCATAGCTGATAGGATCAGAACGAAGTGGAGCTTTAAATTTTATTTCTGCTGCACGTAAGATGTTGGTGGTTCTCTCTATTCTCTCAGACATGTTGGGGGCATCGGCAGCACTTCTATCCACGGGGGGGGCTGCGGCAACTACCTCATCTTGGGGTCGAATTGCCTCAATTCTTCTTGCAAAGGTTAACTCCATTTCAGTGATTTCAAGATTGGCATCTGCTTCACGAGCCGCTTGTGCAGCATCTTTTGCAGCTTGCTCAGTTGCTGATGCAACCTTGGCCGGCTGCATAGGAAGTCTCAGTCTCCCCGGTGCTGGCGCTGTTGGTGCTGTTGGTGCTGTTGGTGCTGTTGGTGCTGTTGGTGCTGCTGCTGCTAGTTTCTCTTTTTCTATTACCAAGGCCGCTTTAGCCTCGTCGAGTTTCCGACCAAGAAAACTCGCTTCTGCTCTTGCTTCAACTGCCCTTGCTTGAACTTGCTCCACTGGAGTACCGATAAGTACACCCGTCTCAAGATTGTGATGCTCTGCAACGAATTCTCGATCCTCACGCATTTTTGTTTTGATTTCGTCCAATTCGGCTTTCTTCCTGGCCAATTCAGCTTCTACCCCAGCTTTTTTATCCCCTTCCAATCTCGTGCTTTGATCTTCCAATCGTCTCACATCCTGAATTCTTAAAGACACAGAAAGTCCTAATCCATCCACCCCAGCTTCTGGACTAGGAACTCCCATTTCACTTTGTCTTTTTACTTCTTCACGTCTCTGTATGCTTTTGCAGGAAATAAAGATGATAAAAACCGCTAAGAAAATTTTGAGCAATTGTTTGTTCGGCATCTCTGAACTCCTATATAACAAACGGTGTCTTTCTTGGAATCAGCTCAAGCAAGCTTGAAGATCATTTCGTTTCGGACTTTGCAGGCTAAACTTAAGCATATTTTTGTTCCATTGCGTTTCCCTCCATTGTATCTAGAATTCGAAGAAAAACAAAATGAGGACAGCTATGCTTAAAAATGAGCAGGGACAGACCAAGACATTCCGCCGCGTTTTGATTGCCAATCGGGGCGAAATTGCCATCCGCATTATCCGAACTCTGCGAGATATGGGGATACAAAGCGTCGCTGTTTATTCCGAGGCAGATGCCGACAGCCTCCACGTATCCATGGCGGACTATGCTCTTTGCTTACCAGGGACGAGTTCTGCAGATACCTATCTCAATATCCCTCTCCTGCTCTCCTGTATTCGAGAGAGCGGGGCGGATGCTGTTCATCCTGGCTATGGATTTTTATCTGAAAATGCAGATTTTGCAGATGCCATTGCCAAACAGACTCAGGCGAAATTTATAGGGCCTGGCGAAAAAGCCATCCGTGTGATGGGAGATAAAGTTTCAGCTAAAAAACTTTTAAGGGCTCATCAAATTCCCCTCGTCCCGGGCAGTCATGGTCCTCTACAAGATTATTTGGAATTTGAAGAAATGGCGCGAGAGTTCGGCTTCCCCCTGATTTTGAAAGCCAGCGCAGGAGGGGGGGGACGAGGCATCCGTATCGTTCACGAGGCCTCGGAAATGAGGGCCGCCTTCGAGGCTTGCCAGAGAGAAGCTCAATCCTATTTTCGAAATCCCGCCCTCTTCTGTGAGCGCTTTATTCAGGACCCACGTCACATTGAAGTGCAGGTGCTTTTTGATGAGTGGGGACACGGTGTCCATCTTTTTGAGAGAGACTGCAGTCTGCAGCGACGCCAACAAAAAATTTTCGAAGAAGCACCCAGTCTATATCTGGATGAAACTAAGCGACAAAGACTTGGAGAGCTCGCTGTAAAGATTGCTTCGCTCGTAGATTATAGTGGCGTCGGTACAGTCGAGTTTATATGTGAAAGCCCTGAGAAGATCTATTTCATGGAGATGAACACTCGCATCCAAGTGGAACACCCCGTGACAGAAATGATCACAGGACTCGATCTGATAGAAGAACAAATACGTGTCGCCAGTGGGCAACGCCTCCGTTGGGCCCAGAAGGAGATCCATCGAAAGGGCTGGTGCCTCGAAGCACGGATCAATGCCGAAGACCCTCTACTTGACTTCGCTCCTAGTCCGGGACGAGTCACTCATCTCCGACTCCCCAGCGGCCCTCATGTGCGAGTAGATAGTCATCTCTACTCAGGGTATGCCATCCCCTCCTTCTACGACTCTATGCTTGCTAAGGTCATCGTCTGGGGGAGTGATCGAGACGAAGCTGTGAGAAGACTCCGGCGGGCTCTACGGGAATTTGAGCTGGGGGGCTTAGCCTGCACAGTTAAATTCCATGAGGCTCTTCTCAGTCACCCCGATTTTTTAGAAGGAAATTTTTCAACTGGATTTTTGGAAAACAAAAAACAAGAGCTCCTATCCTTGATGAAATCCTCTCCTGTTGAAAGTTTAAAGTCGGAAGGGATGGACACCGAGGAAGATCTACTCGCCGCTCTCTCAGCTGTTATTCTTATGCAAAGTTTTGAGAATGAAAGCTCAAATGGAATGAACAAACCAGTTTTATGGGGCAAAAAAGCTAGGATGGAATCAACCACTCAGTGACTCTTTTTTAGGGGAACCAGCTGCGCACCCATTCGACGGAGCCTGCCCTGAGCGGAGTCGAACGGGCTCAGGGCAAGGTTTCCCCTAACCCCTCCTTGCCAGTCCAAGAATTTTTTCAAGCCAAGATCAAGTTGTAAATCTTCTATCCAAGTCCTTTTCACCTAACCACTCGCAGTCGGCAACGGGAGCCAAGATCAAGTCGGGCTGGCATTCGTCAACGCTAACCGTTCGACAATGATCTGAGCAGGCCATACCACTGCTCGCATCGGAGAAGACTTCGATGTGACCATAACGCTTGTGAAATCCACAAGATCCCCGGCCATATATGTAAATCATTCCTTCCTGGACAGGCAACTTGGCCATAGACGTCACGTCAGCTAATTTGAACTTATGACAAAGTGGTGATGGATTTTTTAAAACCCAACGTCTAAAATCGTCGGCCGATCTTGCGATGAAGGGGAAGGCACTCCGATCATTGTTTCTTGCTCGACCCAAAGCAAATCTCACTCCCCTCATGCACATACCTTGGCTGTAGGGATATCGAGCGAGACGACGGCTCTCAAAAGCTAATCTTTTCGCGTACGCACTGTCAAAACTCAAGGGGGAGGTAAACATAGAGCCAAGGTGGGAAAGATAAATATTGTTCCATGTGGGGACAGCATGACGGCTCCAACTGAGCATCGGCTGAGCGTAGCTTTCCCCTCTACTGACGTAGGAAAGAAACGACACCTGGGGTTGTGCTAGTTCCCCCATATGACGTCTATGTTCCTTAGAAATCAAAGCAACGATGGACCAGGATCCTAACAAAAGCAGGAGCACCCATCCAAGAAGCATCTTTTTTGACATAATGGCCTCTCTAATCTATCAAACGGCGGTACTTTATATCACAGCTGATTCAAAAATCTAGGTTGATCTTCTAAGTTATTCATATCTATTCTGTTTTAAAGACAACGTTTCATCATAGGGTGGGTTTCTAGAGTTAGGGTTGACTCAGGCCTTTCAAACTGGATTCAGCTCGCCTCAAGAGAGGCCTAAACCGCCTATCGACCTCGTTCCTCGGCCTTCTGCGTGGTGATGACAAATGAATATCCACGTCACCAACAAGCCGAGCTCAGGTTATTGGTATATCTTGAATAGGAGACACTATGAGTTACCCTCAAAAACTAAAGACTCCCTCTGATTTCTGCTGGGTTGAGCTGATGACAAGTCATCATAAAGGAGTAAAGAACTTTTATGGATCTTTCCTAAATTGGACTTTCCACGAGGAGGAACTCCCTGACCAGCGCCTCTTCACTATGATCAGTTCCAAAGATGCCCCCATCGGTGGACTATTTGATATCAGCGAAGAACTTCGGAACTTAAAACTAAGTCCACGCTGGCTATCTTATGTCCGCATCCAAAACCTGGATCAATCTCTAGCCGCTGTCCAGGCCCTGGGAGGGGAGATCGTCCGAGGCCCTCTCTCTATTCCTAATGCAGGGAGGATGGCCTGGGTTGAGGATCCCGTTCACTCCCTTTTCGCTCTTTGGGAAGCTCAGGACAGTTATGGATCCCTCCTCGATCAACGAGCCGTTTATGCCCCCGGCTGGAGAGAGCTCATCACGGCAGAGGAAGACCTCGCTTCGCCCTTTTATGAAACTGTCTTCGGCTGGGAAGCAAGGCAAACGTCTATAGAATGGGATGGCACCAAAATTCCCTACACTTGTTTTTTCCTGGAAGACAGACCTATTGCAGGGCTGATGAAACCTAGCAAGGAGATGACGAGTTCACACCCACTGTGGCTTGTTCACTTCAACGTCCCAGACTGCAATAAAACTGTCGAAATCTGTAAAAAAAATGGAGGAACTCTCGTTTCCCCCGTCACCTATTTTCCAAAGAGGGGACAAATCGCCACCCTCAGAGATCCCTATGGAGCTGTCTTCGCCGTCTCAGCCTATTCTTCTGAAATCACAGAGCCATGATAGCCCATCCCCCGCCAAAGGCCGAAGAACGAGGCCGTTAGGACAATGTCATTCAGTTAAGGTTCGATACCCCTCGACTTCGCTCGAGGTGACGTTCTCTCGACCAGTTAAAACCCCGTCACCCCGAGCGAAGTCGAGGGGTATCGAGTTAAAACAGAACAAACAGGTAAGGAGTCCTCCCGCTTCTCATCTCAAGCTCACTCCTCTAATGGAACAAACTTTGAGTCTCTATACTTGATAAACTCCCTCAAGAAAAAGCAAGCCACTGCAATCAGCAGAACAGCTAAGACAGCACCGAGAAAAAGCGCCTGTTTGTACCCAAACAAGCTCGCTAACGAACCAATAAAAAGCTGACCAAGTAAAGGCCCACTCGCATAAGAAAGCATCTCAAAACTTGCCATCCTCCCTCTCACCGATGGAGGGATAGTTTTATTCCAAATCGTCATACGGAAAATTCCACTGATCATGTCAAATGCCCCCGCAAAAAAAAGCAAGATCATGATGGTGTAGATCCCAGGAGCCCAAGCGATGCAAGCAATACACGTGGCCCAAGCGACAGCAGCCCAGGCTATAGCTTGACCATGCCTATCAACCTGACTCGTCCACCTGCTAAATATGGCTGCAAAAAAGGCACCAGCCGATGAACTCGCGTAAAGTAAGCCCAGAGAAGAGTCTGCCGCAAACTGTTGCGCAATATGTGGCATCAAGACTTGAGGACTGGCACAGACCATGGCAGAAAAATCGATAAGGTAAGTTCCCAGTATGTCCCTCCGTCTTATCAGGTAAGACACGCCCCCTTTGATATCGGTCCAAAAGCTCAAGGCCACTTTTGCTTCGGTCTTCACTTTAGGCGGCTGCGATACACAGCTGATCAAGAGGAGTGAAACTGCAAATGTCGACGCATCAATGAAGAGAGCCCAAGCAGGGCCAAACCTCGCGATGAGAAGCCCAGCAAGAGACGGACCCAAAATAGCCGAAACTATAGTCCTAAGCGGCGACAAACTACTCACTGCTTCAAGCTGATCTCTGCTCACAATAGCTGGCAAAAGAGCTTCCATAGCTGGACGATGCAAACCATTAAAACCAGAGATAAGACCGGCGCCGACAAAGATGCAATACAGATTTGGCTCTTCTCTCATCGCATTGAAAGCGAGGAAAACAACGCACAAAGTCATGAACAGCTCAGAAATCATAATGATTTTTTTACGATCATAGTGGTCAGACAAAACCCCACCATAAAGGGCGGTAAGCACCAAAGTCACGAGTTCGACAGCCCCGACAAGGCCGGTCAAAAGGATAGAGTTGGTAAGTTGATAAATTTGAAAAGGAATTGTGATGATCGTCATCTGCGAGCCGAAGCTAGAGATGAGTTGAGCCAAAAACAGGAGACGAAACTTACTATTTTTCAGGAGGGGCGACATATCGAGAAACATCTTCAACGTCCTTTATGCATCATGTAGGGCAATGCTCACCTACATCTCCCGTCACCCCGAAAGAAGTCAAGGCTCACTCGCCTTACTTCTTCTGACGATTTAAACTAGAGTTCTGGGTGTTATTATTCAAAAAAATCTCTTCTTCAGAAGATCCAGCCATCTCCGTGACCATTGTGAAGTCTTCTGGGAAACTAGAGTTAAAACTGTAATATTTGACGGATCCATCCTTATTCCAGTAGAACTTCAACTCCTTATGAAAAGTTTTGCCAAAGACCTGGTATTTATAGAAAGCATAAGTCCACGTATTGACTCCACCAGAACTTCCAATCGCAAAAGGCTGGCCAAGAACTAGCTTCGCGTCTTCTTTTTTTGTCGCATTCTTACGGATCCACTCTGTTCTGGATGGAAAATTACTGCCTGTTGTGAAACAAGAGCTGAGAAACAAGATGCTCAAAAACAAAACAGCGCGCATATTTGATTCCTTGTTTTAATGTTTTTAGGTAGAATCGAAAGCTCAATTTTAAAGCAATAGATCCATGAGAAGAAAATCTATGACGATAAAAAAGTACCATCTTGGGCTCGCTCTCATCGCCAGCTTCCTTCCCATCAATTACCAATGTACTTGGAGTGCATCCATGTTGTCACGAACAGATAAGCTACTCGCTCTTGATACCGAACAAAAACATCCTCAAGACAAGCGCGAGCAGCGATCGATTAAACTCAGCAATGGACTCGAT
The DNA here is from genome assembly GCA_017985985.1 of Oligoflexales bacterium. Lineage (GTDB taxonomy): Bacteria > Bdellovibrionota_B > Oligoflexia > Oligoflexales > Bog-1112 > JAGNWK01. The sequence continues at coordinate 62,730 of JAGNWK010000005.1, forward strand.
GTCCTGCTCGTCAGTGATCCTACTTTCAATAAGTCAGCTGCGGCTCTCGACGTCCACGTCGGCAGCCTTGAAGACCCAGAAGAGCATCTTGGTCTGGCCCACTTTCTCGAGCATATGCTTTTTCTTGGGACAGAAAAATACCCAGATGTGGATGAATACAACCGCTTCCTGAGCTCACATCAGGGCTGGTCAAATGCTTATACAAGTGAGACGGACACCAACTATTTTTTTGAAGTCGGACATGAAGGATTTGAGGGCTCGCTCGATCGCTTCGCCCAATTTTTTATATCCCCACTTTTTAGTCCCCAGTATGTCGAAAGAGAGCTCAACGCTGTGCACTCTGAGCATCAAAAAAATCTCGAAGATGACAATTGGAGAGAAAACCGGGTCGTCCACACTCTCCTCAAAAAGGATCATCCCGCTAGTAAGTTCCACACTGGAAATCTAGATACTTTAAAGGGAACAAGTCGCGAGGTCCTTACCTCCTTCTATAAAAAACACTACTCTGCCAACCGTATGAAACTCGTCGTCCTTTCCTTATTGCCACTCGATAAGCTGGAAAGCCTCGTCAGAACAACGTGGACAGCAGTGCCTAACTCCAACTTAGCCGAACTCTCCTACGAGCGCGGCATCTTCGACAATAAAGATCTGCCACGAAGACTTCATATTCGCTCTGTAAAAGATCTTAGGAAATTAAGCCTGGTCTTTGAAGGTCCTGATGCAGAACCCTACTGGGAATCCAAACCCACCTATATGCTTAGCCATCTTCTGGGGCATGAGGGTCGCGGCTCTCTTCTTTCCCTACTTAAAAAAGAAAACCTAGCAAGCGGACTCAGCGCCTCTTATGACTCCTCTCCCTACGGTGGGCTTCTTGAAATAAACGTTGAGCTCAGCGAAAAAGGACAAGATCAAAAAGACCGCATTGTTGAATTGTTCTTTTCCTATATCAATCTTCTTAAAAGAGACAGCTACCAGAAATACATCTATGACGAAAGAAAAGTCATGGCCGATCTCAATTACATCTACAAAGAACCCCAAGAAGGAGGGTCTCTAGCTTCTCGTTATGCTGTCCGAATGCAGACACACCCTGCACTACAGATTGAGAAGCGTGACAGTCTTTTCTATAAGTACAGTGAAAAAGACTTTCAAGACTTCTTGAACATCATCGACGCCAAAGCACTCACTCTTGTTTCGCTCTCTCCCAAAGAGCAAACGGATCAAGTTGAAACCTACTACGGAGCACAATTTGGATTACAAAAAATACCATCTGACCTGGCTGCACGCTGGCAAACTATGGCCGTTCATGAGGATTTAAAACTCCCCATTCCCAGTGAATTTTTACCAAGTAATCTAGAAATTCTCAGCTCTCAAACTGCAACAAAACCTGTCAAACTCATCGACGACAATCAAGTGACATTTTGGTTTCAACAAGATGACAGCATTCATCTCCCTAAAGCTCAAATCCACCTGACGCTTCTGAACAGAAAAGTGAACGAAAATCCTCAGGACTATGTAAAATCTATCCTCTACACCTCGGCCATCAACGAGGGACTCAATGAGTGGGGCTACGAGCTCCAGCTGATGGGACTCGAGTATACTCTCAGCCGAACCAACAAAGGTATACAAGTCGAGTTTGCCGGTTACTCCGAACATCTGCCCAAATTGATGAAGGAAGTAGCCTCCCGTCTCCATTCGATTCGAATTGATGAGCGGAGGTTTGAAATTATTAAAGAGGACCTAAAAAGAAACATTAGCAATATGGCTAAGAGCGCTGCTTATAAGCAGTTGCTGTATGAGTTTGACTATCTCACCCAGAAAAATACCATCCACACAAAGTCCTTCTACAACCCAGAAGGAGACGCCTCGTCTAAAGTGGATTTGATTTCATCTGTCACTCTCGATCAACTCAAAGACTATGCTGAAGATCTCTATAAAAACACTTCTATTGAAGGAGCCGCGTATGGCAGCCTACGAGCTCCTGAGATTCAAGCAGCTATCCACGACTTTCTAAACGCCTTGGACTCACTGCCTCTCGGCAAGCAAGATCTACCGGAAGAACAGGTCCTCATATTTCCTGCAGGTCAACCCCTTGCCAAGATGATGACCGTACAGACAAACAACAACTGCTGGGGCCAATACCTGCAATTTGGGCGCAGAACACCGAAGCTAGGAGCCATCCTCCGCATCGGTCAAGCTCACCTCTCCACGAGCTTTTTCACTGAACTCCGAACCAAGCAACAGCTGGGTTATATTGTAGGCAGCCACTTTAGCTTCCAAGAGAAAGCTCTCGGCTTAAACTACTTAGTCCAATCCTCAACCCATAGCGCTGTTGACATAGCTTCTCGGGTCAGCAAGTGGAAGAAAAGTGTGCTCCAAGAACTCGCCAAAATGAGTGATGAGCAATTTGAAACTTATAAACAATCTGTCATCCAAGAGCTGCTCGAAAAAGATAAAACTATCGAGCAAAAATTGCAGACCATGCTCTTTGAAACAGTGACAATGAAGGGTGAGTTTCATTACAAAGAAAAGATCGCAGAAGCCGCAAAACATCTAGAGAAAAAAGAATTGGTTGAAGCCTTCCACCAGGCTTTTGAGGGTAAAAACCAGGCTTCTCTCTCCCTATACCTAACAACAGACGCAAAGGATCTTCACAAAAAACTTGCCTCTGAGCAAGAAATCCAAGACGCCAAGTCCTTCAAGAAGGACACCCCTACTTTTTAATTGCTAACTTCAATGTCCTTGCAAGAGGGGCTAGGGGGAACCAGCTGTGCAGGTTCCCCCTAAAAAATATCAACCCGCCAAGACCTGCACAGCCACCAAAAAGTCTTTATACCCTTTCCCTGTCGATTTAAAAAATGCCTCATCTACTATATGAAACATGTCAAAGCAAGCCCATATCGATTGAAACAACCGACATCATAAATCTCTTGCATTGCTGTTGTATGAGTTTAAAAGAAAATCATCGATGACAAGAAGGTGACCTCCCCAGCCCGTCACCCCGAGCGAAGCCGAGCGGTCTCGAGTTAGAAGCATGAGGACTACACAAGATAAGAGGTGAACATGAGTTCTAATCGCCAAGTCTACTCAACAGATAAGACACTTCGTAAGTGTCCTGTTTGTGAAGAGATTCTTACCGAATGCACTTGCCAAAAAGAAGAAGAAGTTGTCCCTTCCAAAATATCAGCTGCTCTGAGTTTAGAAAAATCAGGTAGAAATGGAAAAACTGTCACTCTTATAGCTCGACTGCCACAATCTTCTAATTTTTTGAAAGATCTCCTAAGCGAACTCAAACAAAAATGTGGCGCAGGTGGAACGAGCTACCTTGATGGCAAAAAAGGGGGGTGCATTGAAATCCAAGGAGATCACAGAGATCGTGTCCGAGCGTTTTTTGTCGCAAAGAACTTCCGAATTAAAAACTAGAGAAGCAAGGAGGGCTAGCACAAGAAGCAAGGAGGGGGTCTGGGGGAAACCTTGCCCTGAGCCCGTTCGACTCCGCTCAGGGCAGGCTCCGTCGAATGGGTGCGCAGCTGGTCCCCTCAGAAGAGTTAACCATTGAATATCAAAGAACAAGATGTAAGATCAGACTGTCCCTAAACTTCTTATGGGAGTTCTCTACATGAAATCTCTAGTAAAAAAAATCCTATGGATTGGTCTTGTAGGCCTTAACATGCTGACCCTATCAACAGCGGAAGCTTCTCCTTGTTTGAAGCTCCCTGCTCACTTAGCTAAGGCTATCGTGGAAGCTAGCCAGGCTATCACACCAGCAAGGGGTCCCGCTTACAACGTAGAGGGGTTCGTAAGCTGCCGCCGACTTACCACTCGAGGAGACTATCAGCTTACAGACTGTGATGTGAATCTAAGTCGCTATGTGACTATGCCTCTTGGAGACAGCGATTCTATTGATCTTGTCGATCTGATTCAAAAAGAGGAACAAGATCAGACTAAAAGCAATTATTATTTCTCAGGACCTTTCAAAGCCTTGTCGATTTCTCGTGAAGCACCACCCTACGTCGTAGAAGATAGCGCAGTACTCGCTCTAAGGAAGGATGCTGACTGCCAGCTCTGAAAAACTCTCCAGCTCCTTGTGGGGGTTTTAAAAAAATCAAATAAAAACTAAAGATTGAGTCCATAGCTAACCAAGACTTCTCTTTCAAAAGGTGTCATTTCTGGGAACTTATATAAAAATAAATTGTACTCAGCAATTGCAAACATCTTTGAACCAATTCTGATCCCTGCTCCAGCACCCGCTGATGGTTTGTAAATAATTGGAGTTTTCGTCTCTGTTTTTACACCGGCCTGTTCAAGACCCACAGTTCTTTGCATGGCCGTAACACCTGCCTTTGCTCTCATAAAGAAAATCCAAAAACTAGGATCTATAATGACATTCGCCTGCGCTCGATTCATCACATCGCTTGTCTTGATCTCAGCACTTGGATCCCTTGTATCGGCATTCAAATCTTTTTCATAATCAATCTGATCATAATCATCCACCGCATTCTGTACTTTTTCAGTCGTCGTAAAAGTGGACTGGCCAACACTAAGCTGAAGCTTAAAAATTCTAAAAAAACTGATACTAGCCCTGATCCCTGCCATTGTCCTTTGCTTAACTTTCGCATCCTCTTTACTCTTATCTTTGGCCTGTGGTGTTATACTTTTGGTGGAGCTCACACTGACAAAAGGATCGATACTAATTCCAGCCCAGAGTTGAGACCCGCCCAAGACAGACAAAGCCAAGATCAAAACAAGATTGTGTATGGTCCTCATAAGATACCTCGACAATTTAAAAGATGAACCGTTTAGAAAAAGCTTGTGAATCAAAGCTCACAAGCTAAGCCTCACCCCTCCAAAGACCCCTTTGGAGTTTTCTTTCACCTCAGCCGCTGCCAGAGTGGGGGTATACACCCACTGCTCCTGCCAATAACCAGCCATGACACGTAGGAGACTGACCTCTATAAAAACGCCATAATCAAGAGCGAAACCCTTGCTAAGAAAGTCAGCTTTCTTAGATTCCCCATAATTCATATAATTACCCTGCAGCCCAAACCAATTGAACAAGTATAGCTGTAGTTCTCCACCTCCTACTTTGCCCGAAAAATCTGGATTGGCATTGACACTCGTCAAAGTAAAAATCTCACGAGTGCTGCTATATTCCCCATACTTAACAATCAAAGAAGAGTCTTGGATATTCTTCCCAAAAATACGAAGATTAAGTGTATAGGACCGCAGACTCGATGCAAATTTTGGAGCAATGAGTTCAGGTCTATCAGCTAAGACAAAGCTAGGTAAATCCAGAGTCGACAATTTTAGATCCGCACCTAAACCAAAATCAAGATTCAACGTTCGAATACCCACGACCCCACTGAAGAGATTTGTGAGCCATAAATTCCCCCCAACAAACTCCCCTGAGCGCCTAAGTTTATCGAGTGGAACTTTATCTGTTTGAGGATCCTGCTCTATCCCAGTCATTTCAAAAAGACCTAATTCCTTGCCATAATAAATATCCAACTCAGGGTGAAATTTATCTTTTTCTGGCTGAGAAAACATGGCCAACCATACATCCATCATCTTCATGCGTTCTTTAATCTTCAACCATTCTGTTAAAGTAAATCGTGTCGACTGTCTTTCCTCCTGCGTCTTAACGATGAAGGTTGTGACCTGATCTTCCCCTTGACTGTAAGAACTCCATAAAAAAAGAAAGCTCAACAGAACAGCACGTAAAAAAAACATGTTTTCCCTCTTTCTTTCTGTCGAAACACTCATAAATTTTTACTTTCTTGCATAGCTAAGTTTTTTTTCTAATTGATCAGCAAGAGTGAGAGGCAAAAACAACTTATATGATGGAGGCAGTTTTATGCTTTGATAGGAACGAAGAGTTCTTTTCTTTAAACAAGGGTTAAAATCTTCGATGATATTTTGTTGGCTCGGGAAAAATTGTAAAATCTGCTGCAACGATTTATCCCCAACCAGAACGGGTCGAATCTTTAACATCTTTTCTTTTTTCTCGACAATTTTCTCATCGATCAAGCGCTTATAGACGGAAGCTGCCGCCAGGAACGCTGGATAAAAATTTTTGCTCGCATATTGAAAAGAGGGGGATTCATAATTCGTGCTAATCTCATCAAAATCGCGAGTTTTCAGACGCCGCATAGCATTCAACATGCCATTTTTTCCGTGATTATAAGCCGTAATCGCTAGTGCCCAAGACCCTAGTTCCGCATAATTTTCCTTAAGAACCATCGCTGCAGCTCTTGTCGCCTTCAGGGGTGAATAACGTTCATCGACCCACTCGTTGATACTCAAGAATTTTTTTCCTGTTTCAGGCATGATCTGCCATATACCAGCCGCCCCAGCTTTCGACAGAGCACCCTGAGTGAACATCGACTCTACAAATGGCAATCTCGTAATCTTGGCAGGCAGACCGAGTTCTCGAAAGATTTCCTCCATGTAAGGGATATAATTTTGTGCCCTTTTTGCGGCGACAAGAAACTGCTCCGCCAAACCAAGTTTGCTTTTTAACTTGATACGACCGTGCAATAAGTTTTCGAGACTGAGATTCGAGCGTCGATAAATATGGTACATTCTCTGTTCGATAGCCCCGTAACGAAGTGCTCCTAATTTCAACTTGTGGAAACGCGTTCCAGCTAGCTCATATCGCTTTAAATACTGCAGTGTATATTTCTCCCGATCCTTATAGGACGGCACATTTTTTCTTTTCTTTTTTGCAATCAAGTTAAAGTCAACGACATCGAGGATCAGGCTCGGGTCATCCTCGTCATGGATGATCGAAGATGTAGAGGGATAACGAGAAAAAACTTTCTCCCAAAATCTTACCTTCTTCATCGTTTTGGCTGGAATAGGAAACTCTGCTATTTCGTTTTGATCTCTTGCCATAGGAAGAACCGGCGAAAGAACCACCCCATAGGACAAGATAGGGTAGAAAAATAAAGTTGCTAATATAATGATTGCCCACTTTTTCATCAAACTATTCCCTTACTATCCTGCTGAGGAGCAGGAACAAGCAAATCAATGAAGCTCCAAGCTCTAGCCAGGAGAATTCAAGCCGTATACCCGTAAGAGTATCTTCTCCTATCTCGGCAGGATCTACTTTTTACAAAGGAGGCAAAGATTGACCAGTGCTAAGGCTAGTGTTAGTATACCGACTCTTCTCTTTAGTCGGGGTGTAGCGCAGCTTGGTAGCGCGTACGTCTGGGGGGCGTGAGGTCGCAGGTTCAAATCCTGTCACCCCGACCATTCAAACTCTTGAAAATTAAGCCTAAGTCTTAAATCTCAAGCTTCTTGGTTTGGTAGCATCGTCTGCTGTTGCTGGTAGCAACCTACCGCAATCCTCTCAGGGTTAGGTCACTTTTAGTCGAATAAGATCTAAAGAACTTAATCCCATGAAAAAATCCACTCTAGATTACGCCGTAGAAGACCTGAATATAGAAGCTGATGGCAAATTAGGCCAGTGGCTTTTGTGTAAAGAAGGGAAGTGTTTTTCAGTAAAGCGAATGATTACCCGTAGCGACAGGACTCGTTCATTTCAACGCCTGCCAAAGAAATTCTACGCTGACATCGACTCCAAAGACAACCTAGAAAAATTCGTTATTCGCCTCAAAACGGGTTGTCCAATACAACGTAAGCGCTTAGGAAACCACACCTTGAGCGGCATAAGCAAGACAAGAGCAAGATAGCAGGGCAACAGAAATGAACTTTCGCATGAGTTTATCCTTCGAAAATAGATTCAAAAATTCAGGTCAGATGGAACTTAGACGAATGCCATGACGCTGGCAAATCTTCTAAAGAGTTAAATTTTAGGTAGGTAGTGACGAAAAACGTGGTGGACAGAACGCGTTTCAGAGGCCAAGCAGCTGAAGAAGTTTAGGAAGCTCGACAGTTGCTGTTTGCCAAATAATCTCCGTTTCAATCCCGCGGTAGGCATGAATAATGTGATTTCGCAGGCCTACGATTCGTCTCCATGGGACTTTGCTTAAACTGGCTGGTGTAGTCCTTAGATAGCTTGTTTGCAACCTCTCCGACGATGGCTAGCTGGTAGCAAACCGAGGAGAGGGTTTTGTAGTCCTTCACAAAAGAAGTTTCGTCCACTCCCTCAAGGAAAGCCGCGATAAAGTCAGCAGCTCTTCTGATTGCCGGATTTCACGTAGTTTGACCCCCCCCCGATTTCATGGGTTTGACCCCTGTAATTTCACCAAGATTGACCCCCCATTGACCCATTTTTAAACCCGCTTTAACAAAAACGGCGATATTCCTATACTCCTGGTTTTTTCCTAGGGAAGGCTGGATAGGGATATGGCTAGAATTAAGCTCCATCACGGAGTCAAGAAAGGTCCACGCATGATTGCGGA
>JAGNWK010000047.1 GCA_017985985.1 Oligoflexales bacterium
ACATAAACGTCATAAATTCATTCAGATTTTCAAACATAGCTGAGGGTGTTTGTTTTTCTTGAGTTTCCACAGCTCTCCTTGCTTCCTGAGCTAAGGAATCGAAAGTACCAAAATTGATGTGAAAGATTTTAGGTTTCATCGCTTATCTCCTTTGCTCTTTGAACAAAAAATTCGAGAGCTTCATAGGGGTCGTTAACATCGATTTTTTTGCGCTCTTTTGGATCTTCGAGATTGTCATGGACGTGGTAGCCTAGAGGAGCATGGTTATCAACGAGAAGAACCTGCTTAAAATCTTCTAGGAACCATCCCACAAGTCGTCTAGCTGCGTTATTTTCGTCGCTGCGCCGCTCATTTACCAGCAAGTAAACTGCGCTGCTCGCTCCTCAATGCCTTGCTATCCGACTTGTGGGATGGTTCCTAAGCTTAAAAGAACAAAGTTTATTTTAAATCCATCCGGCCTATTTTTGTCAGGAGGAACGGATGGGATCTTTATTTTAGCTAGATAAGATCCCATCTTCACAGATTTTTCCAAGAGAATAGCCATAATTTCTCCAGATATATCAATATTAGGATATATCTGATATTTAATATATCAAGACTATTTAAAAGAGAAATGTCAGTGCGTTCTGGAATGAAGCTCATCAATAAACTGGCAGAGTTTTTGTGCTCTTGAGCCATAGGGCTGAAGCAGCTTTTTAGCTTCTTCACTGAGCTGTTCAGCTCGTTCTCTGGCCTTGTCCTCAGACCAGCAGCTCAGGAAGGTAAACTTCCCCTGGATCTTATCTTTCCCTACAGATTTTCCCGTCCCTGTCTTGTTATCGAGGAGGTCATCCAAGATTTGAAAGGCCAGGCCTAGCTTTTCACCAAATTGGCGAAGACGGAGAAGGTCCCCTGTCGAGCTTTTTGTGGCGGAGAGCGCACCGATTGTGCAGGAGGCTGCGAGTAGTCGCCCCGTTTTTAAGCTGTGCATCTCTTCAAGGGCTTCTGGTGATGAAATTCTGTTTTCATCGGACTGCATATCTCGACTTTGACCGAGGACCATCCCGCATCCCCCACAGCTAAGAGCTAGCTCCGAGACCATTTGCAGTCTTCTTGAGTCGGAAAGAGTGCTTTGAGGGTTCAGCCTTTTCGACAATATAGAAAAAGCATCCGTCAGCAAGGCGTCGCCTGCAAGCAGAGCTGTCACATCACCAAAGACTTTATGCACACTGGGTCGTCCGCGTCTCATATCATCGTTGTCCATGAGGGGGAGGTCGTCATGGGTCAAACTATAGGTGTGGATCATTTCCACTGCAGCAGCTGGATAGAGAGCATCTTCGAGATGACCGTCCAGGAGCTGGTTGCAAGAAAGGACCAGAAGGGGCCTCGTTCTTTTCCCTGCTCCCATCAGGGCGTAATGACAAGCCGAGAGGAGTTCGTCGCTCTGGCTAGTGTTATAGAGACTGTCGATTGTATTTTGGAAGATAGCCTCAAAGGCTTCTTTTAAATGGTTCATAAAATATCCTTGCTATACGACTTTGGGATGGTTTCTAAGGTGATTCTCTTCAGAGTCGACGATGAGTCAGCACAGGAAATTTCTTACGCAGCTCTTGAAGGGCCTCTTTATCGATATCGGCACATATAAACCCAGGTCCTTCGCTTGTCTTCTCAGCTAAAATCTTTCCCCAAGGATCTATGATGAGACTATGTCCGTAGGTTTGTCGCTTGTTTTGGTGCTGACCACCTTGATTTGCAGCTATCACGTAGCAGAGATTTTCAATGGCACGTGCACGCAGCAAAATTTCCCAATGCGCCTCACCGGTGACATAGGTAAAAGCAGAAGGGACACAAAGCAGATCTGAGCCCTTAGCCCCTAATTGCCGATAAAGTTCGGGAAAGCGTAGATCATAGCAAACACTGAGTCCCACAACACCCACTCTTGTTTCGGCAGTGCTAAGCTCGGTGCCTGCTGTCACCATGGCTGACTCATGATAAACTCCCTGCTGATCAGCCACTTCAACGTCAAAGAGATGAATTTTATGGTAACGGGCGACCACTTGTCCACTCGTATTAAATAACAAACTTGCAGAATGCACCTTATATCTACGGGTATCATCCACCCATAGAGGTAGAGTACCTGCAAGCAGTTCAACCTCTTGCCTGGCTGCCACTTGCGCTATAAATTTTTGAATTTCACCACCTTGAGCACTCTCCGCAATTTGTAAAATATCCTTCTCATGTAATCCCATGAAGGCAAAATTCTCTGGAAGCACGACGAACTTTGCACCTTGTGCGCAAGCTTGCGTGATCAAGCCCTCCGCTTGTTTCAAATTGTCATAAACATCAGCAGTACTTACCATTTGCACGGCAGCAATTCTTTCACTCATCGTAAACCTAGCTCCAGTCTGCGTACAGCTTCTGCAAGGGTCTCTCGTTTCTTCGCAAAACAAAAGCGGACATATCGCTTGTTGTCTGCTTTATCGCGACGACTTCCTCTGCTCGTAGTCAGCACGCAAAGTTGTGAAATAGTCTTGAGGGAAACGGTAAGCTTTGACCAGTGCTTTTTGCAAAGGTGTAGCAGAACAAAAGACGGTGTGCTGATGTACGATTCGCCTGTGGCCCTTCCCCATGCTTGTCATAGCGAGCGAGCAAAGCCATGACCAAACAGAATCTTGCTCCGCTCGCGATGATGAACGTCCAAAAAGATATTTGCCATTTTTATTTAGCCTGGCTAGTCTAAACGGGTCTGCTATGCAGGTCAAACCAGGCGAACTCGATACCCTTCGGGAGCTACCTGAGTCCTTCGACTACGCTCAGGACAGGCTCCCGAAGGGCTCGGGGTGACGTTCTCTATCGCTTAAAGCCCCGTCACCCTGAGCGAAGTCCACCAAAGGTGGACGAAGTCGAATGGGTCTCGAGTTTAAAAAGAACAAACAAGTAGGGAATCCCTTAACCGAATGACATTGGCGGTCAGGTGATCTTGTGCTGCATTTATCCTGTTACCGATTTGAAAACTCAAAGGTCGCTATGTCGCATTCTTCTATTTTTACTGTGATCTGTCCTCAATGTGAGCACAGCTTTGAGCCTCTCGATGCTAAAAAACTCTTTATTCAATCTGAGTTAGATAGACAGTTGGCTAAGACCAAGGTCGAGCTGAAGGAGCAGATGAAAGCCCTGCAGCATGAGCAGCAGTTGGTGGAGCAGGAGAAGGAAGCTTATGCGGAAAAAGTCGAAAAGGATGTGCAAGTTCGCGTCAAAATGCTGCGTTCTGAGCTCGAACTCCTAGCCCAGGGTCAGTTGCAGGCTCAATTTGATGAGCTCAAGCGGGAGGCTTTTGAAAAAGATAAGGCTTTGAAGGAGTCTCGGGAGCAGCAGCTGCAGTGGATGAAGCGATTCAAGGAAGTGGAGGATAGGCAGCAGACTTTTGACTTGGAATTAGAGCAGAAGGTCATGGCAAGGCTGGAGGACGTCCGATCCCAGGCCATGGAGCGTTCGGATGAAATTTACCGCCTTAAGTTAGCTGAGCGAGATAAGAAGATCAAAGATATCGAGGTTCAGCTGAGTTCAGCTCGGCGTGCAGCAGAGCAGGGCTCTCAGCAAATTCAGGGCGAAGTTTTGGAACTCGAATTTGAAAAAATGCTGCAGGCCCAATTCCCACTCGACCAGTTTGATCCTGTGCCCACGGGTACGGAGGGGGCTGACCTAGTTCAGCAGATCCGCAATACCGCGGGGCGACTGTGCGGAACTATACTCTGGGAGTTTAAAAACACGAAGACCTTCTCTCAGGATTGGATTTCAAAGTTAAAAAGAGACCAGCAAAGGAGTGGGGCAGAAGCCGCCGTTCTGGTCACTCGCAACTTTCCTAAGCAGGCCAAAGATCTCGAACTGATCGACTCTATTCTTGTCGTCTCCTGTCCTCTGGTGATCCCTATCGCTAAAATTTTAAGAAAATCTATCGAGGATCTTTCCTACTCCCAGCTTTCTAAGCAGGGCCAAGACGACAAGATGCGCCTGATTTACAATTATCTAACGGGAGTAAGCTTCAGAGAGAAGATGAGATCCATCGTCTCTGTTTTTACAAAGTTGAAAGATGAGATCGAGTTGGAGAAAAGAGCTTTTAAAAAATCCTGGGCAGCAAGGGAGAAGATGCTGGAGCTGGTCATTGATTCGACCGCTTCCATGTGTGGAGAAATCGAAGGGATAGTGGGATCTTCGACACTTTATTTGACTGATCTTTCTCTCCCCTCCTCTCCCGACTTGTTGGAACCTTAAGGGTTCAACATTGCGAGCGCAGCTGTCCAGTACTCATCACAGAACCCCGTCATTGCGAGCGCAGCTGTCCAGTACTCATCACAGAACCCCGTCATTGCGAGCGCAGCTGTCCAGTACTCATCACAGAACCCCGTCATTGCGAGCGCAGCGAAGCAATCTCCATGTTAAGACAAGATTGCTTCGTCGTCTCCGGCTCCTCGCAATGACGAAATCGGGATACATAGACAGGACGCAGCAAAGCAATCTCCATGTTAAGACAAGATTGCTTCGTCGTCTCCGGCTCCTCGTAATGACGAAATCGGGATACATAGACAGGACGCAGCAAAGCAGAACCCCGTCATTGCGAGCCAAGCAATGGCCTTAAATGGAGACTATTCTTCCTATTCTTCCTCTTCTTCTTCTTCGAAAGTGTTAGGCTGTTGACTGGTATCGCTGCATTTTCTTCTTTCATCTTCGTAGTATGCTTTGTCTTGATTCATGTTTGCTATTTGTTCATTGAGCATATCTATTTCAGAGGGATCACATCCGTTCGACTTCACTTGATTCCCTTTATCGGGAAAATAGTCCGCTATCGGCATGGAGTCTTTGGAATCTTTGGAACCTTTGGAATCTTTCTCTGTAAGCCCGAACCCCCCAAATGATTTGAATATTGTTCCCAAGTCATTCGCTTGGGACTTCATAGCATAGGACATTGGTGGAGCCATAGGAGCACTGTCGAAAGAGACATCAAATCTTTTGGATAAGACCAGGTCTGCGGAGACTAAGTTATTTCCATCAATCACTACTTTTTTGAGAACTATATCTTTCTTAAAGGCCATGTAGAAAAAAGATTGATTCTGTTCGATGCCGCCAACTTCGACGGGTACTGAATAGGGTTTAATGTCACAATACCCGTATGCATTCTTTAGATGTTCATTAAGGTTTTGGATGGTTTCATTGAGAGTCTGTACTTGCTGACAAGAAGTACCCTTATTAATAGAACTCGGATAATAATAAGAGGGGCTTGTAGTCCATTTTTTGATAGGGCCTTTAGATCGATCAAAACACCTCATGGCTGCCCTGAGTCCTGTAGATCCTTCAACGATTCTGATTTTCTTTAATTCACAATGGGTGAACGTCTTGGGTCCAGCTGCTGCGGAGCCAGTCGCCTCTCCTGCTAGTGAAAGTTTTTGTTTTTGTGCACTCTCTTTTGAAAAGGATATTTCAGCTGATAAACTCAGTAAGAGAAGAGAATAGCTAAAAATTTTTCCAGATAGATCCGCTTTCATAGAACCTCCAAAATAAGTCATACAAATTAGTCATCCATAATAATGATCATGTGCACTGATTTTTCGGTCAGGGAAAAGCCGTCTTTTTCCTTTTTGTCGTGTGGATTTTCTTTCTTGAAAAAATCAGGGGCGTCGGCATCGATGGAGTCTTCTTCACCGTTTGCTGATAGTTGTTTACCTACTTTGTTTTTTTGTGCACCATTGCTAGTTGCTTTATTGGCTCTCGAACAGGCGCTGCACGTAAAAAAACCTAGGAGCAGAAATAAAAGCAGCGAATGTTTTTTCGTTAGGTCTGATCTCATGTGATCCCCGGGTTAGAGAGTCTCGAAATGAGGAACAGGCTTCCTATCGGTGCTTTTTTTAAAAAATTTGAAGATTTATGTATTTATAGATGATTTACGGAAGCTTATGTAACTCGGTCTAGATATTCTACTAAATCGGAGGTGACGGGGCTTTAACTTTAATTCGATACCTCTCGACTTCGCTCCTACCTGTCTAAGTATTGCGATTCCGTCATTGCAAGGAGCCGTAGGCGACGAAGCAATCGTGCCTTTACACGGAGATTGCTTCGCTTCGCTCGCAATGACGAGGTTCGCGAGGAAGACTTAGATAGGTAGGCTCGAGGTGACGGGGCTTTACTGATAGGGAGAAACGTCACTCGAGCCCTTCTACTACCTTCAGGACTGGCTCCGTCGATGGGTATCTCGCCTTAACCGAATGACATTGGCGGTCAGGTGATCTCAATGATCTAGAGGTTGCTCTGTAATCTTCAGATGGGCTATATCTCCACCAAAGCGGAGGTGTTTGGCCATAGGATCATGGCCTAGAAACAGGGTGTGGGGCTTTAGATCTGTGATCTTATTCGTGCTTTGCTCCGCATCTTTTTTCCCATCAATAAGGATCTCCCCGGACCCATCTTTCTTTCGACTAAAAATCACCTTATGCCACTGTCCATCTTTAAGAGATGTTTTGGAAATCAGCTCAAGAGCAAAGCCATCTTTACGAGACCAAGTCCAGAAATTCAACTTGCCATCAGGTTCAACAGTTATTTGATAGGAGCCTTCAAAACCATTGAAGGTGACCGTTCCCCTATCATCTCGTTGTTGCAAAACAACGAACTTTTCATCGCTGGGATCTATCCTGAGTTCCATTTCGACACGAAACCCTATCCGACCACGAATAGAAGGTTCAATCCCAAGGTCGAGAAAGCTTTTTTTCTTATCAAAATGCAAAAACTTTGTTCTATAAGCAAAAACCAGTTGAGGACAGTGTGCCGGTAGGCATAAAACAGAGCGCTGGTAAGCAGAATCATCTTTAAAGTGGGTAGAGCCTATTGGATCTTGGAAATGCAAATCCAACAAAACAGGTTCGGAAGGATAAGGTTCAAGCTCATACCTTGGCTCTAAGATCTCTGCAAAAATATTCTGACTGATCTTTTCGACGGCTGGATTCTCAAATCCTCGCTTAGGTCCAAAAATATTCGTATCATCAAGTCCCCAGATCCACTGCATGCTGCCGCTTGAAAAGACCAGGGCTCCACTTTGACTTTTGTACAAAGTCATATCAGAAAAACTGGGGCCCCCCTTCTGCCCAAGATACTTGGAAGCGGCAAGACGTTTGGTACTAATGGGAGAGTTCCACCACATGCGATCCACTTCAAAACCGAGCATTCCTCTGAGTTTGTCGCCATCTCTTAGACCTGTTCCATGGAAAAGCCAATGGGAAGCATCCCGAATCGTGATGTCAGTTTCCATGAATGGGAAGTCACCATCCATCTGCACCCCGATTAAACTTGCCTCTGGATCAGAAAGGGCAGGATCACGAAAGCGGGTAGTTTTTTTTGCTGCCTGAAGTTCCGGATCCAATTCTGCTTTGCGATAGCAAATCATGCGACGATTCGGATGACCTTGTGCATCGGGTTCAAATCGAACCTGCCAGTACATAACGTTGGAGGAAAAGAATACTATACTTTTTCCAGCATCTCGAAATCGCAATAAATTCTTACGCATCTCTGAAGACCAGTATTCATCATGACCTACAGAGAGAAAGATACGAGCATTTAGAAAACGAGCTTCATCTTCGTGCACATCAAGGTTGGTGATGTATTTGACATCATAACCTTTCTTTTCCATCCATCGCACAAGGTTGTAATCATAGTAAGAGAAGAAATAACCTGTCCCAACGGCTAGTGTGTTGGGCGCAAAATTGGGTGGAAGCATCGGTCTATTAAAAGACGTCTGAGTGGCCTTATAGTAAAGCCAACGACCTCCCCAAGGCGAGTAAGCTAGATCCGTCGTGACGCTGTGCGTAAAGACAAAATCACTCGTTAACTCGTCTTCACGCAAAACAAATAAGACAACACTATCTTTTCTGGTCGCTATCTCGGTAAGACGAATCAGATAAAAACCACTCACCAGATCTGTATAATCAGCAGTATGAATGGTAAAACTTTTCTGCCAATCACATTCGATCAAAGCCCCACGTTCTTCCTGAATGGGGCAAACTTTTTGCTTTTGTCCACGTTCTATCTTGGGCCCCTCTACCAAACGAGCTCCGCCTCCCCCGTACCAACCCAAACGAAAAAGTTCCCAGGTGAAATTTTCAGCTTTGGTGTTGACGAAAACATCAAGACTCTGACCTTTTTCAATACTTGTGAGACCAGCATACCCTTCGATCTCACGTTGTAATGCTGGATTTTGTAGGACCCAATAGGGACTTGCTGGCTTTTGATTTTCTCTGAGTATTCTATTGTCTTTAGTGAAGGCTAATGCCAGGGGAAAATGGCACGACAATAAAAAGATAAGAAGGATCTGAGTCCTCAAATTCTTGAATAAAAATTCTAGCATAGCGAGCCTCTCTCAGAGGCAGTGTTTAACATTTCGATACATGTTTTATGCCTCGATTTTGGCTTTGAAAAAACCAATAATTAAAGACTGTTGCGCGGCGATGTAGGTAAATTAATCAAAAGCTTAGATCTGTACCGCGCGTCTTCCATTTCCGCTCAACGCGACATAAATCTTCTGGACTCTTGAGGGTAAGGAAGAAGATGGTATAATTGGAGTATGAAAAAGTATCGTTGTTTTTCCTACGTTCCTAGGAACCATCCCACAAGTCGTATAGCAAGGCATTGAGGAGCAGCAGCGCAATTTACTTGCTGGTAAATGAGCATCGCAGCGACGAAAATAACGTAGCTAAACGACTTGTGGGATGGTTCCTAAAATGTTGATAACGATATTTTAGTCTTTTAGCCAGGAGCTAAATTTTGACTAAATATTCTATTTTATTCAAAATTTACATCATTACATCAAGTTGTATATTTCAATCTTGTATCTCCACAACTAACATGCAATCTGCTAGACCTCTTAAAAAATATCATTGGGTATTTAAAAGCAGCTTTGGATTTCAATCTATCAAAAATATTCAAACCGAAGACAAAGACCTTGACCATGCTCTTGAGGGCTTACAAATTCCATTTTTGGAATTAGGATTACGCTATGGTCTTAGTGAGAAAATAGAACTTGGTGTTAAGTATAATACCCCCTTCACAGGAACAATGAATAGCCGATATAATTTGATGAATGATGATCGATTTGCGGTGTCTACAGGTCTTGATTTTGGTTATGGACAATTTTCCTTAAAGCCGAATACCGAATCTCAAACATGGAAAATTTATGAAACAAAAATTGGTCTTTTTAGCACCTATGAATTTAGTCGGACTATGGGAGTTCATGGCTCACTTGGTTTTCTAAATCGTTTTAATCGGGTTGAGGCTCATGATCAATATGCAGACTCACAAGTAGAGGTACATAGGTATTTATCTACAACAGTTGGATGCAACTATAAATTCATATTTTTAGAGACAGGGATTGTGAAATCAATTTCAAGTCCTGAATTTTTTTATTCGCTAGCCATGGGCATAGTCTACCCCCTAGACAACGTAATACGGCCAGATGAGGAAAATGACAATTTAAATGAAGATAAATAAAGTAAAGGGCTTATCTTTTTTTTGCATTTTTTTGATAGGTTTCATAAATTTATCATGTAAAATTTTTTCAAACAAAGCTTCTGATTTGGCGCAGAGTAAGGCCTGTAAATTTATGTATGATGGCTTTCTTGCTAAAGACATGCAAAGCAAAAGTCTTCCAAAAAATTTTACCTCTTTTAAAGAGGTGTCTTTTAAGGACTACTGTAACGACAATATTTTTGCTGACAAAATGGCGGACGGTCTTAAGAAAGAAGGAGATCAGACCCCTTGGTCTAAAAGCTGGGGTTCTGGGCTTAAGATCACTGTTCATAAACAAACACAGTATTCTTTACCTTACTATAAAACCGTGATTTTCAAGACAGTCAATAACTGTAGTCTTGGCATGCAAATATATTTAGAAAATTTAGATGACTTAAGCTCCAAGAAGCTTAAACCTTTTATGTTTATTCATGGCGGCGGTTGGATGATACGTCAATTCACTTCAACCACAGCTGTAGAAAGTTTTATTCCTCATTTGACATCAAAAGGCTATGTGGTTTTTAGTCCATCCTATAGATTACTGCGAGAAATAGGTGGTCCTAAGGAGTGCCAAAAATCAAATGGAACAGATATCCAGGAAGATATGAAGAGTGCTTTTGCGTGGGTGAAGGAACATAGTGAGTCTTATGGGTCTCTAAAAAATCAGAAAATCGGTGTAGGTGGACAGTCAGCTGGAGCTCATTTAGCAACTTTTCTTCTAACAGAGTACCCAAAAGAAGTCAGTCAAGGGATATTGTTTTACCCTGTAACAGATTTTAAATATATGATTGGCATGGTTAAAAATGGCGAATTTGGGCATATGAAAGAGGATGCGACCTTGGCTCACTATGTGTATGGTGAAGGCTCACCATTGATTAAAATGGATGAAAATAACAAGATCGTGGAACGAAATTCTTTCCCAGATATCATTCGGAAGGAACCGACTGCATTTCCACCTGTTTATATGATTCATGGCAATAGAGATACTATAGCTCCTGTCGTAAATTCGGAAAGACTCTGTAGTGCATACAATCAGAATTTTGATTTTAAAATCGAAACACTTCATGAAGGTAAACGTCAGCAATGTGGTCCTAAGGGTTACTTTGTTCAAATCACCAATGGCCGGCATATGCTAGATATTCGCTGTTTAGGTAAGTCGTTAAGTGCCATTATTCCATCACAACTTGCGAACAGTGTTCTTTGCCCTGCTGGAAGTATAGAGGGTGACAATGAAGTTGCTAAGGCAGTGGAACATCTTTCGAAAAATTTTTTAAACTAGGGTTATAAGGTAACGTATGTTACGCATTTGGTTATTTTTTTTTATGGCTCTATTTTTCACTCAAGATGCCTTTGCAAGTCATCTTATTTTTCCCGTTCGAAACTGGGGTTTTCTCTTTATTCATCGATCTTTTGAACAAATTCCTGATGAAACAAAATATGAAAGCAATGATGTGCTTCCTCTTTTGTTTTTAGAGGAAAGAAATTTTCAAATTAAGGGGCTAGATCTTGCTTATAAATTGCTCCAAATCGATGATACTCAGACCTTGAGTGCTGTAAGTAAATTTCGTTTTAATGATATGCCATTCAAGGTTCGAACCCCAAAAGATGATGGTTTTGATATGGGTTTAGAATATGAGTTTAAAATTTCTGATTATTGGATGTTTTCTACTGCCATTATGAGTGATAAACATGCTCATTTGGTGGGAGATGTGAATGGTTATTTTAGCTTTCAAATTCTAGATACATATTGGTTCACATATCTAAGTTTTCTTTTAAAGTCGAAACAATATAATACCAAATATTTTGCAATAGGAGATTCACAATTAAATTCGGATATAGACACTAGTTTTGGTGTCAATCTCCAATATCAATTTTACCAGAATTTCTACCTGACTGGAGCTGCAGAGCTCACCTATTTTGGTGACGAAACTCTTAAAGATTCTAATGTTAGATTACCTGTTCAAAAAAAGTACATACTAGGACTTGGCTTTTTAGGGGATTCTAAATCCACACCACTTGCAAGCAAGTACTACCATCGTTTGGGTTTTGGTTTTGGCACACCCACAGATACAAATAAAATTTTGTTCAAATTTCGATATGACTCTGATAAAAATAATAACAAAATTGCAAGTTATTTTTATGGAATTCCCTTGGCAGATCATCTGTCTATACTGCCATTACAAGTATATTTCTCCCCAGGCATAGCTCAGCATTTAAAGGGACCCCATCAAGGAACTTTCCCGGAATTTATTGCTATGATCAAAATCTATTACACATTCCCATGGCTACCATTTCGAACGCGAATCGGTTTAGGGGAAGGGCTGTCTTATACAGAAAAAATCAGTGATATTGAAAAAAGTGAGTTGGTGACGAGGCGATTGGTAGAGCCGAGTTATTTACTGAATTATATGGACTACTCTCTTGATGTTTCTTTAGGAGATATTTTTAGAGTCGATGTGTTGAAAGATCTTACAGTGGGTTGGTATCTTCATCATCGCAGCGGTATCTATGGGAACTCTTCCCTATTTAATCGTGTCGTTGGTGGTAGTAATTATCATACATTTTATCTTATGTATGAATTTTAAACTAAGAACCATCCCATAAGTCGTCTAGCTGGGTTATTTTCGTCGCTGCGCTGCTCATTTTATGATCCCACTGGCATGGCAGTCGTAGGGTTTTGCTCCCCTCTGAGGGGAAGGACACAAAATCAGTCGTTGGCATAAAAAGGTCTCAGATTGTTATTTTTTCTCTGATTTTTGGAACCAGGTTAGTTTTGCAACTCCGGCTCGGGCAAGCACTGTTCGTTCCGTAGAATTTGAGTTGTCACAGCTTAAGGTCAGTGTTCCTGTAAGATCTATCTTGATCGAAGATGTGGAACTAAGAACGGGTAAGGATGTGAGAGTTATTTTACCTGTGCTCATCATGGTTCCATCTGCAGCAGGTAAAGCTAGGTTTCCCGTTCCTACGGTTGTTCCATCTATAGTGACGACAGTTGTGCCAGAGAAACTTCCTTGGAAGCTAGTCCCTTTTATCCCTGTGATAGGAACTTCTATGACGGGGCTAGCCTCACCTGTATTTGCAAAACCCTTTGTCATACTCGTCAAAATATCACTATCTGATTTGTTTGATATATTTGATTTAATAGCAGCTATAATATCTGGAACAGTTAGAGTAAACGACTCAGTTATGGTTTTTTTCATAGCAGAAGCATCAGCATTGCAGGCAGAAGTTAGTGAATTGGCCTCTGAATCAGTTTTTTCTGCTCTTAGGAAAGAGAAAGGATAGCTATCGTAACCATCAATGTTGATAAAATCATTTCCACCTAGATTGACCCAGCCGAAAGGAGGGATATTGGAGAGGTCTGTACCTAGCATGAATTTGATGCCCATATAAGCACGTGCTTTAAGTGCTCCCAATACTGTCGAATCCAAGTCGGCCGTTAAATTCTTAAGACCTGCTGCTGCAAATGGTTTGACTAACTTGTTGTCGGCGTCAAAGGTAATAAGTCCTGATTTTACACAGGAAGTGAGCCCATCAGCGGAAGGTTTCACTGTGGATCCGCTGACCATCATACAAATTTGGACATCGTCATAAGCTGCGTTGTGAGATCCTCCACTACCAGTATTATCAAAGTCTTTATCTGTACATTGTCCATATTTATTGAGGTTACCGGAGAAAAAGAGAGTGGAATTGTTCATAAGAATTTGAGCTCCGCAGGCTGGGCCAACTCCAACACCGACTTGAGAAAGGCCAACAAGTCCATTTTTAGGATTTGAAATGATGTGGACGACAGCTGTACTGCCTGCATAGTTGCTGGTCTCACTTGTAATGTTAGCGGTGTTTGCACTTGGGTCTGTCCCACCAATCGTAAACCACATATCGATAGAATCTTCCTTGTCAGATGAACCAAACATTGCAATAGAATTACTTTGCAGCATGTAGAGGTACCATTTCCCATCTTTAAATCCATAGCCTGTACCAATTCCAGTTTTTGCATCACCACCAGTTCCTTGAGCGTTAGCGTCGAAACAACTAAGCTGCAAAGAGCTGCCTGTATCAAAAGTTAAACCATTAGTATAGGTTGTTTTGAGGAGGACCGGAGTGAGCTCAAATGCGGGATAATTGATATCTTTCGTACCTCCCTCAATATTGATAGGAAAAGTTGCAGCTGTGTTGCGGTTCGCATCTAGGCAGGGTACGTAGGCGCTCGAGGTTCGTTCGAGCATGCTGTTTAAAGCGGAGTCAAGATCTGAGAGTCGTGTACGAATAACCGTAGGTCCTGCTACAAAAAAACGGTTCTGGACATCTATAATAGTTTTACAGGCCATCTTCTCTGCAGCATCGGTATATTTTTCATCACAGGCTGCTTCAGAGTCTGCTAAATGTAGCGTCGTACCTGATCTTAATCCATTTGGTGTGTTGGCATAGAAGGATTGAGCTAAATGTGGGTGGGTGGAGTTGCTGACGGTGTAAGTGGTTCCACCTGTTGCTTCATCTTTTGTAAGATTCTTTTTTTGACCACAAGCTGGTGTGAAAAAAATCAAAAACATTGAAAGAAACCAAGAGTTTAGCAGTGTTATTTTCATCAGGAATCTCCAAAAGATCTGATTTGGAATTTGTTTGATTTTAGGGCCCATCCCACAAGTCGTATAACTGTGTTGTTTTCGTCGCTGTGCTGCTCATTTACCAGCAAGTAAACTGCGCTGCTCGCTCCTCAATGCCTTGCTATACGACTTGTGGGATGGTCCTAGTCTTCACTTATTTTACGTGAAATCGGAGACATTGTAACGTCGTTAGGAAATTTCATCAACTTGGGGTACTTATTCTAGGGTGACTGGTATGATAAATTATACCTCTATAAGAGGATAGCGAAGTAATCGGACTCTCGTAACAGATTTCGTCGCTGCTACGACTCATATACGACGGTCACATTCTGAGTATTTCCCTCTTCATCAGGTATGTTCGAAGGACCGACAAAAGATAGTATTTTTCTTGTTTTAGAGTCATACGTCAGTTCGAGGTGGGGGGCAAATATTTTTATAAACCAATTATCAAATTCAAGTCTGATTTTGATAACATTACCTTTCTCTGCAACTTTTTTGAGAGAAAATCGATATTCATCAAGTTTGTTTGGGAATATAAGATTTAAATGGACACCCTCTTTCTCAAGCCTCTCCATATTCTCTAGTATAAAGTAATGCCAACCCTGGCATGAGAAGGTGCTAAGTTCTGGCTTAATGATTTTTTCCTCTATTTTTGAGTTCCGATTTTGGTAGAAAACAAAATAGTTGCCATCACTAAACTTAAGTCCTTCTTCATGTCCACTTCTGATATCCCGAAAAATATAAGTCGGCATATACTTATTTCGTGAATAATCTGATACGAGTTCAGCAATTTTTTTCCGGTTCTTGTCAAAATAGTCATTTTCTGAGCGCATTATTCCTGACGGACCAAAAAAAGCTCGGTGCTCTTCAAAGTATGCAACCTTCTTATTTGCAAAATCTGAATACGCTGTCGCTTTGATTTTTTGTGGGGATTCAGAAAATCCATCAGTCGTCCAACAAAATGGAAATCCGAGAAAAGCAAAAAGTAAGACTTTAAAATAAATCAAACGACTTTCTCCTCAGAAGCAACTAGAACTGCTTCTAGTTGCTTCATAAAACGAGATGGTGTCAACATTCTGTTTAAATTCTATTTAAATTCTGTTTAACATCTTGCTTTTACATTATATACTATAGTTTGTTTTTAGCTATAGCACTGATCTGGTTTACAGCAAATTCAGGGGGATGTGTGAGTGTTTCTAACCATCTTAGGTTCCTTGCTCTTGCCGCGCTAAAAGTGGCTAGCTATGTCATCTATCCAGCTCATTTGCAGTGGATCACAAAAAAACCCGACAGCTGGGATGACGTTTCTCTTATATTAATTCTTAATCATACCAGTCTTTTTGAATTTCTATATGGAGTTAACCTTCCCTTCTCATTTCTTCGGCAATTATCTGCGAGACTAGTTGTTGCCATCGCTGACTCTACACTCAAAACATTTTTGGGTCGTACTGTGTTAACGCATATTGCTCCCCATGTTGTGCCAATTACCCGCAAGAGGGATGAAAGCTGGAGTGTTTTTTTGGAAAAAATTGACAGCAATCATATTTGTATTTTTCTTCCAGAGGGACGGATGAAACGCGTCAATGGCTTGGATAAAGATGGAAAAAAGATGACTGTTAAGTCTGGTACGGTCGATCTTTTAAAAAAATTCCGCGGTAAAAAAATGGTTCTTGTTTATGGCAAAGGTCTCCATCATATACTCTCACCAGGCCAGTTATTTCCAAGGTTTTTCCGAAAAATTGAAGCTAAGCTAGAAAGTCTTTCTGTTGATGAATATTTGGATCTATTTGAAGGTAGCGAAGACATGCTTGGATCCATCTGCCGAGATTTAGAGAAAAGACGGGATATGCACTGCTAGTTTTTTAAGCTTTCATAGGAAAAACTGAATTAGGACAAAAGATCAGGGTCTCATGTTTCAGACTATACTTGCCAGAGCAATGAAACGTATAGAAAACCGCGGATTCGAAAGCTGTGTACAAAATTATTTTTATTGCTATATTTAAAAAAAATCAGGAAAGAGGTAGAAAATGAAAAAGGTGTTGAAAATTGTTCTTTTACTTTCGTGGATGGGATCATGGACCGCTTTGGCCGATGATGAAAGCGATCCTGTCACCACAGTCCCCGAACTTAATGTCGATCAATATCTTGGCAAGTGGTACCAAATTGCGACAATCCCTGCTTGGTTTCAGAGAAATTGCGTAAAAAACACTACCGCGGAATATTCTAAAAGAGAAGATGGTCTCATCAGAGTTGAAAATCGCTGTGAGAAGGAAGATGGCAAAATCTCTAGCGTTGAAGGTGCAGCAAGACTAAATCCAAAATTTGATTCACCCAGTAAACTACAAGTAAGCTTTGTTAAACTTTTAGGCCATTGGATTTGGCTTTTTGGTGGCAATTATTGGGTGATGGATTTAGGAAAGAGTGAAAATAAATACGAATACTCGATCGTGGGAGATCCTACGCGCAAATACCTTTGGATACTTGCTCGGAAACCACAACTTAGCTTGGAAGAGCTTAGAAGTATTCGGGATAAAATTAAGGCTCAATCTTACAGTCTCGATAAAATCATTGTGACTCAGGAAGGCGAACTAAAAGCCAAAAAACTCTCAGCTTTGGACGAAGAATCTTCTCAACCTTAGTTCGCTTAAACATAAAGCGACAGGAAAGATAAACATGTACCAGTCTTTCTTGTTTTAACTTGATAACCCTCGACTTCGTTCCAACTTTTCTACTAGGTATTGCGATTTCGTCATTGCGAGGAGCCGTAGGTGACGAAGCAATCTTTCCTTTAGACGGGGATTGCTTCGCTGCGCTCGCAATGACGAGGTTCTGCGATGAATACTTGACATGATAAGGATTAGGGGGACACTTCGATGACAGCTCTTATAGGAAAGTGGTCTGATCCACTGACTTTTAAACTCGCTAGAATTCTTGCATCTTCGTTATAGGGATACAGAGACCACAGATTGAAGTTGATCACTTGGCCATCGGCAGCTTTGGCCCTTCTTACGGTGATATGATCAATGATACCAAGATTCTTATCGCGATAGATTCCTATTGAGTAGGGGCTCGTCCACTCTTCGTAATATTCTATACCCTGCATACCTAATTTACGTTGATACACTTCATGTAAGACATCTGTAAAGCGATTTTGACTGAGGTAACGCTTCGTAATCCCAGCATGGGTCCCGTAGTTAAAGTCGCCTGCGATGATATCGACTTTATGGGGGTTGGGTGTCATGTAACTTAATAGGGCCTTCAACTCTTGGTTGCGATGACTTGCTCGATCGCTGTCGAAGTGGATGGAAGCTCCTCGGATGTCGATGTCAGAGGCTCGATGCAAGGCTTCGAAGTAGGCTCCGTGATTGCCACTGTTCGAGAGGGGTAGATCTTGAAATTGCATCCGATCAAAGGATGTTTTTTTTAAAAAGATAGCAACCCCATTGGGTTCCCACTCCAGGTCAGGTGTATTCCAATCAGACCAGTATTTTTGATCATGGTAAACCTCAAAACCGGAGAAATTTTCTTGTAAAAATTCCTGAATATATCGAAATTCCATCTGAGTTGTTTCTTGCAGGGAAATGATATCGGTTGTCGGTGCTATGCTTTGCAAAAAACTGAAGATACGCTCTCTTCTCACATTTCTATCGAGAAGCGGAAGAGCTCCTTTCGGATAGAGGTCTGGATGGGCATAGCAGGGAGCTAAAATGTTGAAAGAAATAATTTGAATTTGAGGACCTGCTAGGCAAAGTTGAGAAAAGAAACAACTGAAGAAAATCATGCTCCTTATTTTTTTATAGAGAATGAAACTAGTCTTTAGACTTAAAACGATCGACACTTGTTTAGACATCCATTTAGATATCCACATAACTCATCCATAAGCTTATTGTAGGAACCATCCCACAAGTCGTATAGCAAGGCATTGAGGAGCTAGCAGTTTACTTGCTAGTAAATGAGCAGCGCAGCGACGAAAATAACGCAGCTAGACGACTTGTGGGATGGTTCAGTGAAAATACTCTTTCCAAACTAGACGCAAGTCTTTGATGGGTCAACGTGTTTTTTAGTGGGCAAGGATGGGGGAGTTACACAAGTTGTTCCCCCTGACTGTGGTTTTGCTTTTGAACTTAGGGTTGGGCTTCGTGCAGGTCCGGTAAATAAATAGGAAGGAGCGGGACTACATCCCTACGGTATAGAATATTTTCCGAAGTTTTTCTTTGAGTTCTTCTTCGGGGGCGAAAGTGATTTTGGTGAGTTTTGAAAGACAGGTTTCAAAAAAGCGTCGTCTAGATCTGCCAAATTCACTCATATCTCTTCGATCATCAGTCCAAAGGAGAAGCGTAGATCCACAGCTGCAATTACGATACTCTTGCACACCATGCTCATCGACAATGACACTTTTTCCATTGAGGGAAAGTGTTTTCTCAATGAATTCTTCCCTTGTCTTGTAAAATGTTCCACAAGAGGAACATTTTTTGGGGAAATAATCAGCATATAACTTATTTAAACGATTGCGAATAGACTCTGTGAATCTCGAAAGTTGGGTGAGTTCATCCAATTCTGAGCGAAGAATATCAAGGAAATCCTTCTCGATATCATCCTTAAGGCTTTCAACCTGAGCCCCCAGAGATTTAGGAATATTTTTTTGTGCCTGTCCCATGAATATCCTCCATTCACTTGTTGTGAGGGTCTACTCTCCTCCTCACACACCCCTCCCTGCCTACTCTGTCCTTCGTTTGTGAGGGTCTGTTCCCTCGCCTTCCCCTGCTTGTTTGTCAGCGTAGGGGAAAGCTGCATTTCTGTCGTCCAGGCTCAATCATAACCAGATAAGGTGCCTTCCAATTCTGAGCTCTTGGTACAAAGCGACAGTCAAAGTATCGGCTGTTGTCTGATAAATCTGGATAGACCCGCAAATTATATATTTGGCCAAATGGCAGCGAGTCTAAATTCAAAGGATCTGAAGGGGATACGTTGGTTTCAATCAGCCCATCCGCAATATTAATTTTTAGCCCTTGTTTTGATCCGGGTTCAAGAAATACCCGGACGGGGGCCATCTGGGTTGTCGCTTTGAGCACGATATTATTCCTAGTGAGGGTTTCCCCCCCTCGGATATCGATGTCGAGAACTTCCTCAGCGAATCCAACTCTTGTGATTTTTAAGAGGTGACGCCCAATAGGGATTCTTTTTAAGGCTATCGGGGTATTGATATACTTCCCCTCGAAGAGAGCGAGATCATCTAAGGTCAGGAGCACTGTATCAGGAATGGTGGAGAGATTAAGATTGCCTGGTTCTTTTCCCGACTGTGTTTTCTGGTAATAATAAAAGCCACCGAGGAAGATCCCAACCATAGCTATGACAAAGAAGACAAATTTTGCGAAAGAAGAAGAGCTTGAAGGAGAGCTTTTCGCATCCCAAGCCGAGTTCACCCTCGTTTTATGAGCGTTTGTATAGGCGGGACCAGACCAGCTGCCTGCTCGGTTGCCATAGTTATTTTTATCAAGTGAAAAGGCCCCTTGTTTGATACCGGTTCCAGGAGTCTCTGTCTTCAGGGGGGCTTTCACAGCCGCTGCGACTTGGGGGCTTACTTTTGGGGTTTCTTTTTTTTGTTCGATAGGGGGACTAGTCTTTGCACTTTCAGCGATGGCTTGGCTTAAAAGTTCTTTGATATCTTTGGCAACTTCTTCTTTCCTTTTATTGAGAAGTCGCTTCATGAAGAGAGCAAGGTCTTGAGTTGTGAAATCTGCATAATGCTGGTTTATGTAATATCGTAGGTCCTTTTCAAAGGCGGCAGCGCTAGAATAACGATCATCTGGATTTTTGGCTAAGGCCTTGCTGAGAATTTGCTGAAGCTGTTCATCGACTTCGGGGTTGAGGGTGGCAATGTCATAGCTAATCTTGCAGTTACGGACCATTTGGATAATTTCAATTTCATTTTCAGCATGGAAGAGCCGTCTCATAGCAAGGCTTTCCCAGAGAATGATGCCGAGAGCGAAAACATCCGTTCTAGCGTCAACAGCTTGGGCCGTA
This sequence comes from Oligoflexales bacterium, assembly GCA_017985985.1. Classification (GTDB taxonomy): domain Bacteria; phylum Bdellovibrionota_B; class Oligoflexia; order Oligoflexales; family Bog-1112; genus JAGNWK01. The sequence goes on from JAGNWK010000047.1 coordinate 20,151, forward strand.
ATCTGCTCTGGGCCCATGTAGGAGTATTTTCCCTTCACAATCCCAGGTTTTGTTTCAGTCTCTTTACTTTCTGCATCAGCGATCCCGAAGTCTGTGACTTTGA
>JAGNWK010000124.1 GCA_017985985.1 Oligoflexales bacterium
CCGTAGAGCGGCTTTTCAGAGCAAGGTCAGCTAGAACTCCGTTCACAAAACGTCCTGAGGCTTCTGTTCCATAATTCTTTGCAAGTTCGATGGCTTCGTTCAGTACGACCTTCGTAGGGGTCTGCAGTTTCAAAAGCTCACAGAGGGCAAGGCGGAGGACACAGAGGTCAACAAGTGGCATCCGGGACAGAGACCAGTTGGACGAGCTACCCTGGATTTTGGCATCGATCTCTGCCAGATGATCTAGGGTCAAACGGCAAAGTTGTAGACACTGGGTCTTAACAGCCGGTCCTAGCTTGAAATGCTCTGCGTAGACCTCGAAATGGGAAGAAAAGAAATAATGGATCTTCTCACTTTCGCATTGGTAGAGGTACTTGAGGGCGTGAATTCTGGCGACACTCTTGTGAACTAACTTTCGGGGTGATGACACGTTGCACCTGCGGAGCTGAGATCCAAATTGCGAAAAAGCCTAATCATGGAAAGAGCTGTTTGGGCTGCTTCCTCACCCTTATGAGAGCACGTGACTTTCGTAGGGGCGTTGTTGTTGTGGGCTTGACCTGTATGTTCTGGTGGTATGGAGAGGAGGCTCTCGCTGGACTGTCGACTGCGAGCTAAGGCCTGTTCGACGGTGTCTGTGGTTAAAACCCCAAAAATCACTGGAATTTTATATTGAACTCCCACAGAACAGAGCCCTTGAGCGACAGCCTGGCAGATATATTGGAAGTGAGGGGTCTCACCTTGGATGACACAGCCCAGGGCGATAATGGCATCCCATGTCCCCAAGGATGCTGCTTTGGCACAGGCAGAGGGGAGTTCGAAGGCTCCAGGAACCCAGCAGGTCTTTTCGACAATGCGAAGTCCGGAGAGCTTCTCAAGTGCTGCTGGGGACTTCAGCACAGCCCTAGCCCCTTCGACCAGACTGTTTGTAACGAAGGAGTTAAACTCGCTCGCTACAATTAAAATTTTGATTTCTTCTTCATGCATCGAAAATCACCGTATCCTCTATTTGAAGTCCAAATCCATTAAAATGCGGTTAAGACCCAGACCCCTCGACTTTGCTCAAGCTGCATAAGTATTGCGATTTCGTCATTGCGAGGAGCCGTAAGCGACGAAGCAATCTTGCCTTTACACCGAGATTGCTTCGCTGCGCTCGCAATGACGAGGTTCTGCTACACCGAGATTGCTTCGCTGCGCTCGCAATGACGAGGTTCTGCTACACCGAGATTGCTTCGCTGCGCTCGCAATGACGCAAGCGGAATACTTAGACAGCTTGGCTCGGGGTGACGTTCTTTCATGCATCGAAAATCACCGTATCCTCTATTTGAAGTCCAAAGCCACTAAGCCCGACGAGGGACCTCTGACTTTTGGCGTGGAGTCGCATCTTCGAGACGGAAAGCTCTCTTAAAATCTGAGCACCTATTCCCAGTTGCCTTGGATCCGGCTTAGCATCTGATGCCGAGAAGGGCAGGAGGCCCGTAGGATCTGGGTTACGGAGGCAGACCAGGACAGCGGACCTACTTTCTGCCAGCATTCTGAGACCATAACTCAGTCTTGAATTCTTAAAAAAAGTATCAGCCAAGGGGTCCTGTTTATGAACCCGAACATCGACACAGGTCTGGCTTGAGATCTCACCCTTCACGAGAGCGAGGTGGACACTTTTATCCAGCTGAGACTGAAACCAAACAGCTAGAAAAGTGCCGGCAGAGGTCACAAAGTGAGGCTCCCTTTTGATTTCAAAAACAAACTTGTCGTGTAGCAGTCGGTACAAGATCAAGTCTTCAATAGCGAGCAGGGGGATCTTGTGCTTCTCTGAGAAAATCACTAGATCTTGAGCCCTAGCCATCGTTCCGTCATCGTGCATGATCTCGCAGATCACAGCGGCTTCTTTTCTCCCTGCCAGGCGGGCCAGATCCACAGAGCCTTCTGTTTGCCCAGCTCGTTCCAACACTCCGCCGTCTTTAGCTTTGAGGGGAAAAATATGGCCAGGGACAATCAAGTCTTCTGGGCCACTTTCGTCAGCGACAGCTACCTGTATGGTTCTGCTTCGGTCAGCCGCTGAAATACCCGTCGTAACCCCAGTTCTAGCCTCTATACTGACAGTAAAGGCGGTGCCGAAAGGGCTACCTCCCTTACTGTGGTCATGCATCATGGGGAGCTTGAGTCGTTCGATAAAACGGCGTCCAAGAGCTAGACAGATCAAGCCCCTGGCTTCTTTAGCCATGAAATTGATCTTCTCCGGGCTGACGGTTTCGGCTGGGAATATAACGTCACCCTCGTTTTCTCTCTTCTCATCATCGCTGAGGATAACCATCTCGCCCTGGGCAAATCGATCGATAGCCTGCTGTACTCTTTGTAGGCGCAGTTCCAGGTCGCTCGAGTCATGATGATACATGCTGCTCCTTTTTATGAGGCTCCGTGTCCCCTCCCCTCATACTTTTTGAGAGATTACGCGTGGTCTGCTTCGTTTTGCCAGCAAAGCATCAACCTGTCCACATGCTTTCCAATAAGATCGCATTCCACGTGGACCGAGTCCCCTACTCTTAGGGAGCCAAGCTTTGTTCTTTGGAGCGTTTCGGGGATGAGGCAGAGTTCAACGAGGGGTGCAGAGTCATGGGTGAGAAGGTCGTTTATGGTGAGGCTTACACCGCTGATGCAGATAGACCCTTTTTTAACTAACCAGCGGGACATAGACTTGGGGAGAACTATGGTCATTTTGACAAAACCTAGCTCATTTTTTGCGAAATTTTGTACTAGGCCAAGTCCATCGATATGACCAGAGACCAGGTGGCCTCCTAGTCTGTCGCTCAGTCTCATCGCCTGCTCCACATGGACGAGGTCCCCTGGTTTTAGTGCAGTGAAGTTGGTGAGGGAGAGGGTCTCCGAGCTCAATTCAAAACTGAGCGAGAGGCTGTCTGTCTTTTTTAGAGAGTCCACTACAGTGAGGCAGCACCCATCCACCGCGATGCTGTCGCCATGGTTTACAGAGACAAGGCTATCCTCTGTAGAGAGCTTTGGTAGGACTACTTTTAAAAGGATGCTTGTTCCCGAACTACCCGCCTTGAGGGTAATAGATACAACGGTAGCTGTTTTCTCAACGAGACCAGTGAACATGCTAAGACCATTCTCTATAGAGCGGGAACTTTTCAGCAAGGGCTTGTACGTCAGACTTTATGGCAAGTAATTTTTTCTCGTCTTCTATATGGGCATAGACCTGGTGGAAGAAGGCGGCGATCTGTTCCATCTCAGGGGTCCCCATTCCTCGGCTAGTGACAGCAGGGCTTCCTAGTCTTATTCCACTTGTTACGAAGGGGCTTCTTTTCTCGCCGGGGACCGTGTTTTTATTGACCGTGATAGCAGCTTTTCCCAGGGCTTCTTCAAATTCTTTCCCCGAGACCTTGCTCTCAGGCAGACGGGAGAGATCGAGCAAGAGAAGATGGTTGTCTGTACCGCCAGAGACCAGGCGAAATTTGGTAGCTCTATTCGTGAGCTCGGAAGCGAGAGTTTTTGCATTAAGGATGACTTGCTTTTGATATTCGATAAAATCGGCGTGGGCCGCTTTTTTTAGGCAAACAGCTTTGGCGGCGATGATGTGTTCGAGAGGGCCCCCTTGGGTTCCAGGGAAGACTCCTTTGTTCAAAGCGGCTGAGAGAGCCTCGTCATTCCATAGAATCAGCCCGCCTCGGGGTCCCCGGAGGGTCTTGTGAGTTGTGCTTGTTACGATATGAGCATGGGGAACTGGGTTCGGGTGCAGCCCTGCTGCAACAAGGCCAGCTATATGAGCCATGTCGACAAGTAGGTAGGCGCCTACTTCATCTGCTATTTTTCTGAAGCGCTCGAAGTGTATGGTGCGGGGGTAGGCACTCGCCCCAGCGATGATCATTTTGGGTTTCAGTTCTTTCGCCTTGCGGAGAAGCTCTTCCTCATCGATGAGGTCGTCTTCGGGACGAACGGAGTAGAAGTGAGCTTCGTACAGAAGACCTGAGGAGTTGACCGGGGATCCGTGGGTCAAGTGCCCACCATGGGAGAGATTCAGGCCAAGTATTCGATCACCAGGGCGTAATAGAGCTAGGAAAACAGCTGAATTAGCCTGTGCTCCTGAATGTGGCTGAACGTTGGCATACTTCGCTCCGAAGAGGCTGCAAGCTCTTTCGATAGCAAGGCTCTCTAGTTTATCAACCTCTTCACAGCCGCCGTAGTAGCGTTTGCCCGGTAGCCCTTCCGCATATTTGTTATTGAGTGGATTGCCCATGCTGGAGATGAGGTCTAGGTCAGCAAAGTTTTCAGAGGCAATCAGTTCGAGGCCTTCACGCTGACGTTTTAGCTCTCGCTCAATAAGATGGAAGACTTCTGGATCACTGTTTTTTAATAGATTCCAAGGACGCATAGAGTTCCTTTTTTATGAGAAGTTCTCAAACACTGTTCCGGTAAGGCTCTTAAAGCATCTTTTCATCTAAAGAGGGCGTTCCCCCCTCTTTAGGAATCTCCCCCCTGACCGTAGGAAGGAGGTCTTAGGAGTCTCCCGCCGGAGACTGCGAGTTCGGTGGGGTCAGGAAATTTCTTTTTTCGAGATCTGCGATTTTATTCAATCGAAGGAGGTGCTTGCCTCCTCCAAAAGGGGTCTGGAGCCAGATCTCAACAAGCTGTAAGGCTTGTTCTACCGACAGAGTCCGAGCCCCAAGACAGAGGATATTCGTGTCATTATGCTCTCGACTCATGCGGCAGCTGTATTCATCCCACACGCAGGCAGCGCGAACTCCGACGAACTTATTGGAAACGATACTCATCCCCAGGCCTGTTCCACAAATGGCAATCCCCCCATCAATGTGATGGGCAGATACATTGATGGCCAAAATTTCAGCATAGTCTGGATAGTCTGTAGATGGGGTGGGTGGAGAAAAAGGAACTCCGTAGTCGAAAACTTCTCCGACGGACGATCCTTTTTGCGTCCAGGACCTTAGAAGTGCTAGGACGGACTCTTTGAGTTCAGCTCCAGCGTGGTCAGAAGCGACCCCGAGTCTTCTCATGGGGAATAGAGACAAGACTAGGTTTCTTCCATTTTTTTAACGAAACTGACGGCATCAGAAACGGTTCGGATGTTTTCAGCTTCTTCGTCAGGGATGTCTATGCCAAAAGCTTCTTCCATGGCCATGACGAGTTCAACGATATCGAGCGAGTCTGCTCCAAGATCTTCTATGAACTTTGCTTTCGGTACAACAGCGCTCTCTTCGACACCGAGTTGGTTGACAACAATAGAGCGGATTCGATCTTCTACACTTTCAGACATAAATTCCTCAAGGAGGTAATAAAATGAAGTTTCGTGATCGTTAATTGTATAGTAGAGGTCTAGGC
>JAGNWK010000048.1 GCA_017985985.1 Oligoflexales bacterium
AGATTAGCAAGGAGGACTATTTGTTTCTCAAAAACAGAGCGTATGCACGATATCGTTTTAGGGATGTTTATCAATCGATATGAATTCGGGGTTTTAGTTTAAAACAACAATTTCTCTACATTACCAAGTTTGGGATATGAAGGTATAGGAACCGAGGTGCCAGAATATGAAAATAAACCCAGCGGTCGCAAGAAGGCTCAGTGATCATCTACAAGTAGTTACACTAGCTACCGTGTTATTTTGAAGGCGTCTGCCTCTCTTACGAATCTGGGTTAGTTGGATTTGATAGAGAAGACGATCATGTTCACCTGCTAGTGCAGTGTAAGACCAGTCCCTCAGTCAAAACCGAAATGACATCCAAGAATCTTTGCCAAATTTAACTCCAGCCAAGGCTCCTCACGATTCGAGTTGTACTCGTCTGCTATACGAGCACAGTCCAAGAAAGTCTTCACCAGGGTGGCTGCATCTTTATCAGTCGCAACGCATTCAAGATCTGATTTTTTTTTGCCTAAAGTGTAGAGGATAGAACTCACGATCCAATAAGCAGTCGAGTCAGAATATACACAGGTGAGATCACCATTCACTTCATAACAGGATTCGAGCCCTGACAAATGCGTTGGTGAGCTCTCAACAGTTGCTTTGAACGGAACTTTGCCACATATATTTCCTGCTACCTTCATTCCCCCCTTCAAAGAAAGCTCTTGGCAGTCCTTCTGCAGCAGACCCTGTTCCTCTGGAACTGAAATCACATCCGAGAATATTTGCCATTTTTGTATGCAGAATGTCCATATCACAACAGGATCGGCCAAATCTAGATTTACAAGAATCGACACCATATTTGTAAGCTTGCTCTATGCTAGAACAGGTCAAAAAAGTCTTTACCAATGTTGCGGAATCTTTATCATTTGCAATACACTCAAGTTCCGATTTTCCACCTAAGGTCAATAGAATCTGACTCACTACCGACTGAGCAGGAAAGTAATCTCCTGATTGACAGCCGGAACTTTGTATGTTTTCGCCATTTATTTGGCTACAATACTCAAGACCTGGCCCATCCAGCAAGTTCTTGCTCGTCATCTCAAAAGAGACTTTGCCGCATATACTTCCTGCGACCTTCATCTTTACTTCAGAGGTGTTTTTTTGCGCCTCCCCAGAACCGAATACTATTCGATTTGAGCCCTGCTGACTTGAGACCTGATGAAGAGGTTCTAGTGGAATGGGTTCATCGCTTTATGTTCTGCAACTCATCAGAACTGTCTGATAAAACAAAAAAGAGAAAAGAATAAGACGATGCCTATGAAGCATATAATACTCCCCCTAGACGACTTGTGAGATGGTTCCTACAGTTTACAGCAGAAGGAGGCAGCAATGCCACTGGGGATATGATTTTTGGTGGACTCTTCGTAGAGGCTCATTTCAAACGATTCGATATGTCCTCGTTTTTTGACAGCTTCGGGAAGCCCTCGACTGAGTAGATTCTTCAAAGTCAGGGGGGTAAAGCCGGGGGTATGACAGGAAAGCTGAAGGAAAGAAAAATCCTCTGCCATCAAGCCCTGAAGACGTTCGAGCAGGGGTACAAGATGCTCTTCAATTTTCCAAATTTCGCCCTGAGGCCCCCTGCCAAAACTCGGGGGATCGAGAATAATCCCCTGATAAAGGGATTTGCGACGCAGCTCTTTATCCACAAACTTCTTACAGTCATCGACCATCCAGCGAATGGGTAGATCCGAAAGATGAGATCTCTTCGCATTTTCCTGGGCCCAGTCCACACTCTTTTTGGAAGCATCGACATGCACCACCGAGGCCCCCGCTTTAGCCGCCATCAAACTAGTCACACCGGTGTAGGCAAAGAGGTTCAGAAGACGAAAGGGCTTCTTATCGCTTGCAAACGAAGCCAGAAGGGATTTTAGAGTCTCCGACTTGTGATGCTCAGGAAAAATCCCCACATGTCCAAAATCCGTCAGACGAATCAGACAGGACAGTTCATCCACACAGAGCTCCCACTCAGCAGGAAGCGCACCACGCTGAGTTTTGGGAAAGTCCCAGCTGCCTTTACCACTTTCTGTTCTGGTAAAAATGGCTTGGGCCTTCTTCCACTCCCCCTCTGACAAAGACGGCTTCCAAAAGGCATGAGAACAGGGTCTCACCATCCGGATGCCAGCAAGTTCTTCAAGTTTGAGTTCGTTGCCACTATCTAATAATCGGTATGTTTTCATAGCACTCATTTCATTCAACCATTTAGCAAGGAGGGGGTTAGGGAAAACTGCGCAGCTGGTTCCCCTTTCTCTTTTTCTAAAGAGAGCGTTCCCCCCTCTTTAGGATTCTCCCCCCTGATCTGAGGGGGCAGCTCCTAAGCTCGATAAGCTTTAAAAGAGAGGGCCTTCCCTTTTCTATTTCGATCTATTTTTCGCTTCCAACGGACAAGCGGCCACATCAAGATCACAAGACTGAGGATTGCTACGAATGAAACGATACCAAAGCCAGTCCATTGGATCCAAGTGGCATTCACAAAAAGCGCCCGGGGGGAGAAACTATCGACAGCGACCAAAGTCTGCAAGAATTTTGAATCACCTGTACCCTGCGGATTTGTCGCAGGACCAGAGGCGAGCTCGACAAGAAGCTCTCTACCCAAGGCTATATGAGGGAGAGCACCACTCTCTGAGCTCGTCGGTAGAGACTGGATATAGCGGACAAGAGCCATCCATGCTTTGTACTCCCGAAGGGGACCTCCAAGTGTCTGACTATAGCTATAAACGAGAGTCTGTTTCAATTCCTTGACAGGATCTCCATTCGCCATCTTAGGTGTTACAGAAAGAAGTCCATAACTCAGCTGGGGGATGATCCAAAGAAAATTCCCCTCATAAGACGTCGTTGCTACACTGTAAAGAGTCTTCGAGTCCGAAAGATCCATCTCTTTGAAGACCCCATTTCCATTTTCGACATGGACTTGCATGATCTGATCGAGAGGCACTCGATTTGGGTTGTACACGATACGAAGCCCAGCAAAGTGAGGAAAGTATTCCTCTCCCTTCACCTTATGAGCAAACAAAAGAATTTCTAGGATGCTTTTGATCTCTTTTCCTGTGAAGTGCATCTTGATCAGAGGATAACCTGTACTGTCCTCCATCTCCCCCACTCCAAGAGGTAAGATACGGAAAAGATCCGACAGACTCTGAATCCCAGACTTGCCATGATAAAGATCATCACGAAGCACACCACTCGGCACAAAACCGACATCGGCATGCGCCTCCTGTTTGTAGGCAAGAGCGACCAGGCGCCCCAGTGCGTACTCCTGTTTTTTCGGTCGATTCCAATTCTTAGAGACATAAGCCAACGGAGCATCAAAACTTAAGCCAAGAGGATTGAGGAAGAGATTCTGAACATCTTGTTTATACGTTTCAACAAGCTGATCTATGTTAGCGTCACCAATAATACGATCATCGATCTTATGAAGTTGGTAACGAAGAAAACTCATCTTCTCTTTTGGATTTTTTCTAAGTTGAAGTTCACCTACATACTGAAGCTCAGCTCCAGCTTGCACAACAGGAGTATGCCCCACCATGATGGGTTGTTCGAGAGGAGTATGCGAATGACCTCCAATCAGAACATCTATCCCAGGCACCTTGGAGACGATGTCGACTTCTTCCCCACCCCACTGACCAGAGTCCTTGAAAACCACCCCTGAGTGGGACAGCGCAATCACTACATCTACTTTAAGTTCTTTTTTCAAGAACCGAACCATCTCTTTAGCCGTCTCTACAGCAGGAGAGAACTTAACAGGACCAGCTCTCACGATACTCTCAACAGCACTTTTACCGAGCAGCCCAAAGAGCCCAAACTTTAAACCTCCTCGTTCGATGACGAGATGAGTACGAATCACACCTTTTTTAACCCATTCTCTAAGACCAGCATCCCTCGGATCCGACTCTGAGAGTTTCATGTTGGAGGCGAGTATAGGGGGGAGTTTGCCAACGGTCGCCATAGAACGATCGATCATGGCTGACAGTCCTTCCGGTCCAAAGTCAAACTCATGATTCCCCAGGCCCACAGCATCGTAGTTGAGGAGGCTCAAGAGAGAGAGTTCCGCACCCTTTTCCCTCACAATGGTGTGGAAGAGCGTCCCCATGGTGAAGTCACCTGCATCCAAAATCAGGACGGGGCCACTCTCTTGTAGAGCAGCTGCTCTTTGTTTAAGAATAGAGGAAACTCGTGACACCCCTCCTCTTGTCCCATCGCCTTTTTCCTGAGGTCGATATTCTTTTTCAGGTCCAAATCCGAGCAGTCTCGACTGCCAATCATTCGTGTGCAGGATGGAGAAGTCTTGAGAAAAACTAACTCCACCTATTCCTGAGATCAAAAGAGCAAGTACGCAGAAGTGCACATGGAAGAAACGCATACGTCCTGTCCTTTCCCAAACTTAAGAAACTGCTTAAAGCAGCCTCTTTCAGCCTTGGCTAGCGTAATCGTAGCTGACAATCAGCGTAAGTTTTATATATGTTTTTAGGGGCTCGGTTATCGATTGTATATTTTTTTGCCTTTTATGTCAACAGGTTGCGCGCTCCAAAAGAAACCGCTCCCACACTCCCCTAAGCCCCTCCTAGCTTGCTAGAAGCCTAAATGCTGGTAGAACCTACCTATCGAACGACGAGTTGGAGCTGCTGGGATCGGAGCTGCCGGCGTAGGGCTTGTGGGGGCTATGCTGCCAGAATCTGCCAAATCAGGCAGAACTTGAGCGCCCGTGACCGAAGGTGCGAAGCCAAATACAGGGGTGGGAGTATCTGGAACGGCAAAGACAGGAACGGGGGGTGGAGCTCCAATAAAGGGATCACTACCAGCACCAAAACCCACATCGGAAGATGCTTCACTTTGAGCTGCGCTCACGGACAATCCGACTATGTGGTTCCCATGACTAATACCCATTGGGCCAGCTGAAGCGCCAGCCATCAGCACCGGAGCTGTGCTGACGATCGCTATATGCAGAACAGGGCCTCCTCCTGCATTAAAAATGGACTCATAATCAGGTCCAGGGGGAGTAAAAACATTTAGTGCGTGGTCGATAACATTCAGATGAATCTCAACCCCAAAGATCAGTCCATAGAGATGGAACGTTTCGTTCTGCATCCAATTGACAGGATTCGCTGGATCAGCAGCATAGAAGGAAGCCCAAGTATCTACGCTTCCACCGTGGGGAGCGAGAATGATTTGCATGAAAGCATAGATAGCGGCTTCCTCCGCAGTAAGAATCTCACCTTGAGAACGAGCATTCAAAATTTCAAGATAACGCTGCCGTAATCTTTGAATGAACTCTTCACGGCTAGGACCTGAACCTCCTTGAACAGCAGCAAGAGCCTGAAAACCGCAATTTCCATTTCGTTCTGTACTATGCACAGTTACAGAGTGAGAAACACCATCGACCAGCAAGCTTGTTATCGTAGCAACGGATGCTTCTGTCGCAGCGAGCACATCTGCTGCGGCTCCTGCTTCTTCTGCAGCTGCTTTTCCTGCGTCTGTTAGCCCAGAAAAGTCAAGCATGCCAGCAACCTCATCTTCTCCTTCTCCTTCTCCGCACAGGTCACCGTCTTCTTCCTCCTCCTCCTCCTCTGCTGCTGGATCTCCAGCAAAGCTCCCAAGGTCGAATTGGGGCAAAGCCAATGCAGCTTTGATCCTAGCAACGTCAGCAGCTAGAAAGCGATTATAAACACTTCTCACCGCAGGCCCTTGATCGACGCCTCTTTTGTTAGCTCCTTTTTCCTGAGCTTCGGTTGCGAGAATAATCAGTCCTTCAAAGACCTCTGCAAGTTGGCGACTTGCAATCCGCGTCACAATCACTTGCTGAGTGCCAAAATGACCAGCCTTGACAAGAGCCGCTAAAAGTCGACCTTTTTTCTTTCCTTGCCCCTTCCCCTCTATGTAGGGGGACAAGCTCATACTCTTACGAACATCAGAGGCATGCTGACTGGCTCGAGATCGAGAACAGGTGTGTCCAACATAATAATATCGACCACAACGAGCTATATGGTTGAGCACAGCTTCCAAGGTAGGAAGGAAGGAAGCCGTATCAGCAGCTGTCCAGCTACGCTCCAGATCTGCAGGGCTCATTCTTGCAAAACGAGAAGCATCAAAAACGGGGAAGTCGGCCCTCGAACTTGAGGGATCAGCATGGATAAGATAAATTCGATTAAAAGAGACAACAGATGCTCTCTTCAAAAGCAGCTGCGGGGTAACAGCTAAATAGGTCGTCATTCCCCCAGGGGATACAAAATGAACTCGACCTCTTGGTGTCGTAAACTTCCTTCTACGTGCTTTCCTCGCACCAGTGACAGTGCTAGGAGCACCCGGATGAAAAGAGAAAGCAACCGGGGCAGATGCTGCAGCTGCACAAGCAGAGGCAGAAACTCCAGCAGCAGCGGCCGGTGTGCTTAAGCAGACTCGTTGTGATTTAACCGGTCGTCCTGACGGGGTCCCGGCCACAGCAGTGGTGTGAGCCCTCCCGTGTCTTGCTGGACTTGCTGCTGGTGCTGGGGTGGGAACAGAGGCATCTGCCATGGGAGGCTCTGCTGAACTCCCTTTTGTCTTATCTTTATCTGCAAGATCATCATCTCCACCCATCATTGCTAAGACAGCTTCAGCTCTGAATAGAATGAATAAGGCAAGAGCTATGCGCACAGGTCGGAAGAATATATGAGAGTAGATTTTACACATGGATAAATTCCTTTGTTTCCTAAATCTTTGTCATGAGAAGATCACAAGACACGTCTTATTTTCATCCCTGTCAGGGGAAAACCAAGGATCTGATCCTCAATTTTGAAAAAAGGGACGTGGATTCTATCATGTTTTTTGAAAAAATGAACAAAACCGGAGAAAATTCATGAAACTTAAGGTCAATTATCTAGATTATTTGATGTTTTTATCTCTTGCCACAGCCTGCACACACCCAGCAAAGCAGCAGGGATTTGATAAAGAGGGCAAAAAGCAGACTTGCTCCCTACCCCCTGCTGGGGGGGTCTGCACGATGCTTTTTACACCTGAAGATGAATTTGCCAATCGTTGTAGAGCAGAAGGTTTTCAAGTTCTGACATGTGGATGTCATAGCTACCTTTGTAGCTCTTCACTTAGTGAGCGAAATTAGCTGCGAAGTTTCCCCTAGAACCCCTCCTTGCCGACTGCAGATTTAGGGGAGCCAGCACACAGAAATATTATCATAGACACCGCTTGTGGGGCAGGGAGGGATCTCGTAGCTATAAGGGCTTGAGTGATGACCGGCCACATCGACCACTTCGATGAGAAAACTTGCTTTTTGCGTTTTGTCGCTAGGATAGGTGATATCTTTTGCCATTTTCACAAGATAGTCGGTGGTTTCCCCTGAGGCAAAGCAAGTTGAAAATGCAGCTTTCACAAGTGAATCTGCTGTATTCCCAATACGATAGAAGGCTAGCCTCACCCCATCGAGACTACTTAAAAGCCCATCAGCATCACTCCCTTCTGTCCTACACACAGAGGGAGACGTGAAGCGAAAGACGATAGACTCTTGTGACTTTGCACTCATGATGATGGTGTCATACTTGCCATTCGAATCCTTGACACCCTGAGGAAAAGTGTACGGCTTTGCAAAAGTTCCGTGAGCAATACCAAGCTGAGTGAAGCCAATATCCTTCGAAAGAACGAAAGGGTTTTTAATGAGATCAGGCGTGCCGTAGTCTACAAAAACAGTTATAGCGCTCGTTGCGCCGTCATCTTCTGAACTCAGATTGCCAAACTTATCTTTTAAGTAAAATTTAAATGTTCGTTTCCCCCCCTGCTTGCTACCCGTAGGATCGAGATGAAGATCGTCGACTAGGAACACGGCTTTCCCATCTTTACAAGCGACGGACACAGAGAGTTTCTCATCTGTTTTCAACACCAGTTCGGAGTCATTGTCACACAGAGGAACCGTTACAAAAAGTTTAGATCCTGCATCCCCAGCAATAAGATTTTCTTGAAGACTGTCCCCGGTCAAAGTGAGGGTCTTCAAAAAATCTCCAGTCGGTGCCACTGTGCTTTTTCGCCCATAAATATAACTCATCAGATCTGAGCTCTCCTTCTGCCGACCTGCATCGATTTCAAGGGACTGCACTTGAAAGGTGAAGGTGCCATTTTCTGTTCGACTTGTATCGAATGTCAATGGGAGATCCATCAGCAGCTCACTCTGGAATTTATTAGGAAAGCGGTTGGTGTCAGAGAGTGTGACCGGTAGAATCGTTTTGTTCTCAGCTCCCTTAGTGCCAAACCCCTCCAAAAATTTAACTTTGATCCCCCTCATCAGAGGAGTACGACTGTCGATTCGTAGAGAAAAAAACATAGAGTTCGTATTGCCTACAGCAATCTTGCCTATGGTCTTATCGGTCTCCTGGGTCACTTTAGAGGGACTGTTCACAGAAACGATAAAGCCAAGCTTATCCGTATTAGGGCATTCTTTAAGCTTAAGGACAACCTCGGGCGTATCGACTTTAAAGGCTGAAGAGGCACTGACGTAGGTGCAGTAGTCCGGAGCATAGGCGACAAGACTATAGGTTGGGGATTCTCCAGAGACGTTCAGAGGGTAAACGTAAGCTTCCCCCTTCGCATCGGTCTTTGTGAGCACAGGCCGATAGAGGGGGAGCAGCCAAGCCTTGGTCACCCTCCCATCATCCGACTTGATTTCCCCATTCACAATCGCCATGACTGAAGCTTCCTTGATCGGACTGTCATCCTTCAAGGAAAGTATCTTTACTTTCTGATAACCAACGTCTGAGAGGACGATGGAATTTGAGAGAGAGGTCGGATCCTGAGAAATCAGATCGTTTCTTTTAAAAAAGGACGGAAATTGCGTGTAAGAGATCTTGCCACTCGTCTTCTCAAATCTTTTCTCCGTGATCTCCAGCTTCATGACAGCCTCTACCCCCTGCGGATAGCTAGGGAGTACATCTCCCATAGCTGCAACTGTCTCCGCATACGTATAGAGGGAGTCTGAGCTCAAGAGGAGCTTAGACTTATCCATCGTAATTAGCACATCCCCAGATGCCGAAACAACCGGACTGCTGCTATCAGCAAGCAAAAGATCCGTCTCCTCTTCTAGCTTGTTCTCACTCCACAAGCTAAGGCCTGTCCCCGTACTAGTACTTGTTTGTGTCTCTGTGCTTATTTCTATTTCCGTGCTTGTGTCAGTCCCCGTAGCCGTCGCTGTTTCTGTACTTCCAAAAGGGTAACGAAATCCATCTCTGCCAATGTAAGTAAGAACCAGACCCGCAGGGTCGAGCCCTTCTCGAATCTGGATATGAGCTGTGAGGGGTTTATCGTCTGCGGTGAAGTAGATAGACTGACTCCCCTTCCTTGAGTCCCCACAAGAGAGGACGCACACAAGGAAGGGGGCACTCAAGCAAAGTTGAGTACGAAGGGCGGATAGGAGCTGGGGAACCCTGAGCCTCACGGCCTCCCCCTTATCGAGAGCTCACACTTTGAGTAGCTCCGAAGTAAATGTCATAACTAGAACAACCTTCTTTACCACAAGCTTTTGGACCATAGAACTTAGCTTGGTAGCGTAGCATGTTGCCATGATCAAACCTTTGATCTAAGGCTACATCTTCATACTTCACACCAATAGATTCGATACCAGCTTGTTCCATAGTGCTCAATTCTTTGTCCTGAGAGATCCCATCTTTGTTTAAATCTGACCAAACCAAAAGTTGAGAGAACACAGAGTCTTTAACATCGATCACATGGTCTCCGTTCAGGTCATACTCAGCCAGAGCTTCATAACCGTTGTGAGCACGTTTTCCAGTTTTGAGACGAGAGAATTCACCAAAGAGTTCACGACCATCATCGATACGAGTGTTTTTGTTCAAGTCCAGAGCCAAGAAGGAGGCTTCTCTTCCGTGGACCCAACCAATTTCTTCTGCTTTTCCGTCAGCATTGAGATCGAACTTTACACCCCGCCCAAGACCCAAGGTGCTTGGTTTTCCAGCATTGATGAAGTCCAGAATCAGAGGGCTAAAGAGCTGTACAGGGTATCCACCACTTTCTTTCCCTGCCATGTCACCTGGCAAAGAAGCTGGCACCCAAGCAGTCCCCTCTACATACTCGTAAGAGGTGTAATTGAGGAAGGCGTTTGGATCTGTCGCTGCATTCGCAGAAAAGATAGGCCGAGCTCTTACCGGTGTAAACTTAAACTGGCCATAACCGGTGTAACCAAAAATGTTAGACATTTGATAAAAACTTGGGAAGAGACTGACTCCAGCATCTTCACCTGGCTTATAGAGAGAGGCAGCTATGTCGAAGATCCCGTTAGCATTGCTACCCAACATGGCAACCCGAGTATTGAATCCACCATCGAGGAACATCTGGTTGAGATCTTTCCCCTTGCTAAGAGCATAGCTTCGAGCTGACTCTGTTCGACTTGTAAGATTGATGTACTTGTCGTTAGCAGGCCCTACATCAGTTCCCCCTCCTGTAAAGGTGGAATTAACCCTGATGAAATCAGCACTACCAGTGATGCGGAAGGTCAGGTTTGAGAGAGTATTGACAAGCTGTGCATCGTTACCAGCTATGCTCCTAAAGTTAGGCCAGCAGGCCCCTTGTCGTAAACCTTTTGGATCTCCTGCTATAACGGCACCTGGATCTACATTAGCGACCGAACAGATAGCGTTCCCGTTAGCAACAGGATTCATCCCTACAACCGAGTAGATACTTGGTCCATAGAAATGCTGTACATTCTGAATGACAGGATCTGGGTAAAGTCTGACGGTACCCATGGATTTATAGGCCGAAGTTGTTTGCAACATAGGGATCAGGTTGTTTTGCCCAGAACTGATTGCCAGTTTCATCAGAGCATCCACAACGACCTTCAAGTCATCTTCCGTCTTTCTCACCCGATCATTGGTAGCAGCCTGTGCTGTTTGTGCAGCAGTTGCGTTTGAAGCCACTAGAGTTTGCAAAGTTGCCAATCCACCGGTAGCACCTTGTGCCGCCGCCTCAACAGAGGCCTTCCACGCAGCAAGCTCACTGACTGTAGTGGCCTGGGCCCGAGCCGTACTTTCCTGAGTAGCAAGTCTGGCACTAAGACTATCAAAGTCCGTTTTGGAAACACCAGTCGTTGTGGCTGGTTGATTTTGGAGAGCAGCTGTGTTGTTAGTCACCTGTGTTTGGAGAGCGGCAGTTTGAGCTGTGGTGCTGTTCGCCTGATTTTGTACAGCAGTGACAGCTGAATTCGCATCCGTCATCTGACCTTGCAAGATCGTAATATTGCCAAGCGACTGTGTAATCTGGCTGGTGTTAGCAGCAATATCACCTCTGATCTTTGTCAGATCCGTTGTCAAAGTTACTTTCAAAGATGTGAGCTCAGCAATTTGAGCCGAGAGAGCATTCTGTTGTTGAGTGAGGCTGGATGAACTAGCTGTTGTACTATTTGTCAGATTGTTAAGATTCGTGGTGAGAGTTGCAATGGAAGCGTCTGTCTGATTCAGTTTTGTAGTCATGGCTGCTTGACTTTCTGTAAGCGTCTTCACAGAGTTCTGCAGGTCTGAGATCTTCGTATTCATAAGGGCTAGCTCACCTGCCTGCCGATTGCTCGCCGATTCCACCGCGACCAATCGGCCATCTTGTGCTGCTGCCGTTTGGGCAATACCCATCATTTGGATAGTGCCCTGAACAAAATCATCCATCTGAGATTTTTGAGATTCATACAGCGCTGATGATGTTGCAAAGTCGTAGAAGCCGAGAGCCTGATTCTGAAAGTCTAAATTGGCAGCAGTACTGATCGCTGCATCTCTTTCTGCTCTGCCAGCTGCATCATCCGTATAGGTGTGAGCGCTTGTCACTTGTGCTGCTACCATACCGTATCTTGCTGTCTGATAGACTCTCCATTTTTCAGATGTGTTATCGATGGCCTTCATGAGCATCATCTTTTTTCTTTTGAGTGCATCAGAGCCATCAAAAATCAGAGCAAAACTCTTATTACCCTGACTGGCAACAACAGTCCCAGATCCGAGAATCTCTTTTACTTTGATGCGAGCTTTACTAGCGCAAGAAGGATCTGTTTCGTTCAATGATGGGTCACGAAGAACCAGGCTAAAGTAATTCTTGAGAATCTGAGGATAACCCAATTTTTCAGGGTCTGTTTCATTATAGATCAACGCTTGCGCTTGACGAGCAGTCTCAGAAGGAAAGGCAAATGCATCTGTTCCTTTGAGGTAAGCCTCTACGTAAAGTCGTCCCATCCACTGATAAACTTCCCAACCCAGGGCATTGGCAAAAGTCTTACCTGGTACAACACCACAATTCAAGGACGTAGTCCCGTCAGCTTTTTTCAGACCAGCCATGTAATCTTTGAAAACTTGATCATACCAATCGAGTTGCCCCTGACGAGGGTCAATAGCTCGGAAAACATTTGTTTCTAGGTCAAAGAGCAGAGAAGCAATCTCACTTGCACTGTCTCTCAATTCACGTAGGGTATTATCCGCATTGACTTTGGTAAGGAGAAGAGCCTGGTCAGCTATATTTTTAGCCTGAGCATTGATGGCATCTGTCTGATTTTTATCAAGTTGAGCTTGGAGAAATACCTGATTTTGAAGAATCTTGGTATTGAGGGCAGACGTCATATCCTGATATTTGTCATATTCTGTAGCATTGCTTTTCACTTGGTCGCTGACAAGTGCTATCGCGGCTGTCAAAGAATCAACTGACGTCTTTTGCTGAGCATCGACGGTAGCTAGTTTAGCTGCATTTTGACTGAGATCATTCGTATTTTGTGAAATCTGTTTTTGAAACTGTTCATTTTGAGCAACTTGGGCTGCTTTGCTGTCATCTAAAGCCTTCTGCATCCAAGCAGCTGATGCCGCATTTTCGACTTGAAGCTGATGGAAATCTGATTTTTGCTGAGCCAGCAATCTTGTTTCCACATTTGCAAGGTCAGATGTCACCTTCTGTAAGTTCGTCCGTTGTTCATCAGACAGTGTTGAAACTTTAGCCTCAAGAGCCGTTTTCACCGTTTGCAATTGACCCTGAATTTTCCTATCCATATCGGCCCCAGCCTGTGTCAGCTGATTCTTGAGAGTTTCGAGATCGGCTCTGCTACTATCTGACAACTTGGTTTTTGTGTCAGCAAGTTGATTCGTGACTTTCTGCAACTCTTGCACTTGAAGATCTTTATAGTCTTGTAGTTTTTTATCACTTGCTTCTAGACCGGATTGGAAATTCAACCGTGCTTCCGTAATATCCCCGACATTCTTAGCGATATCTTGCTTAGCTTTATCCATATCTTGTTGAAGGGTGCTAATTTTGCTATTCACTTCCGTAAATTTTGCGAGATACTCAATCTTCTGCTCGGCTAGCCGAGCAATAGTATCGGCTTTTTCTGACCCTATTGTCGCCCTGATTGCTTTTTCTGTACTCGCTATCTGCTCATCCGAGGCCTTCTTAGCTTGAAGCAGAGTTGCAGCTGCCTTTGCCTCAAGCAGTGCCGCAAAGTCAGCTGTTTGAGCAGCCTGTGCAGCGTCAACCGCTGCCTTTGTGTCATTCAAAGCTTTGGTTTGATCTGCCTGAGCTTGATTAAGTTTGTCTTGATAAGATTTTGTCGCATCCGCTACCAGCTTCTGGGCATCCGCACTGGCCTTATTTGCTGCATCCAGAGCAGTAGCAGCGGCTTTGGCAGCGGTATCACTATTAGCTGCAAGACTCACATTGGTCTTAGTTTGAAAATCGTTAAAGGCAGCTACCTGAGTATCATGAGCCTTTTGAAGATTGGTACGAGCTTCTTCGAGAGCCTTTGCATTTGAGTTCTGGGCTGCTGTGAGAGCCGCACTTTGTTCTTGCATGGCTAGGTTTAAGGTTTTAGCAGATGCAGCAGAAGCCGCTGCCAGATCGTCCACAGCCTTTTGCTTAGCCTCGATCAGATCTTTGCTCATCACGGCAAGGATGGCATCTTGCATGATGGTTTTTTCTTGCAGTTTTGTGATCATTTCATTTTGCTGTGTAGCTGCACTTGCCTGAGAAGTCAGTGTGGCCTGCGTAGCCGTCGTCATACTGTTCATCACTTGTGTTTCTTGGTTCACCTTCTGAAGGACAGCATTATAGGCATTGATAATTTCCATGCAGGAAGGATTTGCAGCACAGGCGCTTGATGCCGTAACTGTATCAACAAGCCCAAGAGCCATCGTTTGATCAACAAGTTCTTTGATTCTCTTCGTATAGTTGGTCATGATCACTTGGGCAGTGACAGCAGCTTTGAATCTTCTGACGGCTGCACCCTTCACACTTTCCCCTTGAATAGAATTCATAAAGATAGCTTTTTGCTCTGTAAATCGAGCACTCAAGTCAGCCGATAATACTTTAACATCTGTTTTAGTAGCTATGTCCGCCACCACAATGGAATACGTTGTAATGATGCTTGTCTCAAAATCATTCAATTCTGTGGGGAATTTTGTCTGAATTTGACTGAGGAAACCATGAGCTGAGAGCACAATTTTATCGGGTTGACCAGCTGCAGTGATCGTTCGATCAGCTGTCTTGAAGGAATATCCTTGATTAGGTAGTTTCAAGAGTTCAAAGTCACCACCCCAGGCATCAGAAGTCCAACCAGAAAGAGCAATAACATTTTCAAGGGCAGCCAAATCACCTTTGGTAGCCAAGGTGCTCTGAGCCACAGCTTGATAGGACTCTAGAACGGCAACTCTTTGGGCCAAACGCTCCTCTGTGGCTTTAATTTCACTATATATAGCCACTTTGTCTTGTTCATACTTCGCTTTATCGACCGCATATTTTGCAAGATGCGCATCGAGATCTCTACGAAGCTGACTTGTATTTTTATTATACTCAGAACGCAGGGCTTCAAGAGCTCCGTCTTGAACCTTCTGCATATTTTCCCTGAGTTTCGTCATATCAATCCCCGTCCCTGTTTCCAAAGCGGCAAGGGCAGATGAGACTGTCGTGAGGGAAACCCCAAATGTCTCTGTAAGATGAGTAGAGAGATCAGAAATCGATGCCTTGAAATCTCTTGTCATCGTCTGTTGCATGGTATTCATACTCGCAGCCAAAGCTTTATCTGCTTCATCGAGTCTTTTGATCTCTGCATGAACTACGGTCCGAAGGTCTTCGAGAGCCTTCACAACGAGATCTATACGCTTTCCGAGAACCTCATCGGCTGCCATCCTGTCGGCAATCTCCTTCGACAGTTTGTCATCAAGCTGTGTATATTTAGCCTTGAGCTCCTCTATACTGGTAGTCGGAGATGATACGACGATGCCAGCGCCAGCTCCTCCTACTGCGACATTCGAGGCCGATCTCCCATCCTTCTTTTTGCCGCAGGATGCGGCAAAAAGAGCTACGAGCATCAGCCCTGTATAAAAGCCTCTTTTATTGATCAGATGAAAATTTATAAGCATAGATTATAACCCTCATGATGCGACAAACAACTCGAGAGGCTTATCGGACTTGACAGGAAAAAACTTAAAAGGAATGTGGATGAAATCAAAATATCTCAAGGAGAAGAAGGTGCTGCGCCAAAAATTCGGAGAACAACGTGCGGCTTTGTCCTCAGACTCTGTCCGGGGGAGGAGTCTTTTGATGGCCGAGAAGCTTCGTGCCTGGCTAGAAAAAAGGCCAAATATCCAACGCCTTTTTTTCTTCAACCCACTGCCTCATGAGCCAGATCTTAGGCCTTTAGTGCAAGATCTGGCAGAAGGCGGGTATACCTTCGGACTTCCCTGGGTAAACTTAAACGAAAAGTCGGGGATAAGATCTCCTATGGTCTTTTATGAATGGAAGCCCAGTTTAAGTGTTCTAAAAAGCTCCCCTTTCTCCGCCTTAGAACAAGTCGACGAAAAAACATCCCTCCAACTCGACCCCCTCTCGGAGCCGACTTTGATCCTCGTCCCTGCACTGGCTGCAGATCAATCGGGGTTCCGCCTTGGCTTTGGCAAAGGCTACTATGATGAGTTTTTTGCTCAAACTGGGTATGACGCTCTGAAAGCTCTGGCTGTTATCACGATCTTTTCCGAATTTCTGGTCCCTTCTCTTCCCCGAGATCCCTGGGATCAATCCCTCCCCTGGATCTGCACGGAGAAGCTATTGGGGTCAGCCCCTTTAAAAAAGTGAACCGGGTCAGCCCCTAATTAAGAGAGTTCGATTATCTGCTTTCAAAATTTTAGGCCGTCCGACTTGTTTAAGAGTACTTTGCAAACCAATCTGTTCTGCCGTCTTTAAAATCCAATCATGATCTCCATAGGGACTGCCCTTCTTAACACTAGCCCTTAAGGCTTGAAGTTCCACCTCGGACTGGGGTTTATTCACAGTTTCGATCCACTCCTCTTTTGGAATACAAAATACTTCCTTAATTTCGACACTTAGCTGTTCAGCCTTTGCCTGCCCTAAACTAGACCACAACCACTCTTGAGCGTTACTCACTAAGTTTGCACGCAAAGGATTTCTTTCAATGTATCTTTTTACAATGAGACAATGTCTGTCATTTTTTACTGGAAAACTTTTAAATCTTCCTTGATAGAGCGACCCCTCACCCCAACTTTTATTGGCAGACCTAAAACGTCTTGTATGTGTATTCGTAATCCAGCCAATGAATTGTGAAAGCTCTTCATCTTGTGTTGGACGAATTAAAAAGTGCCAGTGATTTGGCATAAGACAATATGACAATATTTCTGAAGGGTATTTCTGCTGAGCTTCGATAACGATTTTTATGAACGATTGGTAATCGAAGAATTCGTTGAAAATTCTATTTCTGCTATTTGCTCGATTCAACACATGAAAAACAATTCCAGCTGGACAATTTCTAGGAGATCTTGGCATGGATGACTACTCACATTTCATTAAATACAACTAGATCCCAGATTTTCGAACTGTCTTCCAATGATTTGTACTGGTAATGGGGGCTGACCCGAATGGCGCTCTGGCGTTCTGAAAGCTCAGGGTCTTATCACGATCTTTTCCGAATTTCTGGTCCCTCTCTTCCCCGAGATCCCTGGGATCAATCCCTCCCCTGGATCTGCACGGAGAAGCTAATGGGGTCAGCCACCGGGGCTGCCCCCATTAGCAAATACGAACTATAGATTCGAGGGGATGATTTTTAATTCCATACTGACGAAAAAGATCCAGAGCGGAATCGAAGCCACTGGCAAACTCGTCAAAAATAGCATGAGCTGCTGTAGCACTGATCCCAACTTTTTCTGCCACTGAAAGCATGCTTTTTCGATTTGGGGAGCGACCTTCACCAGCAATGGCCATCGAGTGTTCTCCACCCGGACCATAGGAAAAAGTCAGGTCATAGGCTGGAGACAAACACCAAGTTCCATCTTCGGAGAGCAGGTAGGCAAAGTTTTTGGCATGATCATCTCGATTGTGAAAACACACATTAAAAACCATCTGACGGAAGGCCAGCATCAGATCTTCCTGACTCTTTGTCAAAGCAAGAGTCACCTGAAGAAAGGTCTCGTAATCTAGAGAAGGAAGCCGATAATCAGCATGGACTAAGCCAGCTAAACTGTGAACATGAACTCTTCGCCCTCCTGAAGCTCGATCAAATCGCCTCGTCCCAAACCAAACATGTCCATTTCGATCTTTAAAAAGGGAGCATGGCTCCGTCTTGAGCCCAAGATCTTGAGCCAATTTCATGTAAATAAATTCGATGAGAGTTGACTCTTCCGCTTCACCTCGACCTCGAAATTTGACAAGCCAATGTTCAAATCCATCGGGAATAGACAGACTCCCACTGATCATTTCCTGCTGAGCTAAATGTTTGCCATCTGTCTTCACTCCAACAAGAATCTTAGGTCTCGCCCCAGCAGGTGAACCTCCGATCTGTAAAAGTTCAGCTAAAACATCCTCTGATTTCCCTTCAAGAATTTCATCAACAGCTATCGAGATCCTTGTTAAATCGATGGTTGCTTCGGAATCTTTGATAAGATCAGCTTCTGGTTCGTAGGTCAAAGCACCCATGCCGCGACGACCAACGACCCCGAGAAAATCAAGGCCAGAACTTCGCTCAAAAGACAGACCTATTTTGCGCATAGCCCTACTGAGAAGAAGTAGTCCCCAACCATCAGGCAGAGAATCAGCAAAAACTCCAAATAGGCCATGAAAAAGATCAGCCTCAGCAGACTTCGGGATCTGGGGTTCAAGTTGTTTTTTTAATTTAAAGGGAGATAAATAAAGCTTGGAGTGCTGCTCCAGAAAAGACGCTTCAAACTGGAAGTATATTTTTTTACTATCTAATAGAAAAATATTCCCAACAGAAAAGATTTTATCGGGGCTAAACTCTAATTTGACTTTAACGCTTTTAAGCTTCTCTTTCACAAACGCCCCCTCTTCTTTTTACTATCCTTTTTCAAACGCTCCTCTCGCCTTTGCATCTCAGCAATAGACATCGCTTCAGGAGCCTCAAAGAGTTCATCAAAAGCATCCAGAGCATCTAGCACGAGAGCCAACTGGAGAAGAGAGCGCAGGGAAATTTCACCGGTTCTTTCAAAGCGTTTGATCGAAGCTTCACTGACCCCAGACCTTTGGGACAGAGTCTGTCTCTTGAAATTTCTCAGCACCCGCAGGGTTCTTAGCTTAGCCGCGATTTTGAGCTGCTTCTGCCGAGGGGACTCTAAAATAAAAGACATGATATTATCTCTTAAATGCATTTTTTAGCTATAAAAGATTATATAATACCTTTTATTTTATATCAAAAACTAATGGGGTCAGCCCCCATTAGCACTAATGGGGCCGGACTGTATCAGCTTAATTTGCTTTGACAAAAAACATCCACATTTCTCGCTTCTGCTCCGCTCTACTTGAAATGACGTCACCTCGAGCGTAGCCGAGAGGTATCGAATTTCTCGAGGAAAACGATTTTGATGAGCCCTAACAAAGGCTAACAAAGGGGTCAGCCCCCATTAGTTCTTCCCATTAGTTCTTGTAACAAAGGGGGCTGACCCGATTAGTTCTTGAAATGACGTCACCTCGAGCGTAGCCGAGAGGTATCGAATTTCTCGAGGAAAACGATGGGGCTGACCCCATTAAGCATTAAGCTAAAGGTTTCTGAAATGAGCTCCGATAAGGGCGTCGGAGCTTGTCCTACGACTAGAACATTTAGGGATCTTCTATTATGGAAAATCGATTTTTATCTTTTCTCAGTGCAATCTCGATGATCCTACTCATGAGTTCATGCAAGTCCGAAAAGAAAAAAGCACCAGCAGCTCGCGCAACACAAAGCACTACATCGTCCCAAAGCAACACACTCACAGGCAAATGCGGTACGAACTTATTCGGGGAAGGAGACTTCAAACCCGACCCCGCTCCAGCTTCTGTTTTCAACTTGAGTAAAAACGATATCAAGGTCGGTACCGTCAACAAAGGCCCAGGTCTGAACGTCTTGCAAGTCGATTTCTCCTTTGCTAAATCCGGTTCTGGTTACTTAGCCTGGCAGGCCTGCTCCACTGAAACCAAAGAGTGTACAAACTGGAAGAAAGAATATCGTGCAAGCTTTGATGCTATAGGCGTCCCCCCAGGGAATGTAAACCTTAATTTCAAGCACTGCTTTGCAGATAGAAGCTTCTTAGTCGAAGCAGATCGACCTAAATTTAGCAATTGCAACTCCAACTCAACGGACCCCAGTCGCTGGTGCTGCGGAACTGGGACCACTGTCCTCAGTCGCATAGACTCAAACCTCGACCACGCAAGCTTTGATCCCCAAGCCATGTCTTGTCTGGAAAGAACCAGCCAAAGGGCAGATCAATATCACAATATCGCGCAAAGAATGGTCGCCACCAGTGCCGCACACCTTAGTTCTTCCGACGTTCACTCTTTGACAGGAGCTCGAAAAACAGGAGTGGTGACCGAAGTCGCCTGGAAGATCCATCGTTATGA
>JAGNWK010000125.1 GCA_017985985.1 Oligoflexales bacterium
TCTTTATCGCCACAACAGGGACAAACTACTGAAATAAAGGAAGCCATTACTACCGCCTAAATAATGGGTTTGATCTCCCAATCTACCTAAGTAATAAATAAAAACAACAATTACTATACATTACCGAAAATCGCTCTGAGTCGACTCCTAAATGTGAATCAAGAAATACAGGGCTTTTCTTCCAAACACTTTCCGCCTGTTTTGCATAATCTGGAGGAGCAGGAACATCCCTTCGATTGCTTCGCTTACACGGATCTTGCTTCTAAACGATTCATGAATAAGGAGAAAACAGTTGCGGGGTTTCCCCCTGACCCAGTCCTTTCAAGAGCAGATAAGCTAAAGACTCATCTCACTTTTCTCTTCTGCCTTTTTTTCTTCAACCTTCGTTTTTATCGCTTTTTGAAGGTGAGGAGGTAGAGACTTGTTCAGATCAACCCCAACCACTTTTGAGACCCCAGGTTCTTGCATGGTGACCCCATAGAGGGTGTCAAGAACCTCCATCGTTTTCCGCCTATGAGTGATCACAATAAACTGAAACTGCGACGACAGCGCCTCTAAGACACGGTTGTAACGACCAACGTTGGCCTCATCCAAGGGTGCATCTACTTCATCCAGAAAGCAGAAGGGAGTGGGATTAGACTTGAGAAGAGCAAAGATAAGCGCAATAGCGGTGAGGGCCCTCTCTCCCCCAGAAAACAGACTCATACTCTGACGTTTTTTCCCAGGTAGTCTCACCATGAGTTCCACACCCGAGCTTAGAGGCTGAGCAGGGTCCATGAGGGTGATTTCACCTTCACCACCAGGAAAAAGCACGGGGAATAAAGCTTTAAACTCCACATTCAGCTGTTCAAAAGTACTCATGAATTTTTTTAAGGAATGCTCTTCAATTTCCTTAATCGCGGTCAAAAGGAGGTCTATAGATGAGGTGACCTCTTGTCTATTTTCCATCATGAACTGTTTCCGCGTATCCAGATCAGTATACTCTTTGGCTGCGACCATATTCACAGGGCCAAAATTTTCTAAACTATTTTTAATAGACCGGATCTCTCTCATCTCTTTATTGAGATCAAAGTCTGCAGGACGCTCTGGAGCTGTCTCCGGGTCTTCTCCATCCCGCTGATACTTCTCGACCGCTGTCTCTCGAAGGGTGCGCAGCGATATCTTTACTCTTTCAAGCTCAAGCTCACTCTCGGAAATAGATTTTTTGACTTTCTGCTGTTTCTCCCTCGAACTTTTGAGCACCTCTTCTTTTGTTCGAATCTCATGCAAAATACTTGCATTCTCAGCTTCTTTGGTAGAAAGAATGGCTTGCTTCTCTTCTCTTGCTAGGAAAAGAGCCTGCAGACCTTGCTCTAGCTGCTCCTTCTGGATGTGAGAGTTAGCTATTTTTTCTCGCAGCTGAGCAAGAGAGTTCACCCTTTTCTGTAGCTTCTCCTCAAGCATCACTTTTTGTCTTTGGCTCTGAGCGTAGCCCTGCTCCAAAGTTTGTGATTTCGACTTATAGCCAGCAAGTTCCATCTTCTTTTGTTCTAATTGCCTTTTCCACTCGTCTTTCTCTTCTTCGACTTGAGCTATGTCTTCTTTCAAATCGCTAAGAGCCTTATCAGTCTGCTTTCTCTCCTTACTCAAACTTTCCGTGCTATTTTGTAAGTCAGAGACCTCTGTTTCTAGTCTTTCGTAGGCCTCATCTAAGTCTTTGAACTCTTCTCGCACTGAGATAATGGCATCCTGCTTGTGCATGAGTTGAGTTTCGAGACCCTTGAGCTCAGATATCCCTTCTAAGAGGGTTTGATTTTGTTCGAGAATTTTCTGTTGAATGACCTGAAGGTCTAGCTTCAGTTTCTCTTGTTCAGACAGAATTTTTTCGAGCTTTTCCTTTTTTCGCTGTCTCTTATCTTCAGCTTTTTGCAGTTCCTCTTGACATAGATCTCGCTCAGCCTTGAAGGAAAGAGAGCCTTCCTTTTCTGTAGCTCCTAAAGCAATATCTTCCAGACTGCCAAGAATTTGACCTCCCTCACAGAAAAAGATGAGACCTTCCGAACGGAGAAGAGCCCACAGACTCGGGTCTGTTTTCTCGATCTCTAGAATCTGCGTTTCCATCGAACCGGGAAGATAGTAGGCCTTTGAAAGCAGGGTCTCTATATCCTCGACCTTTGAAGCAGAAAGCCCCCCTTCGGCGTTCGCCTCTTCCGGATTGATAGCTTCAACCTGTACCCAGTCGAGCAAACTCACTGCCGATCTTGCACTCAGAGCTGCGCGTACAGAAGTCGAAGGACGAACTCGTTTATCTTCACTTAAAACGGAGGCAAAAATACGACCCAACTTTAGACCTTGATGGGCGTGCTGATCGAGGGTGGAGCAGAAATTTTCTAGTTCTCGAATTGAAAAAAAGACTAGACGTTCAGCCCACAGTTCAAAAGCAGCAATAGCCTTGGCTGGTAAAGTTTTCGGGTTCTTTTTAAATCGAATAGAATCGGTCAGAAAAGATGGATTGGGAAAACTCGGGTCCTGACGGAGCTGAGAAAGTTGCATCCGAGCAGGACTAGCTTTTTTCATCAGCTCTTCCATACTTAGAAGAGCTGCCTTCTTCTCAAGGGAAAACTCCTTCAACTGGTCGAGTTCTGCGCTTTCTTCTCGAGCTTTTTCTTGGATCTGATGTAACGATGGCTCTATCGTTCTATTCTTCTCTTCGAGCAGCTTGTCAAGACTGCGTCTTAAGCCAGCAACCTTGACTTGTGCCCCTTCAATCAAAATCAAGAAGTGGGAGTGATCCTGTTCCCATTCTATAAGTTTTTTTGTGCGATCATTTTTTTCTTTAGCAGACTTTTGTAAGTTCCTTTTCGCGATTTCAAGCTTCCCAGCGTTTGTATCGAGAATTTTATCAAGACTACGGATATCCTCCCGGTTATCTTCCAAGCGACGAGTAAGAACCATCTCCTGCTCTTCGTAGTGCTCTAATCTCTCTTCATAATCCTGAGAGCTCTGTTCTAATTCTTGGATCTGACCTTTAGCCTCCTGCAAAAACTGCTCTGACAGCGCAAACTGCTCCTCTATCAGACCTAAGTGGCTTGCCTCTTCCTCGATCTCCTGCTCAAGCGCCGCTATTTCCCCATCACCGTTACGAACCAAGGATAAGGCTGCTTGCAGACTCGCTTCAAAACTAGCCAGTTTCTCTCGAATGAGGGTGATATCTTCTTGAAGGCTTTTTAGAGCAGGGTCAGCACGTTCGAGTTCAAGCTGTAGGGCATAGAGATCAGCCTCAGACTGACTTAGGCTCACAGACAGCTCTGCATCCTCTCTTAGTATTGTTGTAATCTTGTCCTGAAGCTGACTGAGGCTCTTTTTGCCATCTTGAATGGTGTAGTAGAGAACCGTCCACTCCTTCCCCTGAAACGATTTCTGCAGGCCTTCCCACTCTTGAACTCTTTCCACTTGTTCTTTGAGGGTCGACATCTGTTTGTCGACTTCCATCAGGATGTCGTCGATACGAGAGAGGTTGACGTTGATACCTTCTAACTTTCTTTGAGTTTCAACTTGTCTTTTTTTGAAGATCAGAGTCCCGGCAGCTTCTTCCAGAATTTCACGAATTTCTTCTGGCTTGGCTTGCAGAATGCGGTCAACCTGCCCCTGCTGAATCATGGAGTAGCTGCGACTCCCGAGCGAGGAGGAGATGAAAAAATCGGTGACATCCTTGAGGCGAACTGGTTTACGATTGATGTAGTATTCCCGTGTACCATCGGTATAAATCCGACGGGTGATACTGATCTCATCTTCATGCTTGTACTCAGGAGGACAGAAACTTGATTTTTCAGAGTTATCAAAAACAAGTGAGACCTCAGCCATATTTAAGGCTTTGCGCTTCTCTGATCCCGCAAAAATAATATCCGTGGCCTTTTCTCCACGGAGCATCTTGGCGTTTTGCTCACCCATAACCCAACGAACAGCATCGATGATGTTACTTTTCCCGGAACCATTTGGCCCAACAACACCGGTGATGTTTTGCTTATCCAAAGAGACGGAAACTCTCTCGGCAAAAGACTTAAAACCACTCGCAATGATTTTTTTTAAGTACATAAATAAAAGCTACTTATAAATATCATTTTTATTTTATTTTTTTTACGACCACTATCTCATCTCGCTTCGGCACTTGGAGAAGAACAAGGCTGTGATCAAAAAATGAAGTACTTAGAACAAATCCCGAACGACCCAGTGCTAATTGAAAATAAGCATCCGACATATTTTCCGAAACGACTGCACTAAATATCTCTTTGGTTTGCAGAGACTGGGCTGACATAGAAAAATGAGCCTTCTCAAAATCCACCATATCCCGATAGCTGTTTACAAGAAGCATATCGTCCCCATCCACTTTTGTAAAAACAAAAGAGCCAAGATAATTCTTGTCGCCTTTTTGAGCTTCCCCTTTGAACCCGTACACTCGCTGAAATTTTAGCTGAGAGGCTGTTGTGCTAAAAATAATCTTTCCATCTGCATCTTTCTTTGGTCGCAGACCGTTTACTGGGTCTAGGTACGTGACCTTAACAATGTTATTGCTGCGCTCCATCACGTCGCTCAGGGTAGAGAACCCTCTATGAGAGAGGTAAAAACTATTCTCATCACTAGGATCTGACTTTGCCTCCCAAAAATTGGTCCGATAGAACTTCAAGTTAGGTTCTTTTGTAATATCTTCATCCTCAGACGTTCCCCCTCGGTCGGTCAGACTGAAGTAGAGCCAATGGGATTCTTCCTCCCGAATACTCTGAAAAGTCTTTAAGGGAAAACCTTCGCTAGCACCTGCTTTTAGGTCGTAGACCATGAATTGATAGACACTTGAATTTTCCTTCAAGTTCAACATCCGTAGACGGGACTGCTCGTAACTATCAGGGATATCGTTTGGCTCTCCGCTAATGTTCCGGGAAACCTCATCCAAACGACCTTTATCGAGCAGTTTAGTGTCGCTGGTGCTTGGCCTACCCATATCTGTGGTAAAGAGCAGCAAAGTCTCTCGTTGTTTATCCAGGTAAAGAGCTCGCCGAGAAGCCCCCGGATAGTCCCTCACGTGGTGTAGCTCACTCTCTTCCCTTGGATCTTTTAACTGTCCCACAAAGAGCTGGCCAGCTGCGCAAGAAACAGCAAAATACTGAAAACCAGACCTCATAACGGCATTGATCGGCTGACAGCCTTCCAGTTCCCATCTTTTTTTCTGGCTCGGATTTTTAGGGTCAGAAATATCGAAGAGGATGTTGTTTCTGAAACGGTGCTCACCGAGATCTACACTCTCATGATCAAAGGTCAGCAA
>JAGNWK010000126.1 GCA_017985985.1 Oligoflexales bacterium
ATCAGTCCCAATTTTGACTGAACTAAAATCATGGCTTGATAAAAACTTCATGACTGTCCCACCTAAATCTCCGACAGGAATGGCCTTCAAATATTTGGACAAACAGTGGGATAAATTGGAGAGATATTAGGAGATCATTAAAAACCACTCTTGCCATAGTTGGGAAGGTAGCGTGCACTGGGGTCGGAGATTTCGCAGCCCTGCCAACTCTGATTTGGCAGCCAATAGGCTGGGATGAGCTGGTCCCTGCTGGGGTTCTTCTGCGCATAATGCTTCTGAAAAATCTCTCGGTAGAGTAGAGCTTCTTTGCTTTGGGGTGGAGAGTGGGGATAGTCTTTAGCTTTTCTTTGGAATTCTTCGTTTGTATAGAATTTTTCAGCATGGGCTTTGATGGTGTCGACAACACTGTGACCCACTGCGTCTGAGAAGGCGGCTTTTTCTCGGTAGAGAATATCGTGACTCAGAATGTTCATACCTGCAAAGGCTTCCCGCAGCAGCGACTTACCCATCCCGTTGGTGTTCATCTTAAAGCTTGCAGGTACCTGCATGGCATACTCTACAAAGGCCTGATCTCCGAAGGGGACCCTAGCTTCGAGGGCGTTGGCAGCGAGGCAGCGATCGGCTCTGAGAACGTCGTAGAAGTGGATCTCCGTCATTCTTTTGATCGCTTCTTTTTGGAACTCGTAGGCATTGGGAGCATAGTCGGTGTATTTATAACCGAAGAGCTCGTCGCTGACTTCACCGGTCATCAAGACTTTGATGTCGGTTTTTTCATGAATATAACGGGCAACGATGAACATGCCGATGGAGGCCCGTACCGTCGTGGTATCCCAAGACTCGAGGTGATAGATGACTTTGTCTAAGACATCGAGCGCGTCTTGGTGAGAAAACCAGACATTGGTGTGGTCGGCTTTGAGGTCTTTAGCTACTTTTTCAGCGTATTTGATGTCGATCGCATCGACAGAACAGCCGACTGAAAAAGTTCGGATGGGTTTGGGGCTCATGCGAGCCGCGATTGCACACACAAGACTGGAATCTAGGCCACCAGAAAGAAGAAATCCGAGGGGCGCATCTGGGTGTAATCTTTTTTGAACCGCTTCTATGAGCCTTTCTCGGACCCCTTCGGCATAGGACTGTCTGGTCGCTCCTGTTGTGGGCTGGGGATCCTTGTCGTAGGCCTTCCTGTAGGGAACAAACCGTGAGCCATCGTAAATATGCCCAGGAGGGAACTGCTGAATATCGTCGCAAAGTTCTAGGAGGGCTTTGGCTTCAGAGGCAAAGGCAAGTGATGCCGAGTTTCCTAGAGTTCCATTTCCTCCTTTCAGTTTGCCATAAAAAAGGGGTCGGATCCCCAGGTGATCTCTAGCAGCCATCAGGACTTTTTGCTTTGCGTCATAAAAAATCAAAGCAAATTCTGCATCTAATTGCTTGGAGGCTTCTAGTAGCCCCAATCTCTGTATGAGGGGGAGAAGAATTTCACAGTCGGACTCTGATTGGAAAGAGTAGTCGGTGAAGAGCTCTTCTTTCAAGCTTTTGTAGTTATAAATTTCTCCGTTACAGATAAGTGCATCGGAGTTGGAAGCAGAGAAAGGCTGCATCCCTTTTTCGCTGAGATCCATGATAGATAGACGATGAAAGCCGAATAGGAATCGGGAATCGATAGCAACAAAACGCGAGCAGTCAGGTCCTCTGTGGTGGAGATTTTCAAACCTTGAGGAAGGAGTCGTTTGTGTCTCTGCTAACGTAAGGGGACTGGCGAAAATTCCACACATAAATGACCTCTGAATAAACTAGACAATAGGAAAGGCCTTCACTAACCTGAGTTCGGGATGGCCGATTACGTTGGTCGCGGCGACTTCCGGTGTTCTTGATTTTACCTAACTGGCTTGGATCTTCTTGTCCTGCTAAGAGGGCCTGCTAACGAATACGGCCGGATAGCTCCCATAAGTCCTGAGGATCCCAAGCGAAGTTCCCAAGGAAGGATGAAGATGAATGAGTAGCCAGGCGAAGAACCCGATGCATAAAATATTATCACCGTCCTTATTTGCACTCAATCCTTTAGATGGTCGATATGAAAATGACGTGAAGGATCTTCGTGCTTATTTTAGTGAAGCAGCCTTTATTCTTTATCGAATCCGAGTGGAACTGCACTGGTTCCTGCATACCAGTAAGGTTTTAGACGGAGTTCTCAGCTATCCTACGAAAATAAGCCAAGAGAGTGAGAAGAACTTGCTCCGTTGGATGGACTCGCTCGTTATGTCCTCGGACATTATTCAGGATGTTAAAGTCCGGGAAGCACAGACTCAGCATGATGTGAAAGCTATCGAGTATGCCCTAGCGGACCATCTTAAGAAAATTGGATATGCTGAGAATCATCTATCTCTTCTTCACTTTGGCTGTACATCAGAAGATATCAACAATTTGGCTTACAGCCTGATGCTGAGGGATGCTCTTACGAAGGTCGTTAAACCAAATCTCAAAAAATTTCTTCAAAAACTAGCTCAAAAAGCTTCAGACTATGCTGCCGTGCCGATGTTAGGGCGGACCCATGGGCAGGCTGCTACGCCGACTAGTGTCGGTAAAGAATTAGCGATTTTTGCCCATAGGTGGTCACAAATCTACCGACGTTTAGATGTTCTTAAACTGCTCGGAAAATTCAATGGCTCCGTCGGTAATTACAACGCTTTAACGTTCTGTTTTCCGCAAATAAACTGGGAAAAAGAAGGGCAAAATTTTGTGGAAAAAACACTCGGACTGACCTGGAATCCCTTGACCACCCAGATCGAGAGTCATGACGCGGTGGTGGAGTTGTCTGCTATATTGGCTCATTCTTCTGCTCTCGGAATTGCGTTCTGCAGAGATATGTGGTCGTATATTTCCTTGGGCTATTTTAAGCAGGATAGAGGCTCCGACCAAGAGATCGGTTCTTCGGTTATGCCTCACAAAATCAATCCGAAGGACTTTGAAAATGCAGAAGCGAATTTTGGTCTCTGCAGTGCTCTCGCTCAACATTTTCAAAGTAAACTGCCTATTTCAAGATGGCAAAGAGATCTCAGCGACTCGAGCACCTTAAGGAATTTGGGTCTTATGTTTGGCTACTGTGAGCTAGCTATGATGTCGATGGGGAAAGGTTTTGCTCGTTTGGCTCTGAATGAATCTCGTTTGAATGAGGATTTGGAGGCGTCCTGGGAGGTTTTAGCTGAACCCTTACAGACTCTGCTGCGTAGCTATGGAGATGTCCATGCGTATGAGAAACTGAAGTCTTTATCACGTGGGAAGAAATTCGATAAATCCGCTTTCGATTCTTTGATTGCTTTATTGCCTATTCAGGAAGCAGATAAGGTGCGCTTACAAGCGCTGTCTCCCCTAACGTATCTAGGGTTGGCCCCCTCTTTAGCTCGAACTTGTTTGCAGGAGCTCGAGAACCTATGAGCAAAAAATTTGCCTATATATTTCCTGTCTGTCTGTTTGCTGGAGTAGCTCTGCAGGCCCTTGGTTTTTATCTTTTTGCTCTGCTTATTCCTTTGCTTTGGGTGTCGAGCCTTCCTTTAGAAAAGATGGTCTTAGGTAGATTGAAGAAAATTTCGCTCGCTCTTATGGGGCTTTTTTTAATTTTCCCCATCTGCAGCCTCTGGAATTCTCTTTTTTTACCACCGCAAATGATCAGCTCTTTTTTACCAAAAGATTTATCTCTACCGGGAAAAGACTTGTTGAGAAGTTCTCTGAGCAGTGCCGTCTTCCTCTCAGGCGGAACTCTTCTTTGTTTTTGTTTGTTTAAAAAAAATGGACAAGAAAAAAAAATAGGCAAGCATTGGGCAGATTTGAAGGCTTTTCATTCCCATTTTTTATCTGGTTTTTTCTTCGCTACGGTTTGTCTTCTAGTTTTTGTGTTGCTCCAGCAATTCTTGGGTTTTGACTACAGGGTATCAGGGATGATTCTACCCGATCATGAGAGGCTAGAGTCTGGGTTTTATCGATCGCCGGGACTTTATGGACACCCCTTGTCACTTGCTGCTGTGGCTCTTGGTTTGTTCACTTTTTTTGGGTATCTAGCTACAGAAAAATGGGGGTCTTGGCTTCATCACAGATTTTTTTCCAGAGGTGAGCCTCAGGCAGAAATATTGAATTTACTTGGTGAAGATTCGTGGAAAGTTCGAATTTATCTGAGCTTGATCAGTCTGTTTCACCTTTATTTTGTGGTGGCGAGTGGTGGCAGAACGGCAACGTTCATTGCTATATCGTTTCTTCTTGTTTTTTGTACCAGAATTTTTTATCAGGCTTCAGGTTGGAAGTTTTTTTCTTGGAAAAGTTTTATCTTTCTTAATGTTTTTCCACCTATCCTTCTCGCTCTTCTCATGCCTCTTCTCCCCATGCTGTCGAGATTTCGGGGGCTACTAGCAGATCCTGGCAGTACTTTTCTACAGCATTTCGATCGTCTCAAATTTTGGATTGTTCATTGGTATATGTTTCAAGACAAACCCTGGTTGGGCCAGGGGCTAGCTCAACTTCATTCTGGTTATCGAGAAGCTTATTACGAGGCTCTGGGGTTTGGTTGGCTGCGAGATAAATTTAACGCACACAATCTCTATCTCGAAATTTTAGCAGAGGTGGGGATAGTTGGTGCTCTCAGCTTCTTTTTGTTTAGTTTTCTAGCAATGAGGCAGCTTAAAGGTTTGAGTAGAGCGAGAGGATCTTATATTTTGTATCAAGCTTTTCTATGGGCTATTCTGGCAAATCTTTTTCATTCGTTTACTCAGAATGTGTTTTTTGATAGCAACGTCACGCTTATTTATCTCAGCCTATTTTTCTTGGTGATTTGGTTCAGTCTGACCAATATTTTCCGGCAAGAGTTTCAATAATTTAGCTAGAATGGATTCTGCGTTAAAGCTTTGATCCGCTACTCTATCTAAGATAGGTTTTTTGGTGAAATCCATGACAATTTTTAGGATTTCTCCTCCAGTCTTACTCGTAAAAAATAGTTCATCTTTTAACGCGTTGAAAAATGTATCATTTGTAAAGGGATCGTTCATAATGAGTAGTCTTGCGGCTCTTACTATTTCAGATTTATTTGATGGGGGTGTTCTCCCTATAGAAGAATAGAATATGTCTTTGTATTTTTCACCTACTAGTACCACTCCACTCTGGAGTTGGTGTGTGAATACCCCAACTTAACCCGAGCTTTTTTTCTCGTGAAGTTCCAATCGATTTTTCTTTTTTCCTTGTTCATCCTATGCTCCCATTTTGCTGCTC
>JAGNWK010000049.1 GCA_017985985.1 Oligoflexales bacterium
GGGGTAAGGTGCACAAGCCCATTGAGCACCTGGGACAAGAAAGTGGGATGGCATTTGGCCACCACTGCTAATTTCCCTTGATATCCCTTAATGTTAGAATCACCGCTAATCTTTTCCTTAATGAAGTCTTTGTAACTTTTATGTAAAAAAAGCAAAATTGTATCCCGCTTGAATTCGGATTATTTTATAAAACATAAAAAAGAATGTCAATTCTTTATAAAAAGATTATGGACGCTTAATTGTCTTCCAAGCTATAAGAACAGCGCTTCTAGATCAATAAACTTTGAGGACTACATTATGAAAGTGTTATTAAGCCTAGTCTTATCCTATCTTTTTACTAGCACTACCTTGGTAGGTGGTGTGACTTCCAGCGGTGGAGGTGTCCGTCATGTAGATACTGTCCCAACCGTATCCGGAGAAGCAGATGCTGTCCCAACCATATCCGGCGCTTGGTTTCCTGTTGGTCTCAAGGCAATTACATTTTGTATCGAAAAAAATGATGAAGCTTTTCCTCTACCTGACGCAACCTATGCAGATCGTTTTAGAAACGCTTTTAAATTTTGGCAACGCGAGCTCGCGTTTGGTCATGGTTCTCCTCAGGAAGAGGACTCTGAATCTCTTCTGCAATTGAGAAGAGATCTTGCGCAAGAGCTGCAAGAGCGGGAAGCAGATAGAAAGGAAGCAAAGGAACAGGGGGAGGAGGACTACAGTTGGGAAGCTTATGTGATAGGTTTGTCCAGAAGTATTGAGCGACGTATCAGAATGATTGAGCTACGTATACTGCGTATACTACTGGGGGCACCGCTCTGGGCACCGCTCTGGGAACCGCTCTACATGATGCCAGACAACACAATCAGAACAGAACGAGAAAAAAGAGCGTACGAACTCAGAGAGAGAGATATAGCACGTGCACCTCGTATCGAAACTCTCCAACTTAAAATTGAGAAATTAGAAGAAGTTGGTGGAACAAGTCCTTTTGAACAACCTCTCGTTTATATGGGCCTATGTTCTAATCTTCCTCGGGGTAGTGATGAGGAAACGCCTATAGACCTTGCGTTTATGCTTGGTAGACTTACAGCTCCGCAGATCAAAGTGCTTAACGAGCCGAAGTCCTACTATGCGGCGGCCTACAAATTGCCAGAAGGCAGCTCTGCAAACACCAAGGGTTTTGTTTATCTTGCTGGTCCAGGGCAGAGCATTTCACCCGATGCTTTTGATAAAGACGTTTGGGAACAGATCATTCACAGCCAAGAGTATAACATACGACTGTTTAATCTCGCGCTCTTACATGAAATTGGTCATATCTATGGGTTAAATCACTGCACATCCGATATGTCTCTCATGTCACCGTACTTTGTTCATTACAGCATAAAGAACGCCCTGAACGATCCTCATCTTGTACCGGGCGTAAATAACATGATGATGTACATAGGTGTCATCATGGATATAGAAGATGTGCTTCCTTCAAATCTCGGAGTATTTCGCTTTCCTGCGAGCAAAACGTTCAAAATTTTGAATCCTGAAGACTTTGGGCTTCCACCCCTCAAGAAAAATCAAGTCTATCAATTGACGTTAAAGAATAAGAAACATGGTATCATTGCCCGTATTTCTGTCTACAACAGGCCAAGCTTTGGTTTTGGATCAATAAAGACTTATCACGAGCTTAACTCCTTTGAACGAGAGACGATCCCACTTTCGGTATTGACTAAAATCACTCGAGTCGATAGCCAAAATCCGACAACAATGAATACGATCCAGCTTATGAGTACTGAAATTGTAGCATCAACAGATTGGAATGGTGGCCGCCTCGTTTTAAATCTAAAGCCGAACGGAGAAATCAGCGCAACCCTGAGTCAGGATGGCAAATCCATCGCAATGATACTAGCGGCAGACTCTCTATAAGTCTTTTGTGAATGTCACGCTTCCAAAAGCGTGACATTCAGTCTGTGTCAATAATTGCATCGTATGAATTGCGCCGTAGCCCTCGGCAGGGGAGGCAGGAACCAAGAAGCAGAAAACGACATCCAAAGCCATTCCCTCTTCTTCACGGTAAGGATCTGTCCATAAATAATATGGACATCTCTCCCACGTCATCACCACGAAGGTCGACGTAGGAGGCCGTTAGGCGGTCAGGTCAATGTCATTCGGTTAAGGCAAGATACCCCTCGACTTCGCTCGGGGTGACGTCCTCCCAACTTGTTAAAGCCCCCGTCACCCCGAGCGAAGTCGAGGGGTATCGAGCTAGATAAAGTAGACGATTAAGGAATTCTGCCTTAACCGAATGACATTGGCGGTCAGGTGATCTCAATGTGTTCAAGTTATTTATGGACAAGCCCTAACCGTCACAAGCAAACAAACAGAAAGGGGATTCCATCAAAAGTAAGGTGTCAAGAAACCATGATTATCAGCGATAAAGAGTAGCCACTGCAGCTTACTCGCAAGGACACGTTGGCGAATCACACTCTAAAAGAGCATAATGATGTTAAGAGTTTTAAAAACTTAAGATGATGCTAAAAGGCGGTATAATTGGAGCGTTAAAAAGTATCGTTGTTTTTCTATCTTCAGAACAAACAAGTAAGGAACCTTGTAACCGAATGACATTGAGGTCATCCTAGTGACTATCAAGAACAGCAAAGAACCCATACTCTTTCTCTCCAGAAAATTTTGGACTTTTATAGGGCAGGAGAGGCCTACTATTTTTTTATATGCCTCGATGTTCGTATGCGCCAATATAGCACTCCTTTCGTCTCCTCTGATCTTTGGCCTCATTATCAGGGAAGTGCAAGTTTCTGGCGTCCACGAAGAGAACATGTATTATGTACTCTCGCTACTCAGCCTGCTTTTTTTTAAAGATCTTATTTTTTGGCTTTTTCATGGTCCTGCCAGGGTCTTAGAACGTACGGTGGCTTTTCGCATTGCGCTGCGCTATCGAACTTATCTTCTAGAGGGGGTTCTCGATTCAAACCTGTCCTGGCACAACGAGCATGACTCTGGCGATACTATAGAGAAGATTCGCAAGGCGGTTGATGGTCTCTATAGTTTCGGAGAAAATATCTTTCAAATCATCCAAACCCTGGTCCGGATGATAGGTACATCCATCGTTCTTTTTTTCTTTTCCCCAGCTATTTCGGTTATCGTCTTCATGCTCGTCGTCATGTCGCTATGGCTGATATTCTTCTTCGACAGAAAACTACTATCGCAGGTCGTACGGCTGAACGAATTCGGCAACAAGGCCTCTGCCAGTATCTTTGATGCCCTTTCTAACGTCACCAGCGTTAAAATTTTGCATATAGAAAATACGGTCTCCAAGGGAGTTGTCGCCCGATTTGCAGCACCCTTTCAACTCTTCTGTAGTAATGTCAAGCTCAACGAATGGAAATGGTTCACCGGGATTATGCTATTCCAAGCCATCAGCATCATCCCACTCGGCTCCTTCATCTTTTACAAAGTCCAGACCCAGCAAGACATAGACGCAGGAACCGTCTCGACTCTTTACCTTTATCTATCAGAGTTGATGTTTGTCTATTTCGTCTTTGGGTCTTTCTATGAACAGCTCTGCATGTTTAGAAATGGGGTCCTCAATGCGAGTGGCATAGAAGAGCACCTCCAGACGACTAAAAAAATAGAGCGCAAGCTCATATCTCAGTACCAGAGCATTTCTTTTCAAGACTTGAGTTTTTCCTATACTCCCCTGGCTACAGCGTTCGATAAGCTCAATCTGACAATAAGCAAAGGAGAAAAGATCGCGATTATCGGTGAATCTGGCAGTGGCAAAACGACTTTCTTGAAGATCATTCACGGTATGTACCCTAGTGCGAGCGCAAACATCTGCATCGACACCGAAAGCCCTCAGAGGGTAGGCCTGGCCGATGTCGACTTCAAAACTATGCTGGTTCCACAAGATCCCGAAATCTTCTCTTCTAGCATCAGGGAAAATTTAACCCTCGGCATAGAGTACACCGAGAATCAGCTGCAGGAAGCACTACGCATCGCTCGATTCAGCTCGGTCATCACAACACTGCCGAAAGGCCTAGATTCGGTGATCAATGAAAAAGGGGTCAACCTCTCCGGCGGACAACGCCAGCGCCTAGCCTTGGCTCGCGCCATACTCTTCTCTGAAGGCAAAGACTGGATCCTACTCGACGAGTCCACCAGCTCCGTAGATTCAGAAAACGAGATTGAAATCTACAAAAATATAGTCTC
This sequence comes from Oligoflexales bacterium, assembly GCA_017985985.1. GTDB lineage: Bacteria > Bdellovibrionota_B > Oligoflexia > Oligoflexales > Bog-1112 > JAGNWK01. The sequence goes on from JAGNWK010000049.1 coordinate 4,204, forward strand.
CGTATTTGCAGAAAAAACGATTATCGCCTCCATCCATAAAATGAATCTTCTCCGCTTTTTTGATCGTATTCTTATTTTTGACAAGTGTAGTATCGTAGATGACGGAAGTTTTGATGAACTTCTGGCAAAAAATTCCCGTTTTAGGCAGTCCTGGCAGCAGTTCAGAGAGGTTTAAAGTGGATTACAGGGCAGGAGGGGTCTGGGGAAACTTTTAGCTTCCGGAGGAGGTAAACGTCACAAGCAAACAGAAAGAAAGAAAGAAAGAAAGAAAGAAAGAAAGAAAGAAAGAAAGAAAGAAAGGGGCTTCCATCAAAAGTAAGTGTCAAGATACCATGATTATCATCAAAAATGTCCTGTTATGCGCTTAACCTAGTGCCATTGCATTATAGACTTGCCTCACGAAACATGAACAAGACGACAGGATGGTAATCGCCAAAAAAATCCCTCGCTAGCTTCAATGCTGAACTCCCCTGTAAATTTGGAACAAAAGGACTAGCTCCAGCCATAATAAGTTTCCTTATAATTATCTCCCGTTTCTTTGACGCAGCAAGATGTAGCGGTGTGTTTCCCTCTACATTCAAGATATTAGGAACTCCGCAACGAAGCAAAGCCGAGACAACACTCAAATGCCCTTCTGCTGCAGCAAGATGTAGCGGTGTGTTTCCCTCTACATTCAAGATATTAGGAACTCCACAACGAAGCAAAGCCGAGACAACACTCAAATACCCTTCTGCTGCAGCCAAATGCAAGGGGGTATCCCCATTTGCATTTATAGCTCCAATAGAAGCTCGCTTAGCCAGAAGAAAAAGGACAATCTCGAAATATCCATTCATAGCTGCAAGATGTAGAGGTGTATTTCCTTCTGCATCTGCCTCATCTATATTAGCTCTATAACTATCGATGAGGACAGATACTATACTTTGACGTCCGTAAAAAACAGCCTGATGCAGAGGAGTTTTGCCCTTAGCACTTTTTGCGTCAACCAGCGCTCCTCGATTTTCAATAAGGGCTCTCACAATTTCAGCATCCCCCAAAAACATGGCGAGATGTAAAACCGTTTCCCTTTTAGCTCCAGCTGCTAGTTCAGCCTCAATCTTTTTATAAATTTGCTCTCCGCCTGGACCTTCCTGCGCAGCTAATTTCAGCAAGTTGAGATCGATCTCTAGGCCATCACTCGCAGCCACAACACCAATAGTAACATGAGGGGAATGATGGCCAGCATAAAGAACCTCCCCCTGAAAAAATATGCAAATGAAAATCAGAACAATAAAATTGGCCCACATACGTTTCTCCTAATTTCGATATTTAACTTTTGATTTAAGGCAGGAGGGGAACTTGTATAGACCAATATGACCAAAAACCATGTTTTTTTTCTAACCAGCTATAATCAATGGCACTAGATTAAGAGGCGGGATTAGCAATAACCATTAAATTTAAAAGCAAGAGAGCCCTCCATTTAGAATTCTCAGCCGAAATCCTACCCTTTTCAAAGGGAAGATGTAAGGCCTGCTGAGCAAACTCCAATATAAAAACTTGGGTTCCAGAGGGGGCCTCCCCAAAGTTTTCTTTTAATTTTTGCAAACTCCATGAAGATCTTTCTTGCCGTGATTCCTTTGAGACAAAGGACAATATTTGATGGAGCGATTTTTGGAGGGAAGGATACAAAAATATGATAATGATCTAGCATCACTTCCATTTCTTTGACATTGACAGAACGACTCAACCTTCCTACCCTTTTAGTAGGTGTACAATCCTCGCACACCAGCTCTATCCATGAGTGTGAAGAAACTTCACACATAAAAAACTGGTCATTTGCAAGGTGATATATGCAAAAAGTCTTCATGATCATTCTTCTCTTGATTTCAGGCGTCGTCCTCGCCCTTTTTCTTCGCTACCCGAAAGAAAAAGCTGAGCTAACCCATCAAACTTCAAGTAAACCAGATGAAAATCGAATCCTTAATGAACCTGCCCCTCCTCCAACACCCCAAACCGCGACAGCACCCCAGGGGAGCCTAGCTACTTCTCATGTCAATTCCGCTAAAGAAGCTCTCGTTGCTGGAGCTCTAAAATCGAGTAATGCTCCACAGGAATTTTCCAGGGTCGGACTTTCCATCTCCAGATTGCTTCAAAAAATAGAAGAAAAAGAACAGAAAGATCTAGATTTCGCAAAGCGATTTTCACCGCAGATCTTCGAAAATAACTACAAAAGAAAACTCGCTGATAAATTTACGGAGGACGAACTTCTACAGCTAAACAAGCTGCATCAGCAAAAAGAAATGACCGACTACGTGCAAACTCAAGAAAAGTTCTTTAGTGAGGAAGGTCGCAAGACTATAAATGACAGCTTCGTGAACTATGACCAAAATCCACCCCCTACTGACCGCTTGCGCCTGCTGGAAGATCTGAACACAACAGCTCACCTCAGTGAATACAATGCAACAACGATGAAGGTGCTCAATGATACTATAGTGGAGATAGCAAAAAAGGGATCAACGATAGACATTCGTCCAGAAATTTTTAAGCGTAGTGCCCTGGTCCAACTCACTACAACATTGGCTGGAAAAAGCGACTCAGAGATTCATACGATCACACAGACCCTAACATCTCCCGTCAAACAAAAAGAATTGGCTATTCGTCAAGAAGCTATCATTGAAACACTCCAAAATCAGTAGGAGTAGAGTATGATTCGTATCAATTTTTCGATCTTTCTTGTCAGCCTGGTGCATGTCATCAGCCTGGTGCAATGCAGCCGACCCAATCTAAACGTCACTATTCCGAAAGGGAACGAGCAGACTCAGGAGGGTAGCTACTCGAAGACAGACACTTCCTCAGAAGAGACCCTATCCACACCGGAAAAAGCACATATAAAATCCGACTCCACTAGTCAGAACGCTGACGCCACAGAACAGAGTTCGAAGTCGACAAAACAGGGATCTACTGATTCGACAAAACAAAATTATGAGCCAGCAAGCTTGCTCCCTCTCCCAACTAGCTCAGGCTCAAATGCGTCAACCTCGACAGTCCTGGCTAAAAAAATATCGAAGATGGCCTTACTCGGGGACAGTATTGGAGTTGGTCTATTCAGCGATACGAAACTTGGCAGCGACCTACCCGATGAGTCTCCCGTACTGAGCTTTGTTGGGGATTTAGTCATGAATGGTACTGAACTGGGAGAGGCTCTCAGGGAGATCGACTCCACTTACAAAAGCGAATATCCATCTGCCTTCATCGGAAAAATAAGCTCTACAAACTGCTTTTCACTGGCCTGTCAACTAGGTCTGAAAGCCAGTTCTGCTAAGAACCATGCTGTCTCGGGCAGCCGTATCGATGACGTTTTGACCCAACAGCTTCCGGCCCTTGCCCAGGACAGAGACCTGATTGTTATCGAAATCGGCGCTAATGATTTCTGTGCAGAAGACTATAATCAGAGCACCTTCATAGACACCTACAAACAAACTTTAGACAAACTGATGGTTCCTCCCCAGCAAGCCCTGATCGTTGTTGTTCCGATCCCGAACATCCCCTCTGTTTTGCAGAATGCTCCCGCAAAAACTTACAGTTTCTCGTATAATGCTGGATTTTTTTCAATGCCGCTGACTTGTGGAGACATTCGCGACGGTCAGTTTAAGACGGTTCGCATCGAAGCCTTCTGTCCCCGTCTTGCTAGTTCGAGTAGCAAGACCAGTAAGGAGTGGACCGCTGTTAACACAGCCTTAGAAACTCTAGTCAACACCTATTCATCAACAGGGAGAATCGTCTTCGTCAAGGAACTACTGAGTTGGAGTATCCAAAAAAGCGAACTGGCCATGGACTGCTTTCATCCTAACGCGACAGCTCATAAAAAATTGGCACAGATGCTCGGCAAGGTTGTTAAACAGCCATAACGCATGTCCGACTTAGCAAACAAGAGGACTCGGGAAAAATCTGCGCAGCTGGGATTGAAGGACTGGGCCTAGACCAAACAAGGTTTCGAGAGTTACGTCCATACGCATTTGGATCAAACACTCAAAGTCCTGTGACGCTGCGAAGATAGGTGATTTTTCTTGGGAGATCACTTCTTGTGATCTCCTGTATAATATATACAGTCTTTATCAACAAACTCTCGATATTCAGCAGATTCAGTCTCTACAGGACCAACAGATACTCTATAGTCACTGACTGCTAACTCTTTTTTTTCAGTACGAGAAATCACTAAGACTACCCCATTGAGATCCAATTCATTTGTATTTTTATAAAGATTTTGCTTAGATGATTTTTCTAAATGAGCAGAGTTCCAAAATTCATCAGCATCCCGAGAAATACGAATTGTTCCCGGCTTCGTAGCACAAAAATGCATAATAAATTGCGCGTCAGGTTTAGAAAAATAGCTGATCATATCTCGTTTACGTGCTACCAAACGCATTTTAATGAAGCTAGATCCTGACGCATCGAGACCATCGCAAAGCATAGCTCCTGCAACTCTCTTATCTTCACTAATCTTGCAATCAAATTTTGTATCTTCTTTTAAAAAAGCCTGTAAGTAATACTTAACAGGGAGAATGAATTCATTTCCTAAATAATCTACTGAAATTTCATTCAACTTTTTGGTTAGCCATTTAACCTTACTCATGGACAAATTACTTAAAGCCATCTTATAACCTGCCATGGTACCCGCACTATCCACGGGGAGAAGTTCGTCACGATCCATATGCGCTATCACATCTGTTTTTTCTCTGTTGGAGCTAATTTCTGCGGATTCTCCGACTTGTGTGAACTGCAACCAAATGAAATAAACAGAAAAACCGTTAACAACCTCATCATACTCCCCCTATGCAATAGGGGGAGACTTATAAGAAATAAGGCTCTTCTTTGTTTAAAGCATTAGGAGAGACGGTCCAGTGTTTGATGAGAACTTTTAGATTGAAGGTGTCTATGAGCCAAAATTTACCGGCCAAGCTAAGATTCTCAAAAGCAAAAGCCCAAGAGATAATGAGGAGATAATGATCTGTCCATAAATAATTTGGATCAGCTAAGATTAAACCACGGAGTAAGTTATGAACACGACTTGCCACCACGGCAGGTACACTCGAGAGGTAGTTTAAAAAGTACGTAATACGGCACCTTCGGTGCTGTTTTTTTATAGAAAAGTTAATAAAGGTGAGTAAGAATCGTCCTTCAACAACCCAGTTTTCACCGGAGGACGATCCTTGGACAGCAATATACTTCACAATTGGAAGAGGATTCAACGTTGTATTTTTCCAACATTCGAGGAGGAGTATGGCCCACAAACTCCAGCTCATGAACGTATCATTGTAATCCTTGACTACCTTGACCTTGCACGTTTTATTCCACAACCTGGAAGAATTAATGGTCGCCCACCCCATGATCGGGTAGCACTTGCAAATGCTTTTGTCGCAAAGGCTTCGTTAAACTTAGGCACCACGGAAGCGCTTATTGATCGCTTGAAAGTTGATAAAGTATTGCGCCGACTCTGCGGGTTCAGCTGCTTACGTAGGCTTCCTTGCAAGGCGACATTCTCTAATGCTTTCGCAGAGTTTTCTGAGTCTGACTTGTTGTCTCGAATTCATGGGACTCTAGTTACGAAGACTTTTAGTGAAGATTTAGATGACAAAATGGATTCTGCTTACGATGCAGTAGAGATTTTCGAATTTATTAAGAGAAAGGGCAAAGTTGCTATCATTGAACCACAGAACAGGCGGAATGCAATATTGAACTCGCTTTGCGAGTACTAGCTTAGGAAGGGGTTTGCATCCCCTCCCTAAGCGAAGTCTTTACGGCTTGACCCCGTCCTACACCCAAAGCTACGCAATGGGTGTTGAGGACGAGGCTTGCGCCGGTTTTTTGGTCAAAATTTTGTCCACCGACAAAAGCCGACTCTGTAATCATTTGATGAAGTTGTAGTCGAAAAGAGTTTGAGCTTTCACCCTTGAAAAGGCACTCTACAACAGCAGATTTTGCTCCTCCAGGAGGACCATAGAGCAGCATATTGCCTTTGAATAACCTAGCGACGGTTGCCGCATGGTGCACGCTAGCTAAGCCTCTAAATTTGTTGTCGAATAGTTTGAACCGTTGACGGAGGGCATCTCGTATCCCTTTTAAAGATTCAATACCTTTGACGGTAAGGCCGTTATACTCAAATCCCGGGCTAGCTCCGATTTTGAAATAGCTTTGTCTCTGGCCATGGCATTCTGCATTTGCTTTGGGTACACACTCCTCAGAAAAAGCGAGTGCACTGTAGAAGAATAGGAGACAAACAGAGCTTCTCATCCACGTGGTTTGGAGCATACATTCCTGAATAAATTTCATACTTTGTCCTAAATAGTAGTAAATGTGTTTATAGAAAGATTGAACGAAATCAACAGGATGCCTAGCAATACGTCTACCACAAGGAGCCTTCCCACAAGTTGGGATAGACGAAGTCAGTGAGAACTTGAATGAGAGTAAGACGGGGCCAATTTTTCACTATTTTACTGCCGGTGCAAGATGCTTTTTCTACGGAGTCATTTATTCTTGTCTTTAAAATAAAGGACTGATATTGATGAAACCAACCTCGATTGTGATTAATAGTCAAAAAAAGCACAACCCAATGATACAATTCATTATACTTATGGTTATTAGCCTCACCTTGATAAATCCCGTCCCTCCTTCTCAAACTAACTTACGCAGTGAATATGCGCTTATGATTGACGCTGGCAGCACAGGAACTCGCCTGCATATTTTTGAAATTTCTGTTAAGAACAAACAACCCAAAGTCAAAGAAATTAAAGCAAATAGGAATGAAATAACTACCAGAAATGGTCCCCTTCATCAATTGGCAGAAAAAATGGACAAAGATGAGGTAGAAAATTATTTAAATGTTTTATTTTCTACTGCTCAAAAAGTTTTGATAAAAACTCGTGGGCTTACCAAAGATGCACTAAAAAAAGTCCCTGTATATCTACGTGCGACGGCCGGTGTTAGAGCTTTAGTTGATGAAGACAAAAATAGATTATTAAGACTTGTTTCTTCCGTAATGGAACAAAGTGGATTTCAGTCGAGGGGAGCAGCAGTCCTTTCCGGCCAAGAAGAAGCTGTTTATGCCTGGCTTTCCACTAATGATGCCTTGGGAAGACTGGAACAGGGAGCAGATCAAACTTTGGGTATCATCGAAATGGGTGGAGGATCCTTACAAGTAGCCTTTTCGCCTAAAACTAACGATTGGGATAATGAAGAGCTAAAACGCTTCTTCACTGAAATAAAGGTTGGTGATAAAAGTTACCCAATTTATGCTTTTTCTTATGAAAATCTTGGACAAAAGCAAGCCATAAAGACAATTTGTGAAAGTGACACAACAAATGCATGTCAAGTAAATTGCGCACTTAGTAAAAACTCTTTAGGTGATTATCATCTCTGTCAGAAATATTTTAGTGAGCAGCTCAATAAAGATCATAAGTGCTCACCACATTGCGGACTTAATGGTATGTACCAAGGCATACACCAAGGAGATTGGATTGGACTATCTAATATCAATCATTTATCCCGCGAAATGGATGTAGAGCTTATTAACGTGGAAAGCCTTGAAAAGGCCGGTCGTGACTTTTGTCAAAAGCCGTATAAAGAGTTAAAAGAACTCTATCCAAAGTTAAAAGATAGGTTCCAAGAATTTTACTGTGTAACGACAGCGTACCTTAGTAGTATTTTATTTGGAGATCACGAAGCTTTTGATGGCATCGGCTTAGATGCACACTCAGGCTTAAAAAATCTGAATCAAACAAACACTGAAGAATCGAGTTGGGCCAGAGGATTTATTTTCCTTGAAAAGTTAAACAGGAACCATCCCACAAGTCTATGGCAAGGCATTGAGGAGTGATAAGCGCAGTTTACTTGCTGGTAAATGAGCAGCGCAGCGACGAAAATAACGAAGCTGGACGACTTGTGGGATGGTTCTAATAAAATTTAAAGCCTCTTCCCTACTTCTTCGTCACCTTTTTAGCTGTCACTCTCTACAAAATCGAGATTTTTGTAATAAGTCTCTTCTAACTTTGACAAGGCCATATAAGCTAAGCCAACACTCAACATTGCGACTAGACTGATCGCTTCAATGAGGCCGAGATAGGGCTTGAGAAATTGAACCCCTAGGGAAAGAGGGATCACCATAGCCCGTATAAAATTGGGGACAGTCGTCGCTGCTGTCGCTCGCAGATTCGTGCCAAAATGTTCTGCTGCAACTGTGTTGACAACAGCCCAATACCCATTCGGAATACCTAGATAAAAAACAAGACATAGTAAAAATCTGGACTTGCATGAGTGGTCGTCAGATAAACAAATATGACAGGGATGTTCAAACTCAAGAAGAGGAGAATAACTTTTTTACGGCTCTTCATCCATTGACTGAGAAAGCCACTCAGGAGATCTCCCAAAGAAAGTCCAAGATAAAGACAAGCGATGGCCTTACTCGCCAAGACCGTACCTGTACAACTCAGATGAGAGGTGATTTCTGGTGCAAAAGCAACCAGCACACCTATCGTGAACCAGTTAGGTGAGCCAACGAAGATGCATGACAGATAACGCTTGAGCCTATCTCCACTCAGCAGCATGAAAAAGTTGCCTTTAACAATAGACTCCTCTTTATGCACAGCACTAAAGAGTCTCGAATCTTGCATTTTAAAACGAAAGGCAAGCAGAGTCAGCCCCATCACCCCACCGACTATGTAGGCTGTCTGCCAAGAGAAGGTATCACTGATAAAAGCTGCAAAGATGGCACCCAGGATTCCAACAGAAGCGACCAGAGCGACCCCATACCCCCGATCCTCTGCAGCAAGAGACTCTGAGACGAGAGTCACAGCTGCCCCTAATTCCCCAGCAAGTCCCAAACCCGCTAAGAAGCGAAGCCCTGCATACATCGGAAATGTCGTCACAAAGGCATTGGCTAAATTCGCTAAGGAGTAGAGGAGTATGGAGCCATAAAGGACAGAAACACGACCCTTTCTATCTCCGAGCACCCCCCAGAGTATCCCCCCCACCAACATCCCTGCCATTTGCATATTCAAAAGCAAGGTCCCTTTAGACATCAGTTCTTCCCCCGTCACCCCTATAGCTTGGAGACTAGGGATTCTCACTATACTGAACAGAATGAGGTCATAGATATCGACAAAATACCCCAAACTACTCACGATGACAGTCATGTTGAGAAATCGCATAAAAGACGCTTTTTCTTGCATACAAGTCCCTTTTTTGAACGCTTGTTATTGGGAGAAACCAACTGCGCAGTTTTTATAAACAGAACTCAGGGAAAACCAGCTGCGCAGTTTCCCCTGACCCCCTCCTTGCGTTACTGGGAACCATCCATAAGTCGTATAGCAAGGCATTTAGGAGCGAGCAGCGCAGCGACGAAAATACACAGCTAGACGACTTATGGGATGGTTCCTACTTTCCTTTAAACAAAGGTTTACCTTCATGAGTTCCATCCCACGAAAGCAGATTGCCTTGACCGAGTGGAACAAGCTTGGGGATTAAATCGTCAGGGGGCAGCTCCGTATCAACTCCAAGACCAGCACTCACACGAAGAAGAGAGGGGAAAAACAAGAGATCAGTCCATACAGTCCTCCAATTCTTATAAAGGACAAGAGGAAGAACAAAGCGCTGAGTCGACAGACATCTCGTCAGCTCAGACAAAGTTTCTCGTCGAAATACCGGAAAAAACATAAACTCTGATTCAGCAAAAGAGACCTGTGAACCCCACTGGTCCTGATAAAGAACTTCATCCTGCTCAAGGGAAAGCCTCGACAAAAGATCGAGATCTTTACCCCAGAACTCATAACAGGCCTGATCTAGTTTCTTTAAAAAAGACCGCAAAACAGACTCCCCAGGATCTTCCATGACGAGCAAACGCGTAGAGAGGCAACCATTCTGTCCGAGGGATAAGATATCTTTTGCGAGTAAACGACAGACAGACTGAGTATCCTGTAAGTCTCGAATTCTAAGCAAACTTAACGCAACTCCATGCCCAAAGCCTGCAAGTGGAATATGGATGGAGGAACGTAAATTCTCTAAGGTCTGATCGGTTCCATAGCAAAGCAGAACATCAACAGGACTTTTTGTTGCCAGTAAACTATCGAAGGAAAAATTTTTTCTATCGATAACAAAATCTTTTGCAATGAAGCGAAGAGAATCGGAAAAAAGTGGATGTTTTTTCAGCAGGAAGACATAAGAAGATAGAAAGGAAGACTCGCCATCTGTTCTCGTAAGCCTAGACAGCTTGAGACTCAGTTCAAGACCTGCAGCTAATCCTATCGCTATGGGATACAAACTCGCGATAGCGTGTGAACTCGGGCATAGAATAAGACAGTGCTTCCACCTCGCTGCCCCTGACTTTTCAACAGCAAGAGCCCAACTCTGATCTGTCTTAGGCAGATCCAACAAAAGGTCTTGGAGAGCAGAACGAGCACAAGCATCCGAACCCAAATCATAGCTCAGTTGCATAAACTCTCGGCTAGTGGGCTGAAGAGCAAGCTCAAAAAAATCCCCAAGAATCTTTCTGAGAGCAGTGATTCTAACCAGAAGATTTTTGGGCATAAGATCTCCCTCCTCTGCCGGCTTTAAGACTCAACTGCTGCTGATCTTATCCTGCAGAGTTAAAAGCCCTGCTATGCAAGCTTCTGGAGTAGGAGGACAACCCGCAATATAAATGTCGACGGGAATGATCTGATCCACGCCTTGCAAGACATGATAGGCCCTATAAAAACCACCACTGGAAGCACAGGCCCCCATAGCCATCACCCACTTCGGCTCAGGCATCTGTTCGTAGACGGTCTTGATCACAGGAGCCATTTTTTCAGTGATTGTTCCAGCTACGACGAGAAGATCGCTTTGCCTTGGAGAAAACCGTACAACCTCCGCTCCAAAACGCGCAATATCATACTTAGGCCCGAGGACGGACATATACTCCACCCCACAACAGGCTGTCCCAAAGATATAGGGCCAAACTGAATTTTTCCTAGACCAGTTTAGAAGGTCATGCAGTCTTGTTGTGAAGAGAAACTGGTCAAGAGCACTGACTGGAGCATTCTGATGTTTCATAGATATCCTTAATTTGTGAGAGGCCGTTCTTCCCCTCACACTCCCCTCCCTAGTTTTTGAAACCTACTTGAATCTGATTGATTTACAGATATAACAGGCGCGCACTAAAAAGTATAGCCTACGAGGAGAGAGATAGAAGTGGCCTCAAATTTATACTGAACACTGGTCGAACTCGTTTTCCCTGAACTCAGATCGGTGTTGCTCGTCTGTGACGTAATACTTTCCTTAATGAGGTTTTGGTTGATGATTTCGAAGACAAGTCCGTAGCGAAGTCTCGGTATGATTATAATTTCATCGTCGTCGCCGCCATCCTCCGAGATCATCGCAAACCGGATGCTTGCACCAGCTTCACCGGTATATGTCTTAGCAGATGAAAAACTCACTTTCTTCCCATTCACACTTGTATCGACAAGAGATCTTAAAGAAAGGCTCGAAACAGGAGCATATTCGATCGTAGAGTAAAAATAAAACAAGGTGAAAGGTTGAAAAACAAGGGAAAGATTGGCAAAGTAGGCGATATAGCTTCCACTATAGGCAATCTTAGAGCTCCGCATACTCAGCGGCATGTAGTTGACACCTCCCCCTAAAGTCATCCCAAAAAGAGATTTGGGGTCGAGGAAAAAAGATTGTTCTAGCTCAGCGCCAACAGGGTAGGCTCTGACTTCAGAACTTGTTTCGTTTGTCAGGAAAAAACTCTTCAGTGCATATCCGCCGTACAGATTGATGCTTGTTTGAGCTATAACTTTTCCACTAAAAAAAGTGACGAAAGATAGAACGATCAGCGGAAAAAGAAGGCGAAACAGACCACAGTCTGTGCTAATGTCTTCTTGGTCCACCTGAGTTTTGCGTAGCCGTAGCACGCCCAGCTTACAGTGCGGACGAGAACGCGGACTTGTCGTGGTTTCAACCATGATCAAGGTTCTCGAATCATCAGAAAGTTGTTAAAAATTGAATAAATAAAACTGTATAGCCTATCGGCTAAAAAATGGTGAGCATAATGACAAAAAAAAACAGTTTAAACACCCTGCCCCCCCCCGTAATAAATCTATCTGGTATCATTGGAGAATATGAGCTTCTTCTCATCGATGCCTTTGGTGTCCTCATGAATATGGAGGGTGCTTTGCCGGGTGCCGTCAATTTCATCAAGATGTTACACGATAAGACAAAGCCCTATTTTATTGTCACAAATGCTTGTTTTTTTGATGAAGAAGGAAATTCTAGAAACTACAAACAGCGAGGCTTTGACATTCCACCTGAAAACATCATCTCCTCAGGCTCTCTGATCCCTCGCTGGACTAAGGAGAGGAGAGAAGAAGGGAAAGATGTCTTTTATGTTCTTGGCCCTGAATCAACAAAAGATCTAGTCCGCAAGGGAGGGGGAAATGTTCTGCCTTTTGTCACATCAGAGCTCCCTCATGCCATCGTTCTTGGCCACCAAGAGGGCTACCCCTTCGTGGAAGGAATCGACCGGGTCATATCCATGATCTTTAGAGCCCTAGACTCCGGTCAGGATGTTCCACCCATCCTCGTGCCTAATACAGATATCATCTACCCCAAGTCAGAAAAAGATTTTGGGATCACGGGCGGATCACTAGGGGTACTCGTCGAGGCTGCTATAAAGATCCGCTTCCCTGATCTTAGCTTCTCTCTAGAGCACCTCGGAAAGCCTAAGCTACCTCTGTTTAATGAAGCAAAGCGCAGGGTCCCAGGTAAAAAAACCCTTATGATGGGGGATCAAATGCACACCGACATACAGGGCGCTGTCAATGCTGGCATAGACAGTGTCCTTATGGGTTCGGGAGTCAGTGATCTCGCACGCACCGACTACAGCGGACTACGACCAACCTACATTATGCCAAACCTTCTCACCTAGTTTTTGGATAGGGATTTGTCCATGGAACAAGATTTTGTCGTCGTCAAATTTGGCGGCACCAGTATGGGTCATGCCGCTATCATGAAAAAAGCTGCTCAGATCGTTGCTGATCAGCCTCGAGCAAAACTCGCCGTCGTGAGTGCGACGTCCGGAACAACCAACCAACTGGTCGAGATTTTTCAAAAGAGAAAGGAGCACAAAAACAACACGCTCCTCCTGGAGAGCATCTCACCCTGTACAGAAAAACACCTGCAGATTGCTCGTGAACTGGACTTACCCTCTGAGGACCTTGAGCACATCTCAAAGCTTGTCAGAGCAGCCTCCCATGCTCTTGTGCAAACTCTTTCTCTAACGGAAAGAGTTGAGGAGAATCAAGCTCTCGACGAATGGCTTAGCCTTGGTGAAAGGCTCTCTTCCCTCCTCTTTACAGGTGCTCTTCGTTCTGTCCTCACCTCCGTGACAACGATCGATGCCAGAACCCTAATCCGCACAGACTCTCATTTTGGGAAGGCTGAAGCGCAGACAGCAGCCATCAAAGCCCTATGTAGCGAACATCTGCTCCCTCTTTTGTTAAAAAACAGAGTTGTCGTTACACAGGGCTTCATTGGAGCTGATGAAAAGGGCCTCAGCACAACTCTGGGTCGCGGGGGCAGTGATCTTAGCGCAGCTCTTCTAGCTGAGGGCATCAACGCTAAAGAGCTGCACATTATGACGGATGTGAATGGTGTTTTCACGATGGACCCTGGGCTTATTCCAGAAGCCGTGCGCATCGACAGCTTGAGCTTTGCAGAGGCTGCCGAACTTGCAAACTTTGGAGCCAAAGTTCTGCATCCAGCTACTCTCTGGCCAGCTATCCGTAAACATATCCCCGTTTTTGTCGGCTCAAGTTTCCACCCTGAAAAAGGTGGAACATGGATCTACCCCGAGACGAAAGATAAACCCTTGATCCGCGCCTTGGCTTTGAGAAAAAAACAAAGTCTCATCACAGTGACAAGCCTACGCATGCTCAATGCCCATGGTTTTCTCGCTCGCATTTTTTCTATACTCGCTGAACATAAATTAAGCGTCGACCTCGTCACCACCAGTGAAGTCAGCGTTGCGCTGACTATCGATGGCACCAATCTCGATTCTTCTGGAGCAAGCATAGCTAAAAACGAACGCTTATTTTCAGAGCTAAGACAGTACGCTGATGTCAGTCTGGAGGAAGGACTTTGCCTCGTTGCCTTGATTGGTAACGATCTCACTCATACCTCTGGCATCGGATCCCGAGCTTTTACATCCATCGAACCATTTAAGATTCGACTCATCTGCCATGGAGCGAGTAGCCACAATCTCTGCTTTCTCGTAAAATCTGACGACGCCCCCTCCGTCATCAAGCGACTTCACAAAACTTTTATCGAAGTGTAAGAGAAACAGAACAGACAAGTTAAAAAAGTAGGAACCATCCCACAAGTCGTATAGCAAGACATTGAGGAGCGAGCAGCGCATTTTACTTGCTGGAAAATGCGCTGCGCAGCGACGAAAATAACGCAGCTAGACGACTTGTGGGATGGTTCCTAGAGAAACTTGACATCTTAGAGACGAATCTGGTCCAATTATAAAGGGCAGTAAAAATACTTTTTGTCACCGTGGTTTTTTTATAAACCACCTCCTCGCTTTACGATCAAGTATACCCACACAATACTTAGAGGATTTCTATGAAGATGACGAGACGCGTTCGAATGGCAGTCCTCTCCCTTATGCTGATCATCACTAGTATTTCTATCTCCTGTCGCAGGATCAAAGATACGTATCATAATGCGAGCGTTTTCCCCAACCAAGCAAAAACAAAAACTGCTTTAACGAACTCACTACAATCCACTTCAAGCTCTACCCAATCTGACACCTCGACCTCAAGCCTTACAACAACACCTGCTGTCCTGACACCAGTCCCACCAGCGACACATCCTGTCCCAATACCTGTCCCAGCAACACCTCCTCCTCCGCAGACCTTCTCCATTGTAGCTGCAGTAGCTGGTGATGGTTTCATTACATTAACTTGGGAGAATGCCGTTGATGCGGAAAAATACACTGTGCTGCGAGGCACAGTGTCAGGCAATTATTCCACAACACTTGAGAATCTAAACAGCCCTTATAAGGATCAAGGTCTCACAAATGGGACAGCTTATTATTACAAAGTAATTGCTGTAAACACACATGGAAAAACAGATGCCAAGGCTGAAGTCAGCGCAACGCCTCTAGCACCTACAGTTCCAAAACCACTACCTGGTCCTTTTAGCATTCTCAGCACAAAATCAGGGAATCACAAAGTTGTCTTAACCTGGGGGGCCTCTCAGGGCCAGCGCATCTAATTCGATGCTTTCATAACCTTTTCAAGGTAAGAATCATCCCATGCACATAGCTTGGTTCGCCGCTTAATGCTATTCTTATCATCAATCCTCTTTATCATTGCCAAGG
>JAGNWK010000050.1 GCA_017985985.1 Oligoflexales bacterium
CTTCAGAAGCTTTAAAATTTTCATATTGGATTTTTAAGACGGGGGCTTGAGAGCCTGCAGGGCCTAAATCTAGACTTTCCCCACTAGCAGAACTGCCAGCCAACGCAACATCCGCTTTATATTTTTCCTTTTTACTAATTTGCTTGCAGGCTTGTAAAAAGAATAAAAACGCAGATAAAACAGCGAACCAAAAAAGCCAGAAAGACAATTGCGGTTTCTTAAACTTCATTTCCCTCAACCCTCAAATTGTATTCAAGGATTTATCGGAAATACGCCTAAAATCTTAAATACCCCGGGAAGATCAATAAGGGGTCCTGGTTGAGACTCTTGAGTCGGGTCTTTGGGATCGATGTTTCAACCTGCCGAGTCTGCGGAGGAGAGATGAGGATTATCGCTTCGATCGTAGAAAGGGAAGCAGTTCAAAAGATCTTGGCACACCTTGGTCTCTCTCCTAGACCACCCCCTTCTCGGATCCAAACACTGTTTGTCAGCTAAATCTTCTGCAAGGAGACTTAGCAGAGCTTTGCTTGTTTCACCGAGTTTGAGAGGGACCTGCTAGTTTGGAAGGACGAAAAGATCAGTTTTCGGTAGTCCTAAACAGCCAATGCTGAATTAAAGCTGCTGGCAAAAGTACACAAGATTTTTGCCTCCGAGCTAGAGAGCTTCTATGTGGAAGAAAACTAAGAATCGTAGTGGGTCCGTAACGTTTGTGCAAAGATTTGGATCTGCACTGAACTTAAATGTCCATTTCCATTTGTTGCAGAAGGCATGCCTAAAGCCTTTCCACTGAAAGGCCTGCACATTTGCAGAAATCAACGGGGTGGAGAAGAGCACGGCGAGAAACAATTTACACGGGAAGCTTTTCATATAACGCCCTAAATATTAAAATTTAAAATCACATTGTAGTTCTGAGGATGATTGTGTCCAGCAAGACCAATTTAGCGGGAAGTCAGCGCTCTGCTTAAAAGGATTGTAAATATCTAGCTCAAGCTAAAAATGAAGTAGTTTCCGACAGGAGGGAGGCTTCGATGGTCAAAAAATTTTTTTCTCCATTTAAGAAAATGGCTTACGGTCTTAGCTTTTATATCAGAGGGCTGAAATGGCTTCGCACCCACCCTGGTTATCTCTGCCTACTCTTTTTACCTATGATTCTCAGTTTCAGTCTTCTCGTTGTCTTGGGTGGGCTCTTCGTTAAGTATAATGACAACATAATTGCTATGATTATGTATACCAAGCCCGAAGACTTCCTCCTGCTTGCACTTTATCACGTTGTCAAAACGATATTGTACGTGGTGCTTGGTGTTATGAGTCTTGTTTTCTTTATGCTGTGTTTTAACATCTTAGCTTCGCCGATCTATGACATCGTGTCGACTGCAGTGGAGCGAGATTTAATGGGACAGGACATAAAAGGAGCAGGCTTTTGGGAATCTGTTCTTCTCATCAAAGAAGAAATAAAGAAGGTCTTGTTTATTTTTATCGTATCAACCATTTTTCTTATGATCCCAGGACTCAATCTGATCTCCCCTTTTGTTACAGCGTTTTTTCTAGGCTGGGAATTTTGTGATTTCCCACTCGCCCGTAAAAATTGGCCATTTCGCAAAAGACTTCGCTTTGTGCTAGGTGATATTTGGTCGATAACCGGTTTTGGGTTCTGGCTTTTGATTCCAGGGGGGCAGATGGTCTTCATGCCGTTGGCTGTTGTTGGAGGCACCTTGCTAGTTATTGAGAATAGGACCGAAGCAAAAGAAAAATAGCTCTTCTGATGATGCTCATCTCCCTCGGCAAACTGGCTTACATCCTAGGGCACGCAACAAAATATACCGTCCACACTGAGTAGAACGGCAGTTTAGACTTTAACAGTTGCTCTATTTCTGCAAATTTTTTACACCTTGCAAGCACATAGGGGGTAGACCCATCATTCGCTGCTTTATTCATATCTGCGCCTGCTGTTATAAGTCCTTTTACAACAGCGAAATGACCTTTTTGAGCTGCGACATAGAGAGGAGTAGACCCATCATCCGCTGCTTTATCAGTAAGGAGCCTATGAACCGAAATCTACTGGCCAAGCTAAGTTTCTCAAAGGCAAAAGTCCAAGAGATAAGGACATCGAGGGACTTGTTGCAAGGATTAGTCAACGGGTCATCAAAGTTCTAGTGTTAAAAAGAGCCATTATTTTTCCTATCTTCGACCATCTCGTTCAAGTCTCCCAAGTTCTGGTAAACTCACAATTAGCCCAGAAAATAAGCGATGACCTAAGTTATCAGCGTCTTCATCGGAAATGGTTGCACTGCTTGGGATCATAACATGCACGCTAACGGGTGCCTCAGCACCAACATTATATAAGTTTCTGAAAGCTAGACCAGGCACTGAAGTTTCTGTGGGTGCTGCGGGATCAAAAAGTCTTGCTGTGATTGGCATAACTGCGTGCAGATCATGTGTAGGAACCCCTAAGACTTCACCACCTGCACCCCAAGCGTGAGCAAGGGCTCTCGCACAGACAGCTGAAGCTAAACTTGACCTCAGTAAGCATCGCGCGAAACGCAAACGATCGCTGTCCCTAGTGAGTTCTCCAAGTCCTGTGCCTGGCATAAAGCTGCCGGGGGCATTGACAACAAAGGGGCGCTCATCCCCGATAGACTGCATAGATATGACAACATGAACCCCTTCTCTGTTGAACTCAGCAGTGGCAGCCGGTCCGGTCGGAGCTGCGCGTCCATCAGTTGGAACCCCGCGATCCAACCTAAACACTGCAGCCCCTGCTGCTTGGAGTCTACTCGCTAAAGAATCAGCTACAGAACGACTGCGATCATCGTTTCGTGCACATAAACCAACTTTTAAACCGTCCAGTCTTTCATCCTCCCCATAAATGAAATCGGCTTCATCACGTGCCATCGAGGCATCTCCGAATGGAATGACCATAGCAGGACCATCGATCCTTTCAATCGTGAGACCCTCTCTATCCACTCTTACAATTTGTTTTACAACATGAACGAAGTCAGGTCTTACTGAGGCGGCATAGACGCTAGCTACCCGATCATAGGATACAGTTCCTGCGTAACGATCAAGTGAGTCCCAAGCTGGACTGGGAGACGCAGCATAGATAACGCTTGAAGCCAAGAGGACGACCCCAGTTGTGAGCAAAGAAAAAACAACAGAGCTGAACTTTCTGTAATCCATAAACAAAACCCTTCTCATTTTTTTTAAGGCACACCCTTTGCAGGGAACCTAGATAGGTTCAAGAAAAAGATCAATATTAAAGATCGTTATTTAAAACTTGAATCTCCAACCCCTTGTTTCCACAGGTCACAAACAAATGATCGTGTGTAGTTGCGAGTTGAGAGCCTAATAAAAGATGTGCAATCTTTGACTCAAGTTCCCTTTGCATGACTCTTTTGAGAGGGCGAGCACCAAACTTGGGATCATAACCTACCCTGGCAAGATGTAAGACGTCTAGCTGCCACACATTCCTGACCTAATATTAAACATGGGACGATATTCTCATCATTAATTCATGACGCCGTGAATGTGTGGTAGTTCGACGTCTTACGAGAAAAAGATCAATAAGGGATCCTGGTCCAGGCTCTTGAGCCGGGTCTTTGGGATCGATGTTTCGACATGCAGAGTCTGCGGAGGTGAGATGAGGATCATCGCTTCGATCGTGGAACTGGAAGCAGTTCAGAAGATCTTAGCACATCTTGGTCTTTCTCCCAGACCCCCACCGGTAGCCCCTTCTCGGATCCATACATTGTTTGTGAGCTAAATCTTCTGCAAGGAGACTTAGCAGCGCTTCGCGCCATTGGGTTCGAAAGAGTTCATTCAAAGACTTGAACGAGAAACCGGATTCGATATTTTTCAAAAAAATCGGGTCCTAAGACCATTAGGAATGAAACCGTCGACTTACCTCTCTCTTTTTGAGAAGTAATTTGGGTCCAGTCGGGTGTCACCGGAATTCCCAAAAACTGCGTTTTTGAAGGGCGATTCTTACTCACTTATGTTGGTTTTTCTATAAAAAAATCAGTGCCGACAATCCGCATTACGTACTTTTTAAACTACCTCTCGGGTGTCGCCGGAATTCTCCCCAGACACGTAAAATTTTAGATTTTTTCAGCAATAAAGACAACATTTTCACGACCGTCTTTTTGCCAAATTTTTGACTCGTACCCTAGAGCTATTTCTTTACTTTCGATAATCTTAAAACCTCTTTGCGAAAAAATTTCACTAAGTACAGTCGAAGAAAGAAACATAAATTCGGAATCATGAAGATTTGCAAGCTCCTTAGCATTTGTAACTTCTGGATTCGCATATGGACGCAGAGATTTCACATAACCAGGAAAGGGATCCCCAGATTTTTTCCTTTTTTCATACTCCTCAATAAAACTGACATAACGATTTACATAGGGAGTGATTGCAATGATATAAACACGACCCTTTGGTTTTAGAATTCTTTTAAATTCTTCTGTCGTCTTCACAAGTTGTTCTGGATTCATAAAATGAAGGACACGAGCCGCTAGTACAGAGTCAAAGCTGTTATCATCAAAACGACAGGCTATTGGAAACTCTCCCGCACAGAACCGAACTTTCTTTTCAAGCTTAGGAAGGGTCGCATGGACATTCTTTGCTGCAAGCAGAAGATGTCGGCGATCGAGGTCGTTTGCTATGTAATCAGTGGCTCCACTCTTCAAAGCTTCCATTACAACCTGACCGTAAGCCGCCCCGATCTCAAGAGCTTTTTTACCCTTCAAATGCTTTAGGAATTCTTGTGTCAATTGATCAATCTTTGGGGAAGCTGCACCTTTTTTATTGAGGGTCTGCATCCGCCCGTCCACCTCAGGAGTAGGCATACTAAGACTTGAGCTTTGAGGATCTTTTAATGCCGTCAAGACATCAAACAATTCAACAGCAAATAATGGACTTGCCACAACAAAAAGCCACGTTATAAAAATAAAATTTATTTTTTGCACTTTACACCTTTCAAGGATTCGATTGAGGTCTGCTTATACAGGTCACCTACTGCAACCACAATCCGAAAGATTTAAGGCTCTGTTGCGTCTATGACGGCAACAGAGCCAGAAAGATGCCATAACTATCTGTAAAAGTCATTTATATTAGCGAGATAAATCCAGTGACAGAGGGAGCCATCAAATTTCTTCTAAAAGTAGATCTAGTCACTGCCTGGCATGATGGATCAGTTCTATACTCTGGGCCATGGGATCTATCACACACAAAATCTATGAGAGATGTAAACCTGAAGAGACTCTCCTCTACCAAACTCTTGCAAGTCACCTGAACACCTTCCTTGCCCATCTTGCTGCAGAGGGCAAAGTATACCCCAAGCATGTTGACAAGGAGCTATGGGCCTTCCTAGAGCATGCCGTCCTGGCTTACGGGTTTGTCCGGGTTAAGTGTGAGGATTGCACTATGGAGCATCTTGTAGCCCTCTCATGCAAGAAGAGGTGTTTTTGTCCTTCTTGTGACGGCAAGAGGATGGCTGAGACAGCTGCCCATTTGATAGAAGGGATCATCTGGAGAAGCTCATAGGCTATGTCGCTCGCCCCTCGATCAGCACCGACCGGATGAGTCTTACCCCCAAGGGTGAGTCAAATACGAAGTCAAAAAGGAATGGGACTACCCACGTTCTTCTGTCCCCCCTTGAGCTGATCGAGAAGCTTTGCTCTCTGGTTCCTCCCCATCTGCTTAGGTTTGGGGGGGGTCTTAGCCCCCAAAACCTAAGCAGATGCGTGGGGTCATCCCCGGTAAGACTCGAGCAGAGATCAAGCAAGAAAAAGAAGAAAAAAAGGACGAGAAAAAGATTGATAAGGGATCCTGGTCCAGGCTCTTGAGGGAGACCCAAAGCTGTTCAAGCTGCCAAGGGAATTCCGGACGCACTTATACAAAAACCCCTCAGAGCGTGCCGTCGATGGCTTCCTCTTGTCGATAAGCCCGTATATAAATGTTATGCGGAGATTGTAGATCCTCATCCGATAAGCTGCCTTTACGCTCAGCCCCTTCATCTTCAAAGTAGATTTCAAGAATTTTAAGGCCGGCTTTTGCAAATAGTGTTTCCGCAGTTTTTTTATCCCAAAAAAACATAGAATGCTTGATGGGCGCGATCAATGTTCGAGTTTTTTGTCCAATTTGCCAATCACCCTTTCTGACCTTGCTGGGATCGACTTTGAAAATGCCAGGCGCTACACCGGCATCATCTTTCAAAACTTCAGAGCCAATAAAGGTGGTTGATACCTTTGTTTTCAAACGAATGGGATCACCATGGTTATCGACATCGTAGAGTTGTTTATCCTCACGAATCATGGTGATATAACCTGGATAAAGCGCATTTTGAGTCCTTTTCGTGCTATAAGCTTCGAAGCTTCCCGGCCAGCCTGGTGTATTCGCTATGAAAAAAAACTGGCCATTGTCAGGTAAGAAATTTTTTATCTTTTTTAAAGCGACGAGAGCTTCTTGAGGCGTAAAGTAGTGAAAGACATTGAACGCTGTAATCACATTGAAAGTTTGATTTTTCTTCTTAGGGGAGTAACTTAAAAAAGATTTATGGATGGCTTTATACTGCTTGTCGAAGCTTAGTGCAAGCGCCGCTTCGTAAGTTCCAATAGTATGTCTAATCTCACTATAAGCACTCTCAGTAACTTCAACACCCGTAACATGCGAAGCACCAGCAGCCAAAAGTTTTGCCATAAAATAGCCATGACCTGGACCAACATCCAAGACACGTTGCCCCACAGAGGCCTCTATCGCCTTAATATGCAAAGATGACAAATACTGCTTACTAAAACCAAACTCTCCTCCTTTAATACTGAATCCGCGATTCAAAGGTTCGGATTTAAAGAGAACTCTAAGACTTTCTTGATCGTGATGAGAAAAAACTTGAGTTACTCGCATTGTGTTCTCAAACGCAAGTCCCATGAAATCATTTTCATCCCAAGCATGTGCTTCATTCCGGACGACTTGAAACATCGCAAGAATAAGAATAAAAATAAAGCATATAGATATTCTTTTCATAACACACATTCCTCCGTCCCTTTTCATGGGCTCTTTCATGGGTTCTTTCATGGGTTCTTTCATGGGTTCTTTCATGGGTTCTGTAACATAATTTTTCGTGTTCCGCGGAAATTTGACGGGGAAGTGGGAGGAAGTCAATAGCGTTGTTATATTATAATTATAACGTATAAGAAGGATTGCTTAAAACCACTCTTATGAAGATCACCTAACCGCCAAAGTCATTCGGTTAAGGTTCGATACCTCTCGACTCGCGATGCTCGCTCGAGGTGACGGGGTCGAAGTGATAGCAAATACTAAAAAAGTTGGATCGTAGGGATGTTCTCCCGTATCAGTTAAGCACCGTCACCTCGAGCCAACTTTTTGAAGTATTCATCGCAGAACCTCATCATTGCGGTCGGCGGATCTCAAACGTTAAAGAACAATGAGCAAAGCAGCCAATTTTTCAAAATCAGCTAAACGATTCTTGATAACAGACTCCACAATATCGAGATCGAGCTTTCTATACTCATGGATAGCTATATTGCGAAAACCGACCATCGCTTGTAGGTGAGAACATAGATCCTTATCGATGATCTGAGCTGACTCTAAAAGACTGAAGACATCTCGACTACTTTGAGGAATGCCTAGTTTTTTTTTCCTAACGATATAGCTAGCAAGATCGATAGAAGTTTCACAAAGACGTTGTAGGTTTAAAACAATCGAATCTTGTTTCGTATAATGACTCCGAAATTCAAGTTCAAAGCCATCATACTCCTCTTTCACTCGTTTGATACATCGTTGAATAGTGGCCATCTTATTGATGAGCACATCATCTTTCGTCATGGTTTTAATCCTGCAACAAAATCTAGCAGTATATCTTTTCTTTCTTCCTGCAGTCGTAAATAATCGGACAGAACAGCGGCCTCAAATTCACAGGCCTGGATTTCATCCGAGCAAAAAATCCGTCGTTCTTGCGAGATAATTTGAAATTGAAAGACAGTCGAAACGAGCCTGATATCGATCAAGTCAAGATCTCGGCTATAGATACTAGCAATTTTTTCCTGCAACTCAAACCGTTCGAGGGAACTCAATTCTTCATGCGTCAGGAAAGCCACATCGATATCACTTTCTTTATTCTGGTCCTTAGTCCCGTAGCTACCAAATGCATAGATCGAAATAAGACGAGGGCAGGCTCTCTGTAGCATCTCGATGACGACACCATAGTCTTGAGGGAAATTCTTCATTTAAAAAGTTTCTTATCACCACTGCGTCGTTCGACAAGGATCACATCAGGGATCATCTCTACCCCTTTGACGAGCTCCTGTAGTTGACCAATGTTTTTGAGGCCGATTTCAAAGTCAAGGATACCTTTTTCTTGATCGGAAAGATTGACCTGAGCTTTGTAAATATTGGCGCGATAGCGAGAAATAGCGGTGGTGACATCAGCCAAAACACCCTGCCGATCTTGAACAAGAACGCGTAAGAAAACTTTATAGAACTGAGGCTGCTTCTCACTCTCTGCCCAAGATACAGGAACTCTCCGCTCAGGGTCCAGATCGAGCGAACGAGGACAGTGCATCCTATGCACGGAAACTCCCCGCCCCCTTGTGATGAACCCAGTAATGTCCTCCCCAGGGAGAGGATTACAGCAGCGTCCAAAGGTGACAAGAAGATGATCAAGACCAGATACGAGTATGCCATCGTGTCGAGAGTCGAGCTGAGCAGCAGATCCGGGCCCGGTAGAACTTTGCAAGGACCTCGCCACCTCTCGGGAAGGAGAGATCAGAGTGAGTTCATCGGGAGAACTCACCTTTTTAGGTTCCTCTGGGAAGACTTTTAAGATCAACTCTTTCGGATTCACCCGACCATAGCCCACAGCAAGGTAGAGGTCTTCCAAATTGCCTTCCTTCGCTGCTTTTGCCAGAAGATCCGTCTTCTGTTCCTTGATCATTTTTTCAATATCAAATCCACGTTTTGACAACTCCTCTCGCAAGATCTCAGCTCCGAGTTTCTTGCTACGATTCCTTTGCTCATTACGGAGAAAAGACCTGATCTTATTTTTAGCCCGGGACGTGTTCACAAAATGGAGCCAGTCCTTGGAGGGCTTTTGATGAGCAGACGTCAGAATTTCAACGATGTCTCCTGACTGGAGCTTCCCTCTGAGCGGAAGAATACGACCGTTAACTTTTGCCCCCACCGTCCGTAAACCAATATTGGTATGAACAGCAAATGCAAAATCCAGGGGCGTCGAGCCTACAGACAGTTGGATCACATCCCCACGAGGGGTAAAGACAAAGATCTCTTCCTCGAATAAATCGACCTTAACAGCAGCGAGGAACTCATTTGGATCCTTGACATCATGCTGCAATTCCATGATCTGATGAAGCCAGGAAAACTTCTCCACATCGATCTGCTTCCCCGTTGGTGCTCCCGCTGGTGATTTTTCCTTGTAGGTCCAATGAGCAGCTACCCCATACTCACAGACTCTATGCATCTCAGACGTTCGAATTTGTATCTCAGCAGGAGCTCCATTAGGTCGAACAACGGTGGTGTGCAAAGACTGGTAGAGGTTGGCCTTGGGCATTGCAATATAATCTTTAAAACGCCCAGGCATCGGTTTCCATATCGAATGAACAATACCGAGAACTTCGTAGCAGTCTTTCACATTGTCGACGATAATACGAAAACCAAAGAGGTCATGAATGTCTTTAAAGGCAAGCTGCCTGTCGACCATTTTCTTATAGATTGAATAAAAATGCTTGGGCCTCCCGAAGACTTTTGCGTCATTAAAGCCGTATTTTTTGAGTTCTCCTTCGAGAATCGCTTTCACCTGGTCAATGTACTCTTCTCGTTCTTTCTTTTTAACCGCAATATTTCGGCTGATCTCCTTGTAGATTTCGTTCTTGGTTTCCTTTAGACAAAGATCTTCCAGCTCACTCTTTATGCTGTAGATTCCAAGACGATTTGCAAGCGGAGCGTAGATTTCGAGAGTTTCCTGGGCTATCCTCTGCCTCTTATCAAAAGGCAGACAGTCGAGCGTGCGCATATTGTGGAGACGATCAGCGAGTTTGACTATGATGACCCGCAAGTCCTTCGCCATCGCCAAAACCATCTTCCGAAAATTTTCTGCTAATTTTTCTTGAGTCGATTGAAATTCAATTTTACTGATCTTCGTCAGACCATCCACAAGCTCCGCAATAACCTGCCCAAACTCCGTCTCTAATTCTTCTAAGGTCGTCCCCGTATCCTCAACTACATCATGGAGAAGAGCTGCAATCAGAGAAGAAGCATCAACCTTGAGCTCCGCTAAAATAGTAGCGACTGCAACCGGATGTACGATGTAAGGTTCGCCAGAACGACGCATCTGCTGACTGTGCTTAGACAAGGCGAATCTATAGGCCCGAGAAATCGTAGCGAGTGTCTTCTCATCAGCAATGTAGGACTTAACTTTTTGGAAGAAAGCCTCGAAGACAATTTCCGGTGATTGAACTGCAGCCATAAACCTATCATCAAATGAAAGAGGTACTCTAACTTATCTTACGAAGATAACTATGCGTTTCAAACTCTTTGAGTAATTTCTGACTATGTTCCACCCCCTCCTCATGCGTCATCGAGGAGGGTTTCCCATACTGTACAAGAGCTTTGAGTTCTGCATAAGCCTTTTCCAGATCGTCATTCACAATAAAGTGATCGAAAAAAGCCGCTGATCTAAGTTCCTCATACGCCGATCGCAAACGTTTCTCCTGGACAGAAAGCGAATCCGTACCCCGCAAATTTAACCTTTCCCATAAAGAATTCATCGTTGGGGGAAGAATAAACACGGAACAGCTGTGCTCCTTCGGAAGCAGGGGACGGACAGAAGCCCAACCCTGAACATCGATCTCTAGTATGGCGGCGTGTTTTTTCAAACGAATCCTGTCCATCTCATCAAGAGTCGTCCCGTAAAGATTGCCATGAACCTCAGCCCACTCCAGCATGGATCCATCTGCTATTCTCTTCTTGAATTCAGACTCATCGACAAACCAATAGTGAACCCCATGGGTCTCATTCTCTCGCCTATGACGGGTCGTCAAACTAATAGAAACTTCAAAATCAGGAAGCTCCTTCACGAGCCTTCGATTCAGTGTCGTCTTTCCCGTCCCAGAGGGGGCCGCTATTACATAAATATCTTTCCACTTCGCCATACGATGCCCTAAATAATCTAACTGATGTATGCGCTTTATCTCTTGAGATCACCTAGCCTCGTTCCTCAGCCCACGCCGTAGTGAAACGAAGGCGGATTCCCCGTCATCCCCACGCCGTAGTGAAACGAAGGCGGTCAGGGGATCTCGTGCTCACCATCAAATCTTAAAAAAACGCTCTCCAGGCTCTTATCGGCTAAGAGCAGAAATTCTGCAATCACTGAGATAATGAAATCTTTACCAGAGAACTTAGGATCTCTATGATAGGATCGGAAGAGATTCTTTAGGCTCTAAAAGACGAGCTGACAAGCTCCTTTAAACAAAAAAAAATCTGTTGTCTTTGGAAAGAATAGAAAGAGAAGGAAGTGCGCTATGGGCCAATCCGACACAGCTCAAAAAAGTGCCGCCACTAAGATCCCTGAACACCTCAAACCCTACGTTGTCGAACAGCACTACGAAAAATACACCGCCCAGGATCACGCTACCTGGCGTTTCATCATGAGACAGACTCGGGACTACTATGAGAAGAAAGCCCATCCCGCCTATATCCGCGGCTTAGAGAGCACTGGGATCCCGCGGGATCGAATACCGCGAATTGAAGACATCGACAGACACCTGGCTCAATTCGGCTGGGGTGCCGTCTGCATCTGCGGTTTCATTCCCCCACTGGTCTTTCTTGAGTTTCAGGCGAATCGCCTCATGCCTATCGCCACAGACATGAGAAGGATTGAACACATCCTCTACACGCCTGCACCAGACATTGTGCACGAAGCAGCTGGCCACACACCCATGCTCGCAGAAAAGGCCTACAGAGACTACCTTCAACAATATGCACAAATCGCACGTAAGGCCATCTTCTCCGACGAGGATATACGGCTCTACGAGGCTATCCGCATCCTATCCGATATCAAGGAACGGGTTGAATCCACCAAAGAGCAGATCCAAGAGGCCATCTATAACCTAGAACAAGCCTCTCGTGCCATCACCTGGACTTCCGAAGCCTCCAAAGTAGCAAGAATGTCCTGGTGGACAATAGAGTACGGGCTCCTAGGATCTATGCAGAATCCGCTTATTTATGGGGCAGGCCTACTTTCCTCACTGAGTGAAAGTCGTTCTTGTCTAGCAGCACACGTCAAAAAAATACAGCTGAAGGTGGACTGCGTCGAACAAGGCTATGACATCACCGAACCACAGCCTCAACTTTTTATCGCCAAAGACTGGAACGAGCTCTGCAGCGTACTGAAAGAATTAGAAGACAGTATGTCCTTTCATGTGGGAGGAACTTATGCCTTGAACTTGGCGAAAAAAGCCAAAACGATCACAACGACTATTCTTGACTCTGGTCTTGAAATTTCTGCCATCCTTGAAGATTTTTTCACAGAAGCCAAGTCGGAAAATGTTTCTTTCATCCGCTGGAGTGGACCAGCTCAGCTCTGCCACCAGGGAAAGCAGCTCGAAGGACAAGGACGCCTCCGACACCCCCAGGGTTTTAGCTGCCCCCTCGGATCTTGGAAAGGGCTTGTAGACAAACAACCCTTCGAGGCTAGCGACGCCGATCTTAAACGCCTGGGTCTCGTTATCGGCCAAAGAGCCCGGCTGGAATTCCTAAGTGGGTTTCAGTTGGAAGGTCGCCTAAAGAACATACTCCGAGAACCCGTTCAACAGAGACTGCTTCTGATGACTTGGGAAGATGTCACTGTGAAAAAGGACGATCAGGTGTATTTCGATCCCAGTTGGGGAGAATTTGACATGCCCCTCGGCCAAGAAATTACTTCCGTCTGTGGAGGCCCTGGGGACTGGAGTTCCTTTGGCCACTACGAATTTGGCAACGCCTCGTCCTCTCCAGAACGTACGACTCCATATAGCCAAGAAGAACGAAGTCTCTTCAAGCTCTACGAGAGCATCAGAGGGCTGCGGGAGACCTTGAATCAAAGCTCTGATCCAGATAAGTTAGAACGACTACTCGCAGAGTGCAGCCGACAAATCATAGCCGAACACCCCTACGAATGGCTGATCGCCATAGAGGTCCTTGAACTCTACAACCGGCTGAATCCTGGCAAACAGAAAGAACCATCCTGGCTCTTTTCTCTCGAATCAGAGGTCCTCAGCCTGGAAAAGTATCCGATAGAACTCCGAGCTTACATTCGCGAGGGCGTTGAACTCGCTAGAAAAGTATCCAGCTGACTATGATTGATCTTCTCAGTCTATTGATACATCTCCTTGCTGCAGCTATCTTTTTCTACTTGATCTATGAAGTCATCAAGCTGAAACACCAGAGAAAGCTGTTACGACGATTCATTTTCAGTCAGAGCCTAGTCGCTGGACTCAGAAGAGTCCATGTTGACTCTCCCATCAAGTACTTCAAAAAGCTTTCTCTCGCCCTTGGAATCAAGTTTTATCGGGAAGCTTCTGCTCCAGTAAAGATGGAACTGCGTCGAATCCCAGAACAAGAACTCGCCCTACTCGTCCTCTCTATCGGACTGGAAGCTTTTTGCTTTGACACAGAGAAAGGAAAGCTGATTTTGCAGTGGAAGTCTGCTAAAATTCTACCTGATACTTTTGAAAAAGCTCAAAATCTGGGCCACATTCTAGGTCTAGACTTAAGAATTCATGTTACTCACGAGATCACCTGATCTGTAAGGATTTTTTGATGAAAAAAAAATGGATTTTCTTCTTATTTTTGCTCCCTGCCTGTGTTTCAACGTCTGGGGATCAGCCCCGTACCCCTCCACAGATCGATGAAACAACACCGCTCAAGGAAGCAGTGGAAGCGGCCGTCGACTTTGGGGAGGACACTCTCCGCAGCGTGCAAAGACAGATCTCCAGACGAAAGAAATGGGACGAAGTTGGGCAGCTTCTTCAAGCCAATATCCTCAAACACCACAAACAGTGGACAAAGGTCGAACTTCTCAACGCCATGAATCTCTATGTTCTGAGTCAGAATGAGAAGGATTCCCTAGCAGCACCTGAGCTCTTTAAAGTCTTGGTCCGAGCAGAGTCTTCAAGCGTTCAAGAAGCAGCCTGGGAGCTCGCCTCTAAGCTCCCCTCCAGCATCATGGCAAGAGAAATCGAATCCAAACTGACTGAGTCTCTTCTTGAAAATGAACTCGATGACGTCCTCGTTCCCAAAATGGCAGATGCGGTTGCTGCTAACGATTTGAACTCATCTTACAGCATCCTGAAACAGGGCCTTTTTCAGAAGGGAGATGTTTCCTTTGCCAGGGGAATGACCGTACTCGACCCAAAGAAATCCGCAGAGGATTTTCTCGACTATCTCGCACAGGCACCTATTGAAGAGTTAAGACAGCTCAATCTCAAAAGTGTAGACCTCTTTTCCTGCATGCTCGCTCTCCAACACCTACTTGTTCAACCCGTCTCCGTATCTCACCCACACTTTGATAGTCTCTTCCAGTTTGCCATCTCACGCAACAGTGCCCTCGCAGAACTCTCTAGGAAAATCCTCGACATCTACTTTCCTAAATATGCTCAAAGCATGGCCTTCCTCCTTGCTCGTCAACCCACTTGGATACAGGTCGCTTTTATCGAGAAAGTAAGAAGCCAAATGACACCGATCATGGGGGTTTTTCTATCGGAACTGAGGGAGAGCACTACCCAAAAAGAAGTGATCGAAGAAATTAAAAGCGTAAGATCTGAATTGGTTAAATAAGGCACCATCCACCTTTGACATTCTTTCTTTTATTGTGAGCCTCAAATGAGTCCTGTTATTCGCTGGCAGCAAAGGTTCAGTAATTTTCTAAATGCCTTTTCTCAACTAGAAATGGCTGTCGATTTGACCAAGCAACGCTCCCTCAGCGAACTTGAGAAGCAAGGTCTTATCCAAGCCTTTGAGTTCACCCATGAACTAGCCTGGAATATATTGAAAGATTATTTAAGCTATCAGGGGGTCTTTGATCTGATAGGGTCAAGGGACACATCTCGAGAAGCTTTTCAAAGGCAGCTGATCAGTCAGGGTGAAGACTGGATGGAGATGATTAAAAGTCGAAATCTAAGTTCCCATACTTACAATAAGAAGATCGCTGATGAAATCATTCAACTCATAATCTCCCGCTACTACAAATGCTTTTCAGAATTTAAAAACAAAATGCAGACCCTTGTAAGCCCATGATCGACGAAAAAAAATGTGGCCTAAGCCTAGAAATCCAAGAAAAAATCTGTGCCGTGCTTAAAAAATATAGCAAAATTCAGAAAGTCTTACTTTATGGATCTCGAGCGAATGGCCTGTTCCAAACTGGTTCAGACATTGATCTAAGCATTATCTCTGAAGAACTCTTAACAAAAAACTTGCTGACGATCCAAGTAGAGATCGACGACCTTCTGTTGCCTTATAAAGTTGACATTTCCCTCTTTAGTCAGATTGATCACTTGCCCTTGCTAGAGCATATTAAAAAAGTAGGTCTAGAGTTTTATAGGAAAGTATAGAAAAGATGAGGCAGAACAAGTTGTCAAACATATTAGGAACCATCTACGAAACGCCAATTTCAATAAAGTCAAAAAACAGTATAATTGGATTATCTTTCGTTATACAAAGAGGATTTCTATGAAAAAAATCATCCTAGTCGCCTTGCTGAGCCCCTCCCTTTTGGCAGTAAATGCTCCAAAACCAGCTTCAAAGGAGCACACCAAAACGATCATGCATGGGATCTATTCTGACCTCCAAGAACTCTTTCCTCTCAGCTTCAGAGAAAAAGACTTTTCAAGTCCTAAAAACCAACCAAGAATACTTGCTGGACTTCGCCGCCTCAAAAAACAAGCAGCCACCCTCCAAGATCATATGAATCAGCAACCCGTCTCCTCTTCTATAGCAGAAATGCTCCGATCTGACATTGAAGACGCTGAGGGTTGGTATGCAAGGGGGGGTTATCACCAGGCGAGTTTCACTCTGCGCCACATGGTGAACAACTGTGTCAGCTGCCACTCAAAAAATCCAGCTGCAGAGACATTTGTCAACAGCAAGGGATTCAGCGCCTTTATAAAGACCAAAGATTTGTCTCATGAAGAAAAAATTAAACTCCTGATCACGACAAGGCAATTTGAAGAAGCGATGACGTTCATCGAAAACTACATCCTGCTTGACAGCACAGATCTTGATCAAGTCTTCGGGAATAGAACTATAGTTGACTATCTTAAGATTTCTATTCAGGTCAAAAATGAACTCGATCGAGTTCTTAATTTCCTAAGATCTTTAGAAAAAAGAAACCTGTCTAGTTTTGCTGCCAAAATGGTTCTGCGATGGAAGGAAGATCTTGGGGGGTTTACAGAAAACATGAAAAAAGGTGAGGTTTTCACGCTTTCCAAAATAAAAGAAAAGCTCACGAAGAACAACGAGGATCTTTTCGAGTCGGACAATCTCAATCTAGCTCGTTATGTTTTCCTGGCTAGCAGACTCCAAACCCTACTCGAATCACAAGAGACAAGCCTGGCTCCTGACGCAAATACTCAGGCTGAAATCTACTACTTGCTGGGTTACATAGAAAATATGGTCGAACGATCATTCTGGCTCTCTGAAACCAAGTTCTACCTCCAAGCTGCCATCAAGGCAGCCCCTCAGAGTGAATATGCCTGGAAGGCCTACCTCCTCTTGGAAGAGCTCACCATCCTTGGTTTCACGGGATCTTCAGGAACGAACATCCCAGAAGATGTTCGCGCTTGGCTCAAACAGCTTAGAAAAGACACAGGAAGATAGCCAACACACGAGCTCTTCAGCGGAGTCCAACGCAGGCGGACGAAGTCGAATGGGTCTCGAGTCAAGACAAACAGACAAGTAAGGAGTGCTCCCTAACCGAATGACATTGGCTAGACCGCTTACTTCCAACAAGGGTTGGGGCAGGGCTTGGGAAACAAGCGTGTGCTTTAGAACTACAAATCAAGCTCTTTAAAGACCTGCTCTATAGCACTCCCTTCAAATTCTTTTTGACTTGCTGCTTTCTTCTTCAAAATTCTCTTCGTAAAAATTCCGTGCATTTTTTCTTTCCCAAACTTTTCTATCCAATCCTTCAAAATAACTTTTTCTTCTTCGTCATAGGTCAAACGAGCACTTAAAAATTTAGCCTGAACAAGAAGCATTCTGAAATCCCCAGACTGTGTCCATCGCGAAAAAAGTTCCCGCTTCTTTTCCTGATCGATAGCCATCTGACTGACATTTTTACTAGATCGGACAATCCCCAGTCCAAATTTATACATCAGGACTACGTGCTTCTTTAAGTCATGACTAAGCAACCAGTCGCCAAACTGAAGAGCTTCCTCACGATCAATCAGAACACACTTTGTAATGTGTCCGTTTAAGTCGAGGATGAAAAGCAGATCATTTATATCTTTTTGATACTCCTTAAAAAAAGCAAAGTGCTTATGTTCATTTTTCTCGAGAGAACTAAAGACGGGGAAAAGATTCAAACTCGCAGAAAAGCGATCATCAAAAAGAGAAAGTAAACCCTCTTCCTGCATAGCTGTAAAGGATTTATCGAGGGCGATCAATGGAGGCAAGTCCTGCTTCTTGTCTCTAAAAAGATTGCGCAAATCTCTATCCACCAAACTCTGATCAAAGTAGTATCCTGACAAAAATAGGTTTTTATTCCAATCTATCCGTTCAAAGGGTTGAGCATGGGGATCGAGAGTAAAGGCTTCCACCTGGTCCTCCTGCTCTTCCTCGTCAGCCTGTTCTTGCTCCTTTTCTGCCTCCACCTCCATTTCACCCTCAGCCTCCTCCCTTTGAGATCCGAAACTAAATGGCAAGTGCTTGCGAACAATACGAACTCCATCTCTAGCTATGCTTTGAATTTTTGATTTAAGCTCTTCCTTATTATCAAAAGATTCCAAAATAGAGCTATTGCTGATGTTTAGAGCATCCTGCTGTAAAGCCTGGGCGGCATCCGCCTCGACTTGGGGATGACCATAGCGAAGGTAGGCTTCGCCAGGTCTTTGTTCCACAAACAAAGATTTGACAGTCGTGAAGAATTTATGAGCAGACGTAACAGACTTCTTTTTATCCACAAGTCTGTCGAAAGACAGTTTGATCAATTCAGACTTCATCGCATTCCGCAAAGACTTGTGAGTCAGTTTGCTGAGATTCACTGCTTCATGGGCAGCAAGATACAGGAGCAGATCATTCAGATCCAAACTATCACGAACGATATGAAAATCTTTTGCTAAAGTTTGCAAGATGAGTCTCTTATCTTCTTCCAAGAGCGCAAAACTCACTTTTTGATTGACATGTAACTCCCGTAATCGCCAAACGGCTTGCAAAACATCCCGTAGGTTTGAATGCCTACTCAGCGTAACAATAGCATGCGTCTGGGGATGAACCCTTAGATCTGAACCTGTCGTATGTTGCAAATCCCAGAAAGCAGCTGTATGCAGGCGGTTGATTTTAAAATCGACCCACGGACTGATCTCATTTTTTTCGGAGTTATAAACCTTCAAATAATGATTCTTGTCATAGAAGATCATTTGCTGGAGTCCACTGTCACGAAAACTCTGGTGCCCTAAAACATGCTGTACAATCTGAGCGTGATCATAACCTTTTAAAACACCCCCCTGATCGATAATCGAACTAGCTGGATAACCTTCTAGGAGAGCATCCACCTTTTGTTGAAGAGATGCTGTTTCAGAAAAGTTGAAAATTTTAACTTTCTCACGCTTATCTTTCCACAGTAGCCAAAGAGTCTTTTCTTGCGTGTTCGAAAGATAGTCTTGCTGGTAGAAAGAAGGATAGGACTCCTTATTCCAAACAGTGCCACTCATCCCTTGAATATTTTTGAAAAGAGTGGGATAGACATAGGAGTTGGTCACAAGCTGTTCTTCATACACACCTAGCTGAGACATCACCTGGCTTTTGGCAAGTTCCAAAATCAGTTCAGGCTGAGTGTTGACATAGGGGCTGTAGATTTTGATATCGTCCACATTCAGTTTTGGGAGTTGTTCCCCCAAGTAACGAGTCAAGAAGTTGTTGCGGTGATTACAGATGCTGTTGCACGACAAGAGATCGATCTACTTCCAGAAGGTGCTCTTAAGCCGCGCCTAGTAGCTGATCATGGTAGTGCGAACACTT
>JAGNWK010000127.1 GCA_017985985.1 Oligoflexales bacterium
ACTTATGTTTTAGAAAAAATCCCACTTTGTAAAAATACAGATGAGATTGCTCTGCTACTACCTCAGTTCTACAAAAAAGCACCCGCATAACTCTTACATCAAGGTGTGGTTCCCTAAGCGCTTACGATGTAGTGACAAGATTACGGTTAAACCTGGTGTTCTAAAGCGAGTTACAGATAATGAGGGGACCATATCCCATCCGACTCGGATGATTTTCAACTGCGACAGAGGCGTAGACTGGTATTTTGATCCTCCAGTAGGGTGGAAGCGATCAAGAGTAGTGCATGCTTGCTTTGAAGATGAAGCGTTGTTACATAGTCCACCACCCCTGTATAAGGTCCTCACTTTTATATTGTGCGATAATCAGGTGCTTTTAAAATCCTCTCACCATCTTGACAAAAGCAATTTTGGAGCTCTAGCTACTTAATCCTAGTATCTGGAGCAGAGTGAAGAAGTTCATTCAGTAGTCCATCTATCCAGGCTGCTGCTGCTAACCTGATATCACTAAATTCTTCCTTCCAATTTTTAAGACCCCGCTCACCGGTAAATACTTCAAACTTCAAACTAGAACGAATCAAATAGAGACCATTCTTGTCGGAACCATCATTCTTCCAATCAGTCCTGATTAACCTATCCAACAGACCCTGCCTCTCGATTGAATCAACTACGTCAGCAATCTTGGTGTCTTTAGGGACTTTACCCTTATATTTATCTGCTATTTCTGCAGAAGTGAGCAGCGCAATTTCTTTTGCAAAGGTATGAATATCGAAAGTCATTAAAAATCCCCTCCGCCAGTTTTCCAAGATGCCGGCACCCTCTTGTTTATATACACCTGACTCCCACCACCTAATAAACTACCCGTGGCTATTTTATTTCCATCAGTCTTTAGAATGACGTGTGAAACAGCTCCTTCATAGAAAGTTTCACCGGACGGAACAGTAATTTCTGTCCACTTTGTTGCTTTATTTCCCCAGCTCGGATCAAGCGCAGCATCGAGTTGCGCCTGAAGAGGTCCTGTTGATTTTGTTCTACTCCAGTATGCGGAAAATTCGCTAAGACCATCACTCCACACCCTGTAGAGTTTAACAGGCTCTTTCGTTGTTACTTCAAAATAACTTCCACTTCTAAACGTATTAGCAACTGACCCTGCTCCTGCACTAGCTATGTGCAAAGGACCTACTTCCAGAGGGCCAAATCTTTTTATTTCCTTCACTGAATCTAGGATTTTTTCGCCTGCTCTCAGAGAGTCGACAGCGCGGTCGCCCTTCATCAGTCTACCGAGGAACTTGCAGGCCTTACCAACCTTGCTCCCAAAACCTGCCGTAACAACTCCAAGAACGGCCATAGAACGGGTGAACTGTCCCAGCTCTTCTCCACTATGAAGGTCCTTCCCACTGACAGCCTCATAAAGGTCTCGGCCCCAACTCACACCTGGAGTCAAACTTGTGGCAAGATCAAGCAGTACATCTGCTACCTGGGCAGCGATCTTGCCCTCCTCAAACTCGTCTTTAAGGTAGTGCTCCCTCGAAACTCTCAGGGACTCAGATGCATATTCCACAATCTCTGCACGATCCTCATAGCGGTCCATGCATTTTATTTGTTCTCGAACCTCATTTCTCCTCTTCACCTGCCCTTTAAAGTAGTCCTTTGCCTCAATAAGCGTGTCCAGCTTTGCGCCTCGTTCATAGGGCCTCTCATCCAAGCTGGGAATATAAACTTGCTCGTCATGCGCTCGCCCTCTTTCTCCTCCAATTCTTTCAAATGGCATCGGCTCGTTACGTCCGTGAGAATTTCTGCCATCAGAAGGAATCCCACTCCCCTGATTGGGTGAAATCGAAATGGAAATTTGACTAAATAGTGGAGAGCTGATTAAGGCTATAAGTAAATATAAAATCCTCATACTTTCTCACCTTCCATTCCGTCCTTAGCTTGTCTCTCCTCTTCCTCTCTTTTTTCTCTCTCTTCGCGGGCTTTTTTGGCATTTGCCAGAGCTACCGCACGCACCTCTTCTTCGCGATTTCGAAGGCAATCATCGTATCTTCGCTTATGTTTCTCAGCTTCCTGATCCATAGCCGCTATAGCACCAGCTCCCACCGACATCACAACATAAGTCGCTATAGGCCCAAAAAAGGAAGCTGCACCCATGGCTACAGCGGCAGGTTTTGAAGCCTCTTCAGCCTTCATTTTCCAAGCTTGATGTCTTTCATAATGCTGATGACAGTTATCCGCAAAAGAGGGAAAGGACAGAAAGAGTAAAAGTAGCAATAGTTGTTTCATTTAAATCTCCAGAAAAAATAGGATAACAGATATCAGGAGCTTTCTAAAAAAACAAAGATTTTGATAAAAGATGTAAAGGCTTGAGGACTGAATCTTTATTCGCGAAGAAGGCGACGCACAATCTCCGGATGCCACTTCTGACCCGAGCACTTGGTTGGAATGCCCATAGCACTCAAGTTTTTCGCAATCTGCCGCAAGGATAATCCCTGCTCCCGCATTTGCCTCACAGCCGTAACGACCTTCTGTTCAGCTTGATACGCAACCACCCTGCCATTCAGACGCCTCTCGCCATATCGAGGCTGTGATTGCCGCCCGTGTGGGTCACACGCTTCCCGTAGGGGAATGTCTGCCTTGATCAATCCCATCCGAACAGCTTCCTTGGACGACAAGAAGTCTTTCGCAATTTGGCGAATCGAGAGCCCCTCAACGATATATTTCTGGTGGAGGACACATTTATCATGATAGGGAGGGATGTGGGAAAACCCTACAGTATCAACAGATTCGTAGGGACGACACAATAGTTCGATTAGTGAAGGCGATGGTCCGCCATTTTTCTCCTCGAAAAATGAAATTTTTCAATCAGACAAAATCCAGTCATATCAAGGCGCTCATAACTGAGGCTTCGCAGAAATTTATCGCCAATCACAGTAAATCACCCCAAATAATGCCTATGGTGATGAACTTGTAATGAACTCCATGCATGAACTTTTGTTCATCATGGCGGTGCGATATACCTTGCGCTTTCGGTGGGTTAGTTCGTTCGGACCTGGTTGAATCTGAATCTACTTACAGTCGTCTATTTCATCGGCTACTTTTAAGGAATAGGTTTTCTTAGTTATATCGGAACTGACAACTGGGTTTACTGAGTTTAAAAACTCAAATTTGGTCCCTGCCAATGTTACGCCGATCATCGGATATTTTGCTAGTTTCATAGCAAAAGTAAGTTCAGTGGAGGTAGCTTCAGCAGTCGCAGTACTCGCTCTGGTACTTCCGAGGGTTGCATCTTTAACCCTATCTGCCATTTGCCCCGCAATTTTAGAATCGCCTAGAACACCCAAGGATGCCAGGCTGAAGGCTCCAGATTCTTCCCCCGTAAAAATTATCAGTTTACCTTTGTTTCCCACCTCTGGAATTAGCAGTGCTTCCTTAAAGCCAGGTTCGGTAGGACCACATGTATTTGACCTATCCTCGATCTTTTCAACTTTGCACGGACTTCCTCCACACCGAGTCACTACGTAATGATCTCCATCTTTAATGCAGTTCACTGCTGGACTCTTATCTCCGTTTTTAAGAATCGCCATGCAGTTAGTAGAAGCTGCGCTTACAGATGGCAGAGAAAGCACTAGAGTTGCTGCTAGGATGTATTTCAAAACATTGCTCACCGTTCTCCCTCCAATATTCTATAAAAGGGCTACTCTTATCGTCACAATTTAATAGGTAGTCCCCATGATCATTAGCCAGGATAATAAGCTTTGACTTGCCTCGATATTGTGTCGAAGGGAGCCTTAAGTGCTCCAACGCTGCGAACCTTCCAGTTGCGTAAGAAAGAACGCAACTCAGAAACAATATAACCAAAGGTGCAGCCGAAAACCCGAATTTACCCGTGACTTCAATATAAACTGCATAGATGAATGGGAGTGTTAGGACTATGACCACAAGAAAGGTAAAAAAAGTTGCAAAACCTTCTAGAAGCAACCATATGATTACCAAACTACCAAGAATGATTGTACCCAAAAAACTTTTTGGACACGTCTTGTATGAGGTTTTAGCGACCACTAATGTAATTAACGTGACAGCTATGACTATCAAAAATCCTCTATCAACCGACCCATTGATCACTTTGAGCGTGAAATACATAGATCCAGGAAAGACATCGAATGTTGAATTCCCAAAATAGAAACAAGAGGGAGAGAAAACAGCACACATGAAAAAAACAAAAATCCGAATAGAATGCTAAATTCCTTCAATTTTGTTGAAAGTCGCTCTTCCGTATGTTCATTAGCTTTGTTTGAGGAACACAATACCAAGCCATCCTCTTAAACTTTTGAAAAATACTCTTCCACATCAAGCTTTTCGTCAG
Source organism: Oligoflexales bacterium (assembly GCA_017985985.1). Taxonomy (GTDB): domain Bacteria; phylum Bdellovibrionota_B; class Oligoflexia; order Oligoflexales; family Bog-1112; genus JAGNWK01. The sequence goes on from JAGNWK010000127.1 coordinate 4,358, forward strand.
ATCATCTTTTTTCTCGATAGGCAAAATCTTCCTGTGTTTGTGCGGTAATAAGAATCCGATACCCGCCTTATGACCAAACCCATAAAACTATCCAAATCCCGATATCTGACTGGCATCCAGTGCCTTAAGTCGTTGTATCTCACATGCCACAAACCCGAACTAAAGAGTCCACCAAATCCCTATGATAAGTACATCATGGAGACTGGCACCAAGATTGGAGAGGTAGCCAGAAAGAAATTTACTAATGGTAAATTGATCGACAAAGGGCATCAGGAACACGAAGCAGCTGTCCAAATGACCCAAAACGCGCTAGCTGACCCAGCGATTCAACATATTTTTGAAGCAGCATTTTCTTTTGACGACGTGGATATTCGTATTGATATCCTCAGCAAGCGTGCAGATGGTTGTTTGGATATTACAGAGGTGAAATCGTCGACCAAGGTCAAACCTGCATATATTCAGGATATAGCGGTTCAGCTTTATGTCATGAAGGAGCTTGGTCATGATATCGCTCAAACTAGATTAATGTACGTGAACTCTTCGTACGTTTATCAAGGTGGTGAATATGATTTGGATGAATATTTCATCATTGAGGATCAGAGTGAAGAGCAGGGCCAGCGCATCTAATTCGATGCTTTCATAACCTTTTCAAGGTAAGAATCATCCCATGCACATAGCTTGGTTCGCCGCTTAATGCTATTCTTATCATCAATCCTCTTTATCATTGCCAAGGCA
>JAGNWK010000051.1 GCA_017985985.1 Oligoflexales bacterium
GGTCGCCGAATGCATCTATTAGTGCCATGTTCATCTCCCATCACCGGTAGTTTTGGGTGACGATTATCACATGGCGTCTTTCTATAGTTAATTGAAATTATTGTAATTATGATGCGCTAGCCCTGGGGTAGATCTGCAGTAGAAACTACTGCATCCACTATAACGGCAATTGCTGTTCGATTTGCATCTTCTCAGAGGGCGGAGCCTGAAGTGGCAAAAAAACCCCAGGGGTTATTACAGCAGTTATAGATTTCCGCGCTAGTGTTGTAAAGGCATTAGCAGCCCTAAATGAATTATACAAAGCTTATGCAGCTTTAAGAAAATCTGCAGGGATCACAGAACGCCCAAATGGAAGGACTCCCTAAGCTACCTCTCCCCTTGATCTAGGGACCAAATGCTCCTAACTTGAGCCTGCTTCCCAAATGGAGGGAACACTAACTTAACGTCATTTAGCGATAAATATCTTTTCTGTGCCCGACTTTGACAACAATAATAAGGATGGTCGCATCTCGAATTTCACAAATAAGACGGAAGTCCCCAACTCTATATTTCCAAAAAGTATTAAGAGAGGAGCCCTTTAAAGCTTCTCCCACTGAGCGTGGATCATCTAATTTTTCTATTCTTGTTAGGAAACTCAGCAGGCGTTTTACTACTCCTGGATCAAGTTTTTTTATTTCTTTAGCAGCGTTTTTCTCAAACTCAATCTTCCACTTCATAGAGGCCCTTCAGATCTTCAAGAGACACGCTTTCTGTTGGATCATAGTCTTGCATACGTTGTGCAACGACATAGTAATCTTCCAAATCTTGAATATGTTCAGTAAGGGCTTCAATAATGAAGCTACTTTTTTTCCTCCCCGTCATGGCACAAAGGACCATCAGTTTCTTTTCTAATTCTTCCGGTAACCTTACAGATGTTGTCATAAGGCCTCCATGTAGTACATGTATTACATATCGGTTTTTTTAGCAATACTCTTTAGATGTGTATTAAAAAAGAGGGGCTAGGGGAAACCTTGCCCTGAGCCCGTTCGACGAAGCCTGCCCTGAGCCCGTTCGACGAAGCCTGCCCTGAGCGAAGTCGAACGGGCTCAGGGCAGGCTCCGTCGAATGGGTGCGCAGCTGGTTCCCCTAAAATCCAAGCAGCCGGTTCCCCTAAAACAATCCTAAAAATAATCAGAAGTGATTTTGAGCATCTGGGGATCTTGAAAGTAAGTCTTCCAGCGCCTATCAACCAAACTTTTAGTCTCTGGATCACAGAAAAGTTCTTTGGGATACCAGGGCTTCATTCGGGCATCGATGGCAATCGGCCCCGACAAAATGCAACGGTTGAGTTGAATAGACTTTGAACCCGCATGAATATCTCGAGAGGGATCAAAGCGAGTAAAACTCGTCCATAAGAAACTCATATCGGAGTAAAGGGCCTTTTCAAGTTTGTCTACAGCAACCAGAAGGGGCCAATTCGCAAAGAAAGGGATCTGAGTAAGCCTCTCCACACCATGCGGATCCTCCTCATAAGACGGGATTTCCAGCACTAGACAACCAGGAGAATAGACCCGCATCCCACGGATAAAAGATGGGAGTTCAGGTGCCAAACCTAATTCTTTAGGTAGCTCTCGAATGGGATCACCTACACCGATCCAGGCGCCCTTTCCTCCCTTATTCAGTGACCCACCTGCATAGTCCAAACTATCCATCGATACATGGGAAAAAATATAAAGATCTCTTCTCGGATCCGTACGCTCGAGCACGTGAGTCAGCACACTTTTGAAGTCTTGCAAAACAAGGGGCTTGTCCACTACGAAGAGGAACTTCGTCAACGACAGCTGCCCTTCTCCCAAAATACGGAAGATAGAACTCATACTTTCCCTCTCATAGCGCTCCTGCACCTGGGCAGCAGCCAAAGAGTGAAAGCCCGTTTCGCCATAACTCCAGAGACTTTTGACCTGAGGCATGACGAGCGGGAAGAGTGGGGAAAGCAGTTCTTGCAGATAGTTCCCTATATAAAAATCTTCCTGCCGGGGTTTACCCACGACAGTAGCCGGGTAGATCGCTCCCTCTCGATGATAGATAGCTTTGGGTCGGAGCACAGGGTAGTCGTGAATCAAGGAGTAGTAGCCATAATGATCACCAAAAGGGCCCTCGGCTCGCCTGACATGAGGTGGAATTTCACCGACAATGCAAAACTCAGACTCAGCCACGATGGGAAGGGGACTCTCTGGAATTCTTTTCTGTGTTAGTTTCTCACCCAGAATCATAGAGCTGAGGAGCAGTTCTGGCACGTTTTCGGGCAGCGGCGCGATCGCAGAAAGAAGAAGTGCCGGAGGTCCCCCCAAATAGATATGAGCGGGGAGTGGCTTGTGAAGAGCCTCTGCCTCAAACAGATGGAACCCCGCCCCTTTTCCAATCTGAAAATGCATGCCGACTTCTTCTTTACCGAAAACCTGAACCCGGTAGATCCCAAGATTGGAGGCAGCTGAACCAAGATGGGGACTCTCCGTATGAATCAAAGGTAGCGTGAGAAAAGGACCGCCGTCTTCCTCCCAGGAGGTGATAGCGGGAATTTTAGTCATGTCAGCCTCTGCCAGTCGTCTCTGCAGGACTGGCGCCTGACGAACATTCTTAAACCCAAGTTTAAACAGACTTTGCCAGAGCAGTTTTCTGAGACCCCACACTTTCGAGGGGCTCGGAGGCAAGAGTTCCTGTGGAATTTTTGATAAGTTTTCGATGAATTGTTTCGGCTTAGTCCCGAAGGCTAAGTCCACTCTTTTGACTGAGCCAAAGAGGTTCGTCACAACGGGAAAAGCTTTTCCCCTTATATTTTTGAAAAGAATAGCTGGACCGTCGGCTGCCGCTAATCTCCTGTGGATTTCAGCAAGTTCTAGTTTGGGATCAACTTCAGCATCGATCTCGATCAGCTCTTTTTCGTTCCTCAATACCGTTAGATAGTCCCTTAGGTTCTTATAAGACATGGTTCGTTTCCAATGGCAGGAATTGACAAGTTTCAAAATTAGAGGTAGCTGTATGTCTTCGGTCTTTTTTAACGGTCTCATTTTTTTACTTACGAAGAGGATATAACCTTGAAGTCGCTCATCTGCAAACTCATTGTCGTTCTTGGTATTGCTTTCCTAACAAGTTCTTGTGTTGAAAGTTGTTCTGGAAAGAAAGGGCAGGAAGCTTCCCAAGCTCCAGCGCACGAAGCCCCAGCTCCTGAATCAGCTGATGGCGGTGGTGCAGGTGTTATGGAAAATACAGAACTACCAGCTCCAGCAGCTGAAGCTCCGGTACCAGTACCGGCTCCAGCGCCAGAAGCTGCTCCACACGCAGAAGGAGCCACTCCAGAAGCTCCTCCTCCTCCTGCTGAGTAGTCGAGCTAGCACACTTTGGTATTGTCCTGATTTCAAGGGCTATACGTCCCTTGCTTCATTAAAAGCCCAAACCGTCTGGTTGGGCTTTTTTCAATTAAAGCAAAAACTTTCATCAGGCGACCCCATCTAGATCCACGGCTCCGCTACAGGATGTAAAAATTTTGCCGATGTTGAGGATAGAACTTTGCTGGTCGCTCATATGCTGTAATGGACGCGCACCCTTGAGAGGGAGTCTTGGATGTTGGAAAGAAAATTTTGCATGTATGTCTTAAGAGTTTATTTAGGGAAACTTTGCCTTCCCTTGTTCTTTTTTCTCCTTTCAAATGGACCTGTCCTTGCTGATGAAGGGGAGGCTCCCGAGCCACCAGCTATGCCTGAAGTCGATGAAGGACCTCAGTCAGAAGGAGACTCTGGGGAATCCCCTTCCCCCAGCCCTATACCCAAAAATCCAAAAGACAGTCCTCCTCCCCCTGCTAAGGATCCCGCTTTATTTGAAGATATCGACAGGAAAGAACTCAGTCCATCTGAGAAAAAAGCAGAATGTCAGCGTTACAACGGCAAACTGATCAGCTTCTACGGGGAAGTCTTCCAAGTAAAAAATTGCACTCGAATCCGTCTATCAAGGGAAAAACTAGCGTCTCTCAGCAAAGGGTCTTTTGCTCCCAAAGAAGTGACCAGCCAAACTCTAGAGGCATTACCCTTAGAAGATCTGAAGATCATTCCGGTAAAGATGAAGACCTGCGCTGAGATGAATGGACATTATGTTTCGCTAGCATCTGACCAGACGTCAATATTTTGGACCGAAAAATGTAAGAAAAGAGTGTTTCCCGATTACGACAGCTTTCTGGAACATCGACAAAAGAATAAAGCAGTCGGAGCGAAGACCCTTCTACTGACTGAACAGGAAATGCATTTTTTAGCTGACGCTGATCCCATGCCTTCTATTTTAGATTCTGAATTCAAGATGAGATATGACGAGAGAAGAGTTGAAAACATAGAAGAACTACCCCAAGCCAAAACCTGCCAAAATCTGGTGGGAAAGTATGTTTCTTATCTTGATCAGATCTACCTCATCGTTCCCGCCAAAACTTCTGCAGTAAAAAAGAGCCTTGGTCTTTGCGAGAAAAAAGCCATGGACAGTGTCCTGTTCACCAGGCAAAATCCGCGTCAACGCCCTAAAGAACTCTCGGCGGCTCAGTTCCTCGCTATTCCAGAAAATTTATAGATCGCCCCTAACATATATGAAGTGGGGATCCGGGGAACCAGCTGTGCACCCGTTCTCCATCGAACGGGTGCACAGCTGGTTCCCTTGAAAAAGGTCCCTAAGAAAAGAAAGACTTGAGATGTATTTTGCTATCAATCTATTCTCCTACCTTCTGAGCCTAGTACCTCTCAAACTTCTACCTGCCATAGCTCACTCATTTGCATTTCTTTCTTTCTCTGTTCTCAGACTACGCCGCAAATTGATGTTTCAGAACTTAACTCGAGCCTTTCCGGAGATGGACCACGCCGAACGCCGAAGAGTGGCCTATCTATCCGTTTATAACTTTATCCTAACGAGTCTCGAATTTTTGCACTTCCGAGACGGCTCCATTGGTGATCAGACAGAGATCATAGGGGTAGAACATGCTCAAAATGCCCTCCAAAAAGGCAAGGGCCTCTATGTACTTTGTATGCATTTAGGGAACTGGGAAGCGATGGGAGCAGCTGTCAGTCGCCAGATTGCACCAGTTCATATTGTTCTGAAAAAAGTAGGATCACCTTCAATTGATCGTTTTGTATCCGAACTTCGTGCAAAAAATCGTTTCTATGCCATCCCAAGACAGAAAAAAGGGGATGCCTATCGCGGGATACAGAAAAACTTAGCCAGTGGGCACATCGTCGGCTTTGTCATGGATCAGGCTAAAGGCTCATGCCCAAGACTACCTTTTTTCGGCACCCCCGCCACGACCAACACAAGCCTGGCAGCCTTTTGGAGAAAGAATCCAGCTCCGATACTTCTAGGATATAGCTATCGTATCAGTGTTGGTCAGCACCGCGTCCATATTTCTCCAGAATTTGACTTGCAGTCTAGCGATAATATTGAAGACGACACTTTGAAAAACAGCCTCTACTTCAATCAGCGTCTAGAAGACTGCATTCGAGAACACAAAGAACAGTACTTCTGGCTCCATGATCGATGGAAATAGATTTTGAGATAGCTCCTAAGGTGCGAAGATCTCGATAAGGCGATTTACATATTGAGAAAACGTGAGAGTCAAAAGCAGACAGGCCAGAACAGCTAGCTTCATCGACCAGGGGATGACCCTAGCTGTATAACCCTCAATCTTTTTACCGAACAGACCCGCCTTAAGAATCGGGTAAATGTAAAGAATATTGATAAAGCTTCCAACCAGCAAAAAAACAGCTACAGCGTAATGATTCTGATGCACACCCTCTAGAAGAATCATGTCCTTGCTCAAAAATCCTGCAAAAAGAGGCACCCCTGCAATAGAGAGGCCGGAAACACCAAACGCAAAGATAAGAGGCCTATAGTGGGGGGCAAACCTAGCTAGTTCAAAAGTCTTGCTGGCATTACAAAGAGTCGCAAAAATCCCTGCAATGAAAAACAAGTTCATCTTCGCCACAGCATGCGAAATCATATGAAGCTCAGCTCCGATCATAGCCTGCTTACTGCCGAGGAGTACCGCAGAAATGATATAAGACAACTGACTCACTGTAGAGAAAGAGAATCGCTCTTTAATATCTTGAGTTCGATATGCTCTGTATGCAGCGTAAAGAGCCGTCCCTCCACAAAGGTATAAGAGCCAACCAGTGTAAAAAAACTCTGTGTTCAAAAAGATCAGATAATCATGCCCATAAATGTAGCGACACACCTTAAGCAGAACAAGCACAGGAGCTTGAATGATACCAGCTGTATGGATCAACGCACTTACTGGTGCAGGAGCCAGGCTAGTCATAGGAAGCCAAAAATGAAAAGGAGCCACTGAGTTTTTAGAGAAACCAAGAATCAAAAGAACTAGCAGTAAACTTGCCTGCCAGTGATTAAATCCAAGTTTTGTTATAGCTAGCTCTTGAAAAGGCATCAAAAAAAATCGGAGATCTGGAGTCAAAACAAGTAAGAGAAAAAGAAGAACCAGGGGTGGAGTGAGGACGGTGCGCCAATAAACCTTCGCTACATAGAGACTTCTCTCCGTCCCTCTAAGCAAGATCAGAGGAGCGACACAAGGAATGCTCAAAAGGTAGAAAAAAAAGACAGTGGCAAGATTACCAGCAACCCCAGTAGCTATAGATGTGGCCGTTGCCAGAAAAAGAAAAAAGTGGAAGTGATAACGCTTGGCTTCAAAATTATACCTCAAATATCCGCTCGTATAGATGGTCGTTAAGAACAAAGCTAAATTTACGAGAAGACAAAAGAACAGAGAGAATCTATCGAGGGAAAAGCAAAAAAATGGTCCCACCAGAATAGCTTGCTCGTAAGCCCCCAAGTAGAGGAGAGCACTTATATTGAAGATAGGTAGAGCGAGGACCAAAGCATAAAAAAATCTACGATTTAAACCTTTTCTTTTGAGAAAGGTAAAGAAACAGCCTAAAAGAGGGCTCAGCATCACGCAAAATAAAAGAGTTTGGAACTCTGGTGAAGGAACACTCATTTCCAGGCCTCCTGCTCGGATCAGTTAGGAACACACTGCTGAAGCTTATAGGAAAACAGTTAGCCGTCAAGATGGCGTTGTTTTTGCTTTTCCATTCTCCTAAAATCTTTATAGTGCTAGACACCGGATGGTCGTCATGACAAATCCCCAACCCAAATCATAAAAAATTAGTTATTCATTAACCCATAAGGCTAGCGATTACGCTTGGCAGAAAAAAGAAATATGGACAATATGACAAAACGAAATGTGTACAAGATGATGGACGCCATCGAAGGTGGGAGTGTCCCCCTATACGACGCCTTCCTTCTGGCGGAAGAACTTGATCCACTTTTGCTTTATTTTGTGCTGCGTTATTTAAAAGAAACCTATGGTCGAGACACTCAAGGACCTGGGGGGCGTTTGTTGCAGTTTCTATCTGATTATCCCCAAATCTCTAAATTTGCAGCCACACCTAAGAATGAGCCTATGATCGAATGGTTTGACGAAAGCTACTCTGTCCGCTCCTTTAAAACGAGAGAAGACTACCTAGAAACCATCATCGATAAGTTAGAAGGCTAAGAAATGGGGTCAGCCCCCTTTATGGAAAATAGGAAATGGGGTCATGCTTATAAAAGGGACTGACCCCATTTTCATCTGAAAGGTGACTATGCTAAAAAATCTACGCCCTTTTGTAATAGCTTGTCTTCTTGTTTTGGTAAGTTCGCCTGCCTCTGCTGTATCTTTTAAATTTTGGAACTGGGGTCGGAGAACAACACCGCCTGTAACAAACCAAAGTCCTGTCCCTCCACCGGTTGATCCACTGTGGGATGTGATCGCTATTGCTGAAGATGGAAGTCTAAGTTCTACACCTGATGAGACACCAGAGGTTCCACCGGTCGCAGCTCCTGCTTCTGAAACAGAAGAGCCTCCTGAAGAAGCACCTGCACACGAGCCAGCAAGTGAAGAGGCTTGTCATGCTGCGATAGCGGTGCCTATGCTAGCAGCGTCGGGTGCCATGATGAATCTTGTCCCCATCATGCCAACAACTCAGGAAGAAGCATCAGAAAGCCGTCATCCTCAAAGAACAAGAAACGAATTGTCTCCAACTTTTGTCGTGAGGTCAACTCCTACTGGGCTCAGATCTCTACTATTATATGTGTGTGCTTAGGAAGAGAACCTCTCCCCTAGAAGCGGAGATTGGAGAAAGTCAGGAAATTTTCGCACAAAAAAGAAAGTCCATCCTCCAGGAATAAAATAGATGTTACGTTTTCTCTTCGTTTTTGTCGTCCTATGTGCTCTGACAACTCTGTCCATGGCTTTCTTTGGTGTTGAGTTCGGCCGCGATAGCTATTGGAATCACCACGGATTTTTCATTCTTATTTTTCTGACCTTCTTCCCCCGACTCACCCTGTTCTTTTCTTCCATTCCGTTTGGTGGCTTTTTTTGGTGGCTAGGCTTTATCTTTTGCCCCCACTACCTCGTTGCGATTTTAGCCACCATGAATTACTGGCACGCCAATCCCCTACTCGTCACATTCTCTTGGCTTGTTGCTTTAGGTGCTGAGTCCTCAGAAAAATATGTCATTCAACGACAGGTCCGCAGACGCAGCTACAGCAATGTCATCGATGTAGAAGTGGTCTGACCAGAAAGTGGGGTCAACCCCGAATGGGAAATGGAAAATGGGGTCATGCTCATAAAAGGGGCTGACCCCATTTTCATGTTAGAATCAAATAAGATTGATGAAAATTTATGAGGACAGAACCGTTATGCTTTTTGACATTCAATTTCCTATAAAACACATCACGTTGAACTTACTGTGTTTGTCTGCTTTTTTTTATACAAGCTCATGTTTTTCACAAGACTCAGCTGTAGTCCATAGATGGAAGGGTAGCGTCGTTGTGAATGGCAAAAAAATTCAAAGCAATGGGAGTAAAATCCCGGAGGGAGCGACCATTGAAGCCCAAGCTGATGGATCGTTTATTGACTTAAAGCTTGCCGACCAAAGTTTGGTACGTTTGGTGCATGGAAAAGTTCGCGCTGACAATTTAAGTAGCTCAAAAAATATTTTTACTCTGCTCTCTGGAAAACTCTACTCCTATATCCAAAAAACGGCTAGACCCGACAGCTTCATGGTTCATACGAAAACGGCAGTGATGGGTGTCCGTGGCACCAAATTTGTCGTCGAGGAAAGTACAGAAAAATCGTATCTGTGCGTATGTGAAGGTCTTGTTCATGTTAGTAAAAAAGATAAAGCTAAATCCTTTGTCGATGTAGCCATGCATGAAGACTTGGATATTGTCCTAGGAAAAGAATTAAATAAACCTAAAGAATCAAAGATGATGTCTTCGATGGCTGAAGATGTTTTTAAGGACATGCTTCTCCCTGTTGCCCCTTAACGGATCCTATGGAGTAGAAGAAAGAACAGATGAATAGGCACAATGTAAAGAACTGTGCGAATAAGATTCTGATCGAAATAATTGATAAAAAATAAACCAAGAAAAATAGCCACCGCAACGAGGTGCAGGGAAGAGTAAGAGATCAGAAGACGGTGCAGAGAATGACGGAAATCAAACTGCCCTTTGCTCCTTCTTTTCCCCCCGAAATGGAAAGCACTGAAGACCCAGATAAGATCTGTCGGCCAAAACAACAAAAGGTGGGGATTGTGATAGAGGAGTTTATGTTCGGAAGCAAGCCAACCCAATAACATGAGCAAAGACAGGATAACCGAGACGAGTCCCCAGAACAAAGACAGCGGGATAAAGAGCCACCTAGCCATCCAACGAGTCTCAGATTTTCTCATCAAGAAAAACACCAACATACTAAGAACAAGGCCAGAAAAAGTCAGGTAAGGATAAAGCGTTGAGTCGTGGGGGGGGAAAGGCTGACCTTGAACCAAGACCTCTGTCGAAGAAAGAAGAGGAGCCTCTCCAGACGGGCTCGAAGCCTTCACGCGAAAAGCAAGGAGATACTCCCGCAGCTTAGCCGGGTAGAACATCTCCTCCCACCAGGTAACGGGAACATCGACCCGAGAGTTCAGTAAAATATCAAGCATCCACGCTAGAGGATCTGGGTAGTTCAAATTTTCGCGAACATAGGCTCTGAGATTCTTTTCTGCAGGATGCTGCTTTGCAAAAATTTCGATTTGCCCACTAAGAGCTTTGTTTATCAGGTCTCTAGGAATGGTCGAGCAGTTGTTGAAGAAAAAGTCGTACCAAAAATATACATTCTCTTCTTTCAGATTTTCAGCAACAGCCTGGGTCAGAATTAATTTTTGGGCCAAATTGAGCTCAAGCTTCTCCTGGAAGACGTTCCTGCCGTAATGATGTCCATACCAGGTCAAAAAATCTTGGGTGTTATCGACACTGAGCCAATATCGCATTTTACCGCGCACAAAATTGACATAGAACCAAGGGTCCGAGAAATCAAAAGTGCCCCAATTCATGACCCTGTCCCGTCCTGACTGGCGATCAACAAACCGCAGAATCGTGTGACCAAATCGGCTATCCAGACTGGGACCAAGCCCAACGGTGATCAGGTAGATATCCATGCTAGCGGGGTCAGCTGACTGCAGCCAAGTGGACTCAGAGGCTGAAACTTTGGCTAGAGCAACACTTTGAACACACTGCAGACAGAAGAGGACACTCAAAGTTCTGATAAAATAGGCAAAATATCGCATTTATATGACCATAGGTGTAGCATAGCTAAGAAGTCTTCCCCCTCTTTGACTATCCTTTAAACTTGGGTCCATATGGAGATCTTCGCAGTAACGCCAGCGCAAACACACTCGATATTATCGCTGGTGCATGAAGAAGACCACCCTATGAGCTCAAATCTTAAGTACTGCCAAATAAGGGGCAAGACTTTGACCTTCAAGACGTTTTCACATGCAGACATAGGATACAAAAAATGGAACAAAATTCATCATCCTTTTCTGTTTTCGACAAGACCCCAAAACAAGCCGACACTAAAAGAAGGATCTCTCCCGATTTCTTCTCTGGTTTTCTGGTCTCTCTCGTTGCTCTACCCCTTTGCATGGGGATTGCCTCTGCCAGTGGTTTTCCTGCCATCGCCGGCATCATCACAGCTGGTATAGGGGGAGCTCTTGCCAGTTTTCTAGGGAGCTCTGCTCTCACCATCAAGGGACCAGCCGCTGGTCTTATTGTCATCACCCTAAGTTGTGTTCAAGAGCTAGGCGCTGGGGACCTCATCCTCGGTTATCATCGCTGCCTTGCTGTTGGTGTCGTCGCCGCGCTCGTTCAGATCTCTCTCTCTTTTCTCCGTACCGGCTTTCTTGGTGAGCTGATGCCACCCTCTGTTGTCCATGGCATGCTCGCTGCCATCGGAGTGATCATTATTTCCAAGCAGACTCATCTCCTGCTGGGAGTGGCCCCAGAGGCCAAGGAACCGCTCGCTCTCTTAGCAGAGATTCCCCATAGCCTAGCGAATCTCAACCCAGAGGTTTTCCTGATAGGGCTACTCTCGCTGCTCTGCCTGTTCCTCATCCCCAAAGTTAAAGCCAAGTGGCTCCACCTCGTCCCCGCCTCAGTACTCGTCATCGGTATCGGACTCAGCTTTTCTTTCTTTTTTAATTTTGATGTCCGCCATGAGTACAGCCTTTTTGGTCATCACTATGAGATGAACCCCAAATTTCTTATCAATCTGCCAAGCAATATGCTGGCTGGAATCAGTTTTCCTGACTTCTCCCAATTTTTTTCTTTTGCATCTTTCAAATACATCCTTATGTTCTCTCTCGTCGGAAGTATCGAATCAATACTTACTGTCAAGGCTGTAGACTCTCTCGACCCGAAGAAAAGACACTCCGACCTTGATAAAGATCTGTTTGCAGTAGGGGCCGGCAACCTCTTATCCTCCTTACTTGGTGGTTTACCTATGATTTCAGAAATTGTCAGAAGCAAAGCTAATATCGATAATGGCGCCCAAAGCCACTGGTCCAACTTCTATCAAGCGATGTTTCTGCTGTCCTTTGTCTGCCTTATCCCTGGCCTCTTGCATCACATCCCTATTACTGTGCTGGCAGCCATGCTGGTTTACACAGGGGCACGCCTAGCTTCGCCGCTAGAATTTAAAAAAGTTTTCAAAATTGGCTGGGACCAACTTCTCCTTTTCACGAGCACGCTCTTAATCACTCTCGCCTCTGACATCCTTACTGGTGTTTTCTCTGGCTTGGCCATCAAAATTTTGCTTCATCGCCTAAGAGGTGTTCCAGTCAGCGATTTCTTCAAAGCGAAAACATCTCTGAAAAAAGATGTGGATAAAAACGTACTCTCGATGGAAGGCCCCCTTGTTTTTTCAAACTTCATCTCGGTAACAAAAATGGCAGCTATCTCGAAAACAGAGAAAAAACCTTTGCATCTCGACCTCAGTCGAGCGCTTGTCATCGATCACAGTGTTCGAAAAAAGCTCCATGAATTAGAAAAAGACTTGAAGGAAGATTTTGTGATCTATGGGACAGATAAACACCGAGGCCTCTCTTCCCACAATCAGTCCACTTTGATTCGAGACCCTTACAAAAACTGAAAATCTCAGAAAAAAGGGCAGATTCCACAAGGATGAGCAAGGAGGGGGCCTGAGCAAAATCTTGCCTTGATCCCGTCCGACTCCGCTCAGGGCAGGCTTTATCGAATAGGTGCGTAGCCGGTTCCCCCAGAATCAGAAAAGCGTTTTAAAACAGGAATCAATGTAAAAATGAAACCAAACTCGAAAGGGGAATTGCAAAACACGACAGACCCCATCCTCCTCACCATAGAAGAAGCACGCCTGCAAGTCCCCGAGCAGGGTCCCCTCTCTGTTTTCATTCACCAAAACAATTTGCAATCTTTAGAAGATATAAACTTCTTTGATGCGGTGGAAAACGCTGCAGCACAGAACGGGGCGGAACCCTATTTGAGTCATCTGACCTACATTGAACTTTGGAACAAAGGGCGCATCACAAATAGTGAAATTGAAATAGCTCTGGAAGAACTTATCGAAAAATTCTATCCAGAACATAAAGATCAGAACTCTGCTGAGATGAGTTCTTCGGAAAATCCATATTGGACTCGCGAAGTATGGATGAGTCTGCTCAGAATCCCCTTTGAAAAAAGGACCCGGGCTTCCATTCCGTATTTACTCAAAAAGGAAGACTTACCACTGTGGAATGAGTTGCTCAAACAGCTCAAAATGAAATTCAACCTTCTACAAAAGAAAAGCGCAGTTCCCCAACAGCACCTAGGCCTGAGCCCTGTAGATGAAGAAACGATAGTCTTTGTTTCTGCCTTTTTAGATCAGGGTTTAGCCTCATGGCCAATGCCCCATCGAGAGAAGGGCCTGCTGCAGGCCTACCTCGAAACAAGAGCTCCCAAGATCTTAAAGATGAGACCCGATCTTGTAAGTTCAACAGGAGATGCCTATTCGCTGATCAAAACGATACTTACCCAAGAAGATATGACATCAGCCACAGAAATAAGAACCCTCGTTCTCTCTGAGCTCCTTGCACTCCCAGGCTGGGCAGGGATGATGAACAAGATAGAGAAAGAACCCGACTTACTCCCATATAAAAAACTATCCTGCTCACTGCTAGACTATCTCGCCGTACGACTTCTCATCAGGCTCTCTCTAACAGCATCACTCGGGAAACGCTCCGTTCTGGCAAAAAGCAAACAATCTGAATCTCTCCCTCAAGCAAGTCCTGACGAGCACCTTTGGATGCAGACCTGGCACAGCCTACGCATTCTTAAGGAGCCCCCCTTCCAGCATTTTAAGATGTCTGGACCAGAGCTAGGTCGAACTCTCGACGCTCTTCTCATAACAGATGATATCTTCTGCCGCAGGGTGTTGCACCAAGCCTTTGAAAGCACTTACCAGAGAGAACTTTCGCTAAAAATTCTCAACAACAAAAAATGGGGAAAGAACTTATCGAGAACTTTTCAAGCTGTCTTCTGCCTAGATGAAAGAGAAGAGTCCTTCCGTCGCCATCTCGAGAACAGCGAACCGACTTGTGAGACTTTTGGTGCTGCTGGTTTTTTTGGAGTAGCCATGTCACTTCAAGCTCTCGGAGAGAAAAAAACTGCCCCGTTCTGTCCCATTGTGATCAATCCCAAAACAACCGTCAAAGAAGTTCACTCCTCCACAAAAGCTGAATCGACAAGAGCTCGCCTGCGACAGCTCTCCCTTCATCTTTTTGATATCAATCGACAGGCTCTCCGTGGCAGTTTGCTCCACCTAAGTTTTGGCTTCCTATCCCTCTTCCCTCTCTTAGCGAAGATTTTCTTTCCACAGCATTACGGAAAATTCATCCGGACTCTGCGACAAAGACTTTCTGTCGATGAAGAGGGTCACCTCCACGTGGAAAATTTCGGAAGTGAACGCAGTTCAGGCGAGGAGAGTTCACATTTGAGAATAAGCTCCGCACTGCAAGAGAACACTCTCCAGCATGGCTTTCAAACTCATGACATGGCCGATAAGGTCTACGACCTCCTCCAAACGATAGGCCTTAACCATTTTTCACCCCTTATCTTTATCGTTGGGCACGGCTCCCACAGCCTCAACAATCCCCATCGCTCAGCCTACGAATGTGGTGCCTGTGGAGGACGTCGAGGGGGAACAAATGCCAGAGCCTTTGCGTATATGGCCAACCAAACAGAGGTTCGCAAATTACTGGCACAACGAGGGATCCACATTCCAGACGAAACTGTGTTCATAGGAGCCAATCACGACACCTGCTCTGATGAACTGAGATTTTACGACACAACCAACCTAAGTCCCCAGATCGAACAACTTTTCAAAAAAACAAAAAAAATATTTTATAAGGCTCGCAGTCTTAATGCTTTTGAGCGGAGCCGACGCTTTGCAAGTGCCAAGCAAGTCAAGATAGGGGAAGCTATCCAACATGTAGAGAAAAGAGCCCTGAGTCTAGCAGAACCTCGACCTGAATATGGACATGCAACAAACGCCTCCTGCCTTGTCGGGAGTCGAGAGCTCTCCCGTGGGCTAGACCTCTCTCGCCGAAGTTTTCTCGTCTCCTACGAACACCAGACGGACAAGAGTGGCGACATCCTTCTCTCTCTACTCAATACGATCATCCCTGTCTGTGCAGGGATCAATCTGGAGTACTATTTTTCCTGCGTCGACAACGAAGTTTATGGAGCTGGGACCAAACTCCCTCACAACCCTACCGGCCTTATCGGTGTTATGAACGGAGCCCTCAGCGATCTCCGAACAGGGCTAGTCCGTCAGATGATCGAAATTCATGAGCCGCTCAGACTCTTCACTCTCTTAGAAGCAAGAAAAGAGCAGATCGAGTACGTCCTCGCCAAATGTGAAGTTCTCGCTCGTATGACTCACAACGAATGGATTCAGCTCGCCTGGATCGAGCCTGGAAAAAAAGAAATCCAGATTCTGAAAAATAAGAGGTTTGAAATATATGCAAGCTCTGTCTGAAAAGTCGCTGACTAGAATTCTATATGTCTTTTTTTCGCTTGGATTCTTATTATGTTCTGCTCTCATGCTATTCGTTACGTTCTCAGAACAAGAGCAGGTTGTCCTCCTCGCACAATGGCAGATAGGTCCTTTCTTTGAAATCCCTATCTCTTTTTTTTGTGACAAGATGAGCCTCTTTTTTGCGACGCTCATCTTTCTCATCGCTTGGCTGATCACTCACTTTTCTTCATCCTACCTGCATAAGGATCAGGGTTTTCATCGATTTTTCTTAGTATTTTTCTGTTTTATTATCGCTGTTCTCATCGTCATCCTTACCGCAAGTTTTCCTATATTTCTTGTCGCTTGGAAAGCTGTATCCCTGTGCTCCGTCCTTCTTATCAGTTTTTATCACGAACGAGCTCAGCCCGTCGTCAATGCGTTTTATGCGTTGGTACACTATGTCATTTGCAATATGTTTTTTCTGATGGCTGCTCTTATATTGGCGCATGAAAACTACTTTGAGATGAACCTCTGGACGAGTAACACCCTGCCTAACTCTCCTGCGGGGACACTTGCAATTTTCCTTCTTATTCTGGGCACTCTGACCAAATCAGCTCAATTCCCCTTCTGTACCTGGCTAGCCAAAGCCATGGAAGGACCCACCTCATCCAGTGCGGCCCTCTACGGGGGAATATCCATACATCTGGGTGCTTTCTGTCTCCTTCGACTCAGTCCTTTCTTTGAAGAATCTCTGTACTTGCAAGGTTTTATCATCGGCACAGGGCTACTGACGGTTCTCTACGGTAGACTTGTCGGCAGCACACGAGTCGACATCAAAACTCAACTCGCCTATGCCTCGATGACACAGGTCGGTCTGATCTACATCGAAATTGGTTTGGGGTGGTACAGTCTCGCTCTTCTGCACATAGTTGGACACATGCTGACAAGAACCTTACAATTTCTCCAATCCCCTTCGATCCTCTCAGCCTTTCATGAGATCGCCCACCTCAAAGACAATCGCTCACCTTGGGGAGAGCAGATCTACGGTAAAAACTTCACGACAAAACTATATATGCTCAGTCTTAACAGCTTCTTCATCCCTCAATGGCTGCAGAGAGGGGCTCTGACATTGAGAATTTCATTTCAAAAAATCGTCTGGCTAAACTTTAGCCTTCCTGGCCTAGGCCTGTTCTGGCTAGCTCTTAAATACTTTAACTTGTCCCTCACTTTCTTCACTCTACAGAGCATAGTTATCGTCCTAGCTCTGCTTAGTTTTATCTGGATCTGGGTCAGCTGCTCAGAGAGATCCACCCAACACATCGTCTCCTGCTGGCTTAAGGCCCAGGCAGCTCTCATCATAGCCTCTGCTTTTGCATTAGAAGCTCTTATCGATAAAACTCTGTTACTGGCAGGATTGAAGCAGTTTTCCCTTAACTTCCTAAGTTCTGGACTTGTCATATTAGCACTTGAGATTACTCGTGAAAGAAGAACAGGCATTTCAGAGCTCCCTCACCAGTTCGGGGCTGGTCTCGCAAAGGACTTGCCTTGGCTCGCGTCTTTTACTTTCGTTAGCGCTCTTTCTTTTTCTTGTTTTCCCCCTTCGTTAGGCTACTGGGGCCTCGAACTTACCTTGCACGTACTCAGAGATCTGTCTCTGCCAGCAAGTGTGCTTTTTGGGATAACCATGATTCTACAGCTTATCTCTTTCTTTAGATTCTACTCCGCACTGTTTTGGGGTAAGAGCAGCTACAGTTTTAAGGGGCTAGACCTGATCCAGACTTAGCTCGAAAGCTATTTCGTTCAGTTTTCCAATAAAAAACAGAGTATAACTATCCGTAATAATTATATAAATATCCAATTGTTTGAATTCTAACAAAATCCATGTATAATACTAGTTATGTTTCTTTCCAACAAAAAAGGATTTATATGACAAAAACAATTTTTAAGACCATAGCCTCTTTGTTTTTCCTTTCTCTGACTTCACCTTCTCTCTTAGCAAATCCCGAACTCAAAAAAGTCTTCGGTGATTCGTACATTCCTCGATCAGAGTGGAGTGAACATGTAAGAGACTATGACACTCTTCTCAAAAACAAAAAGATAGATCTTGATGATGGGAAAGACGTCTGCATCATCAATCACAGCGTGACAGGTTCAGAGTATTACAGAGCCAAAGAGTGTCTACCAAGAGAAGATGAACTGGCTATTGTTCGTGCTATTGAAAAGCTCCATATCGAAGACAAAAAATGGGCTGATATCGGTTACCACTTCATGATTTCTCCCGATGGGACCATCTACGAAGCAAGGGCGCCCCGTTTTGTGGGAGCTCATACATTCAGATCAAACAAGAGAAGTATTGGCATCGCCTTTCTGGGTTGCTATGACAGTGTTGGATGCCCGGCAGAAGGTTATCAGGTCACTGAAGTCAATGAAGATATGATCCAAGCAACAGCAAGACTCATTGCCCATCTTTCTAAAAAAGGCTGCACTCTTGGCGACAAAGAAACAGAATGCTTCCCGATCACCAAAGAAACTGTTGTCTCTCGCAGTGTTCACGACACAAAGAAATTTGGAAGCACAAGCTTCCCTTACAGCCCAGGTAATCTCATCATTGCGGAAATGGACAATCTCCTTAAACAAGCATCTCAATTCAGAACTGAGCTCGACACAGAAGAAGCCATGGGAAAAGTTGCAGACGCTATCGAGCAAATTCTGAAAGATTTGAAAATCTAATTTTTCAAATGAGCTCACGTCCCAATTTTCGGTCTCATGCGTAACATCAGTTATTTAGACAGGTTGGAGCGAAGTGCAGTCAAGAAATATCATGAAATCACCTCGCTATTCTAGCGGTGACTAGCAAAGGACAGGCCTTGCTTGGCAAGTTTCAAATCAAGTCTAAACCACCCTCGATCCTGCAAGACTTTAGTCGCAAAAACTAAGTCTTGTTTATCTCCGAATAGAATCAGCGCATCTTCACCCCCTGCACCAGAGCTCTTATAAGTCCAACTATGGTCTAAGCCTGGAATGACATTTAATTGCTGGAATAAGTTTTTAGGGTAATGAGGAGCTGATGAGAAAAACACTCTCCACGCTTGGAGCTGAGTAAAAAAATTTTTTTTACTCTCCAAGCTCGGACTCCTCCAAAAATGCAGAAGCATATCTACGAGACTATTGGAAAGCTGAATTAATTCCCCCTGCTTCTTAGCTAGCCACGGCACAGTATCCTTCAAGAGCTCCGTTGTGGGGGCACCTTTTCCCCCCACAAAAATATGAACAAAACTTAGAAGCTGACTTTCAAATTCATTCTGTTGATGCCAAGCACCAGGCCAGGTCATAAGATCGGCTTGGTAGAGGAGCAGTCCACCATAGCATTGCGTGAGGAGATCATAACCCGAAGCCTGGCCTTGCATACTTTTTTGCATAGCATAGGCCTGCTCCAGAATTCGAGGAGCATCTTCCTCCTTAGTGAAGACCACCTTAGATC
>JAGNWK010000128.1 GCA_017985985.1 Oligoflexales bacterium
TTGTTTCAACCAAGCGAGACTTTAGACACTATAGCCAGATTCATGTCAATGACTGTCGGGGTACGACTATCCTAATCGATCTTTAGGTAAAATTGAGGATCAACTCTCAAGAAAATTCATTGTTCCAAGTCGAGAATTGGGAGAAGTCGTTACAGAGTATCCTCACCTGCTCAGCGACGTCCATATTAGGGACTTTTGAATTCAGTCAAATTCTGAGCAATCGCAGTGAGCTGGGTAGAACACTGAAGGATGATATACAGGGGGAAATCAGTCGCTGGGGACTTGAAATCAACCTTGTTTTTATCAGCAGACTGAGTCTTCTGCCTGATGTGTCTCAGCAACTTTTCGATGCTGTGGCTGCACAGTTAGAGAAAGCAAAGGTTGATATAGAAGAGATCGGCCGTCTTGAAGTTTCTCTCTTGGAGGCAGAGACTTCAGCAAAGGTCGCTGCTTTGGAAGCTGAAGCCAGGGGACAGTACAGTCTAGCCGTTGGTCGATCCTATAGCCGACTTAAGTCCAACGCGAAGATCCTGTCCGCCTATGCTCAGCTCTATGAACTTTCTCTGCTGAAACCTCACCGCACAGTAGCCTTCCATGGTTTCCAGGATCAAGGTTTAAAAGCCGTTGAAGCCCTTATGAGCACTCCTCACCTTGCTGGGGAACTCAACTCTTCTATGGCGTATGCAGGTCACTCTCTAAGCGGTTCTGGCGAACTGTCAGGGATTTAGCATTGCACTCACAATAACAGAATCACAAGCCCGTCATTGTGAGTGCAAGCCCGTCATTGTGAGTGCAAGCCCGTCATTGTGAGTGCAAGCCCGTCATTGTGAGTGCAGCGAAGCAATCTCCGTGTAAGGCAAGATTGCTTCGTCACCTACGGCTCCTCGCAATGACGAAGCCAGAGCAAGCGCGAAGTCAAAGAGCCGCATGAGAGGCTTCACGAGTATACAAATTTCAATAAATTTCAAAACCGATAGGTTTGATGCCTTCGTTAAGATCGTATACAGCCAAACCATCAAGTCCAACAATCTGTGTCATAAAATCCTTCAATTTTAGAGACCCAAGATGTGTGCCATACATGCAGTTTGAATCAGAGGAAGGACGCTTGGACTCAGGTTTATATTGCAGAAGACAAGAGGTAGATCCCTGAACGGTACCGACGAGCATGGGGCAAACATGGGCTGAGTCCGTTTCAAACTGCAGATAGAGAGGACCACCGGAGAAGCTCTGCTGATCTGAAGGATCATCCTCATGAAAACCCTGCAGAGGACCAGGAGCAAGCTGGTCGAGAGGGGTCATGTTTTTGGTTACGTCTTCGGAGTGAAGGTAAGTCATAATTGCTGTTTTTCGATGATCGTTTTTGAGGGGATAACCTCCAATCAAAAGAGGGACCCCCTTGTCTGCCGGAAATATCGGTCCAGCAACAGCAAAAGGATCGCTATATATTTTGGCTGGTCTGGCTTCCATAAGGGGAGCCACTCGAAGAATAGCAACATCGATTGTTTCTTTTTCTGTTTGAGGTAAAGTCAGGATTTGAGCAGGAAGGTAAGCATCGAGCACTTGCACTCTTCTTTCCGTCCCATCGCATTCTGCATAGTGTATTTTGACGGTATGATTGATCTTGATGGTGTTTGCTTGAATTGTGTTGGGAGTCAGTAAATTATCTTCAACAAATCCTCCATTGGCATCCTTAAGAAAGCAATGTGCAGCTGTGATGAGATGCCTATCACTTATAAAAGAACCAGAACAGATGCCAAAGCCACTGATCTCAACACGGACTATGTTTTTGACGAGAGGAAAAAGTTCTGCTGACCCTTGGCAGCTGCTTGGAGGAGCTGTCTGAGGAGTCACAGGACACGTTAAAGGTGCTTTTACTTGAAACTTTTTCGTGAACACTACGTAATCCGCAAGATCTACATGCTCTGCTCCCTGTAAACAATCATCTTCACGTGGCTTACCATGGCAAAAGGCAAGGACTTCTCCTCGAAACACTCCATCCTTTTGGATCTGGGCCGCTTTTCTATAAAATTTCTCTGGGAACGAACGGAGGGTGTTGAGCAGATATTGGAAGGCAATATTTGCTTGTTCTGCTCTAGCCTCTTCTGTCTGTAAGTTTTTGGTAGGGTCTAGCCTTAAATTTAAAGCTGCGTGATAAACAGCAATTTCTTTGATTCTTTTATTAGCAATCGCTTTAAATAATATATTCTGAAAAACATTTTCTGTTGGGTGAGCTAAGGCTAAATCAAGAATCGTCGTTTCCGTAAAAGAAGATTCCGCAATCGCCTTGAAACCTTCATTTTTTTTATTAAGACCTCGAACATACATTTCAAATTGGGGAAAGGTAAAAATTCTAGCTGTTTTTTTTATGAAGATACCATAATCATCACGATGCTCAGGCTTGTTTAAGAACACCGTAACCCACTTTAAAATTTCAGCTTTATCCATATCCGTAAGATGGGAATTTAATTCTAACTCTTTGCTAATATCTTGCAGCCATTTTAGCACTCCTTTGGGAACAAGGAGAGGAATCACAGGTGGTAGTGGATCAATTGTTTGGAAATTAAATTTTTGATTTGGAAGTACTTGTGGGCTTAAGTGTTGATCTTGATCAGTAGGATAAGACCGTTCCAGTTCTAAGTTCAGCTGAGTGTACTCTTGCTCTTCGTTTTCTGCACTGCTGCAATCGGTTAATAAGCACCATAGAGCTAGAAACGTTAGCATTTTTCTCATGCTATCTCTCCCGTGATCAGACAGTTTTTTCGGCCGTGAGCTTTCTTGCTAAAGAATATTATGCTTCTTAAATTGATTTCTAAATTCGTTAGCAACGGCTTGATCTTCAAAGAGCATCGAAGCCGACAGGACGATCGATTTAGCAGCTTCTCTCATTTTCATCCCCATGCCGAGACCAAAAAAAGATTGGAGGATTGCTTTGTCTACATCGATCTTCGCAACACCATTGGAAGTAAGTGTTAAGAAGGCCTGAAACAGAGGGGTAGACCAAAGTTCATCGTAAGAAAATGTTCCTGTAGATCCATGAGCTGGGTAGTTCATATCGGGATCATATTTTGCGGACACTTTGTTGACATAGCGACCGGGCCAGCAACCAGCACTGGCATCCCATGGGAAAACCTTAAAGCGCTCAAAATCACCGTTGTCTGTCGTTGATCGATAAGAAGCAGCCCAGTAATCACCAAAACCTTCTCCAATGGAGCCGCTATCCCCACCCCTCAGATGTTTGTTCGTGCCAAATTCAAGAGCATGAGCATACTCGTGCAAGATCACATCTGCATCTTCGTTGTCATCGACACAGCCGTGTCCAAAGGCTATCCGATTAGCGAGAGGATCGAAAAAAGAATTATCTGCTTCGGTTCCATAGCTATCGACTTCAATTGCTCGGTTCTGCACCCCCCTATCTCCTCGAAAACCTAGAGACTGTACATACCGTTGGTTGTTATCGATATGATAGTAAGTCATTACATCATTGAAAGCGTTGTTACCTCTCTTCGCTGTCCACTTTCCATCCAAACTTGTGCTCGGTTCCACGTTTGGTGGACTAAAATCTACAATTTTTATCCAAGGCCCATTAAGCCTGTACAGCTCTCCATCAAAACTGAGCTCTCTTAGCGGTTTAAGTATATAGGCTGCTGAGAACATCTCGTCAGGGGAAGAATCCACCAACTCTGCATTTCTAAGGGTCGCCCTAGGGTTGGGGTCGAAGACAAGAGCTGAACCACTCAATCTTCTGGTAGGGGATGCCGGAACCAAGGTTTGATCTTTATGTTCTTTTTGTAAAAACTTGCCTGTAGTTTCTCTTCTATCCCAGATAGGACCTTGATAATCATCTGAGATATCTCTCCACTCTGAATCAGCCCTTTTTCTACCTTTTAAAGACTGATTTCCCAATACCCGACGAAACCGTGTATACACATCTTCAACCAGCTTTGAACCTGCGTATTCTTGAATGTCTTTATCACCTGGATCCTGGCTAATCTGAATATTTGCTTTGTAACGATGAATTCTCAAATCCTCAATAGAAAGAGTCTCACCAGACTGAGCATCCAAGTAAACAGCCCAGGAACCTTCGGGAGCAGCTGTATTGATCAGGACTTTGTAAAGAGGAGCGTCGTCGTTTCTATTTTCGTCATAGATCAACTCACTCGTTGGCTTTGAAAAGAGCTGGCCATGAACTTTGATTTTTTCCCAAGCTATGTCAAGGGCCTGTTCTTCTGTCAAGATTGTGTCAAAAAGATGACTTGTTCTTCGCCCTCGATTGGGATGCCGTCTCATCTCTATGTCCCCTGGCTTTCTCAGGGTGGTGTAGACCATATAGACCTTCTCATCACCGAGGAGCGAAACAATAAGCTCGCTGCCCTCCATTGCATTGCCCTTATAGGTCTGCTGGTAATGGTAGTGCGTCCCTAGAAGGCTTTTTGTGACACTTTCAAACTTTAGAGACTTCACATAGGAACGAGCTCTCCCCTCATTCACTAAGTCACTTTCACCCACCCAGACATTAATTTGGGAAAGAATATACTCCGAAACGAGCTCTTTCCCATTGTTCTCCGAGCTAAACTCTGGCTGCAAAATAAGTTTGGGTCGGCCATCCGGGTGATAGCTATTTTCAAGAGCTGGAGAATCTGCCGATAAACGACTTGTACAAAGCCAAAAGCCTAGTAAAAAACACAGCGCTTTCGATGAGGGCATAGGGTCACCTCCTTGAACAAAAGCCTAGCTCATTTCTAGAGCTTGCCTTTTTAATGGTTAATATACTAAAATTATTGAGTAAGTATGATAGCAATTTAAAAGAAAAGGCAAGAAAAGAAGAGAGGGATGGTGGAAAAAAAGACCAGCGATATTTTTCCAGAGTTGATGTTTTAAAGAGGTAGATATGTCAAGGTGGATTCTGCTTTTCGTCTGTTTTGTTCCACAGTATTCTTTTGCTGCACAATTTTTAAAAAAATTTAATGCTTTTGTACAAGAACAAGCT
>JAGNWK010000129.1 GCA_017985985.1 Oligoflexales bacterium
CCCATAAGGTGACCAAAGACACGACCGCTTTTGCCTCGGATCAATTCTAAAACATCAGGGTTCTTTTTATTCGGCATCAAGGATGAGCGGGTAGAAAAACCATCATCGAGTGTTAAAAAATTGAATTCCTGCGTAGCCCATAAAATCAAATCCTCACTCAAGCGAGAAAGATGCATGAGCACAATCGAAGCCAGACTACAAAATTCAATCACATAATCTCTGTCGCTAACGGCATCGAGGGTGTTTTCAATAGGCCCCTTAAATCCTAGATTTTCTGCTACCCAAGCTCTGTCTAAAGGCAGATTGCTGCCGGCAAGGGCCCCGGCTCCTAGTGGACTAAAATTCATGCGCTCAGCCCAGTCGCCTAGTCGACTTAAATCTCGTCTGAACATTGAGATATAAGCTCCGAAATAAGCCCCCAGATAGATAGGCTGCGCCTGCTGCAGATGAGTGTAGCCAGGCAGCTTGTCGTCTTTGTGGGTTTGAGCTAGTTCCTCGAGGACGAGAAGCAGGTTTTGCAGGGCTTCTTTAGCTTTGCTTCCTGCATCTCGAGCATAGAGT
This sequence comes from Oligoflexales bacterium, assembly GCA_017985985.1. Taxonomy (GTDB): domain Bacteria; phylum Bdellovibrionota_B; class Oligoflexia; order Oligoflexales; family Bog-1112; genus JAGNWK01. Next base: position 562 of record JAGNWK010000129.1, read on the forward strand.
CTCAAGTCCAGGGCGACTTGATCGTTGCGACTCCTACCCGTGTGGAGCTTTTTCCCGACACCACCAATTTTCTTCGTCAAAAGATCTTCGATGAACATATGAATATCTTCGCATGATCCATCAAATTCATGCGATCCTATTCTGATTTCTTCCTGAATTTCTCTAAGAGCTTCGCAGATGCTTTTGGCCTCGCTAGCACTGATGAGGCCTTGTCTAGCGAGCATTTGTGCGTGCGTTTGACTGCCTATAATGTCGAATTCATATAAAACATGGTCAAAAGCAATCGAGGCGTTGAATTTCATGACTCGGGGATCCAAGGGTTTTTTAAATCGCCCTCCCCAGGCTTTGTTACTCATATTTTACCTGCAGCCTTTCTTCGACTCTGTGGACTGTACCATAAACGCTGGCAGGAAGAGAAAAAAGCTTGATGAAGCCTTCGGCGTCATGTTGATTGTAGACCTCATCCTCCTCGAAGGTAGCCAATGAGGGGCTGTGCAAACTATAAGGAGAAGTGACACCAGCGGGGATAATATTGCCTTTGTATAGCTTCATTTTCACAGAGCCGGTCACGTGCTTTTGTGTCGTGCTAAAGAAAGCGTCGAGAGCTTCTTTGCTTTGAGAGAACCAGCGTCCTTCATAAACAAGATTGGCATACTGTGCTTTCAAAGACTGTTTGAGGTGGAGCATATTTCGATCCAAGCACAGAGCCTCAAGTCTGTGAGCTGCCTTGTAAATCACCGCTGCTGCCGGAGCTTCGTATATACCTCGGATCTTCATCCCCACGAGACGATTTTCAATAATATCCGAAACTCCGATGCCATGTTTTCCAGCTATTTCATTGAGTTGCTTCAAGAGCAGGATCGGTGCTTTTTTTACACCATTGATCGCAACGGGCAGCCCTTTCTCAAAATCAAGAATGAGCGTCTCAAAGTCATCGGGCGTTTTACCGAGTTTCGATGTCATAAGAAGCACATCTTCCGGCTGTTCGCCAGCGGGATCCTCGATGCTCCCCCCTTCATGCGAAACATACCAAATATTGAGATCTCTCGAATACGGGCTGGTCTTTGAAACGGGTACGTCGATCCCGTGTTTCGTAGCGTATAGAACAGCATCTTGTCTGGACTTAATCTCCCAAGACCTCCATGGCGCAATGATTTGTAAATCTGGAGCCATGGCCTTGATGGTGTACTCAAATCGGACCTGATCATTACCTTTCCCGGTTGCACCGTGGGCAATCGCATCAGCATGTTCTTGTAAGGCAATATCTACGAGTTTTTTGGCGATTAATGGACGAGAGATAGTGCCCAAGATGTACTGCTCCTCGTACAGGGCTCCAGATCTAACGAGAGGCCAAAGGTAATCTGTGATGAACTCTTCTTGAGCATCGATCACAAAAGCTGCTGCAGCACCACTTTTGATGGCTTTTTGCTTAATGGCATCGAGATCTTCGTTTTGACCCAAACCGACGGTCACCGCAATAATCTCTGTCTTGGGATAGTTATTTTTGAGCCAGGGAATCATCACCGAGGTGTCTAGGCCACCAGAATAGGCGAGGACGATTTTTTTAATATCTTTTTTCATACGATTTTACCTCTGTTTAAATGAACAATGTGATGTGATATGGCTTTTAAAAAATCCTGATCATGAGAGGCGATCAACATGGTTACACCTTTGTCATTGATCGATTTGAGAAGATTTACGACTTCAAGGATATTGGAAGCATCCAGGCCTGATGTGGGCTCGTCACAGAGCAGTATCTCTGGACCCATCATGAGAGCTCTTGCTAGGGCGACTCTTTGCTTTTGTCCACCAGACAGATTTTTAGGGAACATGGCCGATTTGTCCTGAATGCCGAGCGTGTTCAGAAGCGATTTTGCCTTCTCAAGATATGTTTTGGAACCTTTTAATTTGGGTGCATAAATCAAATTTTGCAGGACAGTCATATGCGGAAAGAGTTGAAAGTCTTGAAACATAAAACCTACACGTCCCTCACAATGCACTGAACCCGAACTTGGAGTCTCGAGTCCCTGAATGCAGCGAAGCAAGCTTGATTTTCCTCCACCAGAGGATCCCGCAAGGCCTACAATGCTCGCCTTTTCGACGGCAAGATTCACGCTGTCGAGAACTAATGTGCTGGCGAATCGTAGAGAAAGATCTTGAATTTTAAGCATAGGATCCTCTTTTCTCGAGCTTCTTACCAAGAGTTTCTATGATAAGAACAAGGCCATAGTAATAAGCGCCAGCAATGCATAAGGGTAAGAAGTACGTGAATTTTTCTGCGGAGATCATTTGTGCAGATCTCATCACGTCTAAGCCGCCTATGGTTGAGATAAGAGCTGTCTCTTTGAGAAGGGCAATGACTTCACTTTGCATGGCAGGTAAGATGTTTTTGAGAACCTGTGGAAGGACAATGTCTCTCCACATATAGAAACTGGGAATATTTAATGCCTTTGCCGCCTCAAATTGACCTCTGCTTAAGTTTTCGATGCCGGATCTCAGAATCTCGGCAATGTAAGCCGAGCTGTTGAGGCCAAAGGTTAAGATACCTGCTGAAAGAATACTGAGCTTGAACCCAAAAAATGCTGGTGTTGAGAAATAGACGAAGCTCAGTTGCAGGATCAAGGGCGTTCCCCTGAGTATAGAGATAAGTCTTTGAATGAGCATGCTCGCGATTCCTTTGTAGCGAAGAATCGCCAACAAAACACCAAACGTTATCCCGATACTGAGTCCTCCGCATAGCAGTTCCAGAGTGACAAAGAGACCTTGGCCAATAAAGAGGATTTCAGAGATTAGATCGCCCATGAGATGTCCCCTTGGAGCCATTTCTTCTTCAATTGTTTGAGCTCTCCCTTTTTCTCTAAATTCTTTAGCGCAGTATTGATCTTTGCCTTCAGAGGAGAGCCTTTTTTGAGAGCTATGCCATAGCCGCTGTCTGAAGAGGCCACCACGGCATAGGAAAGCCCTGGATTTTTTTGGCTGAAGACTCGGGCCTGTATACCGTCCATAAGCACTCCATCGATGTGACCAGCTTTGAGTGTTTCGATAGCCAAGTTGTTGCTGTTCAAAGAGAGAATGCTGACATCCGGTGTCTGCTTCTTTAACCAAATTTCCATCGTTGTCCCTAGCTGACAGGCGATTTTCTTCTTAGGTTCATTCTCAATGGATACGAGGGAGGCTTTCGTTATGGGTTTGGCTTCATGAAAAACCATAGCAAGGCTTTCGGTGTAATAGCTGTCTGAGAAATCAAAATTTTTTAAACGTTCTGCGGTTATCGTGAGGGTTGAGATCGCTAGGTCCACCTGTGCACTGTCTAGGGCAGGGAGGATGGTACTAAACTGCATGTTTTCAAAACGTGCCTGCAGGCCTAATTCTTTAGCTACCAGCTGCGCTAGTTCAATATCGAAGCCTTTTAATTCTCCCTTTTGTTGAAATTCAAAGGGTGGATATTCTCCCGAAACTCCAAACGTTAAATCCTGCGTAGATCTTGTCTTGTGACAGCCGAGGATTAGAGAAAATAGGGCCAAACTTAAGTGTGGTTTTGTTTTTTTGTTTTTGCTCATGTGAATTCCTATTCATATATATTCATTTTGTGGATATAGCGAGGGTGCTCTTGCGTTGTCAAGAGAAAATGCATATAATTCCATTTTTCTTGGATATATATGCAAGGTGATGCTTTTAAAAAGAAGAAAGAGGGGGATTTGTGCGGGAAGGAGATATAGAAGTACTTATTTTGGATATAATACAACATTATGAAATATATGAGCAAAGTGACCTTCAGGAGGCTCTGGCAGCAAAGGGGCATGAGATCCCCCAGGCGACCCTTTCGAGGAGGCTCAAAAAGCTGGGTGTGGCCAAGGTTGGTGGGCTGTACAAGGTGACATCCTTCGTCCCCTCTCATTTACCCATTGTTTTGAATATCCAGGTTTCTGAGTTTGGCTTGATCGTGATGCAAACCCAGCCAGGTCAAGCCACCGCGTTGGGGTATTTCCTAGATCAGAAGTACGTCAGTTATTCACCGAAGAGCACAAAGCACTCTGGGATCCTAGGGACGATAGCGGGAGATGATACGTTATTGCTGGTCGTAAAAAACAAGCCGGAGCTAAAAAAAGTTTTAGCTACTCTCTATCAGGATTTTCCCTACCTAAACCAGGGAAGTGGCTCAGTGTAGCGAAGTTTCATACGGTCGATTTGGGTCCGTCGGATATCCCCAAATGTGGTCACAGATATGAAACACCGATCTACTGTTCGTAAGCCTGAAGAGACAGTCCTCTACCAAGCTCTTGCAAGTCACCTGAACACCTTCCTGGCCCATCTTGCTGCAGAAGGCAAAGCCATACCCAAGCATGTCGAGAAAGAACTATGGGCCTTCCTAG
>JAGNWK010000052.1 GCA_017985985.1 Oligoflexales bacterium
TGCAGTTATCGATGATTTCTTTTAAGAGAACGTAGATCCCATCATCCGGAGAACTCCCGTCACCTAGCTTGCCGATGTACATCCCAGGTCTAAGGCGGATATGCTCGTGCCAGTCTAGAGAGCGGATGTGCTCTTCCTGATAGAAAGACGGATCGCTAGAGTCTGCCCCAGCTTTAGTTCTCTTGAGATTTTCTTTTGACATTTTTTACCAATTCAAAATAATTTTTGCAGTTTTACCCTGCTCCAAAAGAGAAAAAGCTTCCTCAAAACGTTCTGCCGGGAAACGGTGCGAGATCACAGGACTGATGTCCAGGCCGCTTTGCAGCATGCTTGACATCTTATACCAGGTCTCGAACATTTCTCGACCATAGATGCCTTTGAGAAAGAGTCCCTTGAAAATCAACTTATTCCAGTCGATTTCAAATTTTTCATGGAAGAGACCGAGCAAAGCGATGTGCCCGCCATTGTTCATGACCTCTAGCATGGATTGAAAGGCCTGCTTATTGCCAGACATTTCGAGACCGACATCGAAGCCCTCCTTCATCCCGAGTTCGTTCATCGTGCTTTGGAGGGACTCTCGTTGGGGGTTTACCGCACGAGTGGCGCCCATACGGGTCGCGAGTTCTAGGCGATAGTCGTTCACATCTGTGATCACGATATGGCGGGCTCCCACATGTTTGGCGATGGCGCAGGCCATCATGCCTATCGGTCCAGCCCCTGTAATGAGTACATCCTCCCCCACAAGGTCAAAGGACAGCACGGTGTGCGTGGCGTTGCCGTAAGGGTCAAACATAGACGCTATGTCGTCAGAGATGCTAGGGTCGATTTTAAAGGCATTTAAGGCTGGTAAAGCCAGATACTCAGCAAAGGCCCCAGCTCGATTGACGCCCACCCCTGAAGTGTGGCGGCAAAGATGTCTCTTCCCCGCTCTGCAATTGCGGCAATAGCCACAGGTGATGTGTCCCTCACCAGATACGCGGTCGCCCAGGGAAAAACCTCGGACGGAATCGCCGATGCCTTCCACGATACCCACAAACTCGTGGCCGATGACCATGGGCACAGGGATAGTGGCCTTAGCCCAATCATCCCACTGGTAAATATGAAGGTCTGTGCCGCAGATGGCCGTCTTTTGGATACGGATCAGAAGGTCCTCGGGCCCTATGCTGGGGACAGGAGCCTCCTCTAAATGCAGGCCTCGGCTACGATCACGTTTCACTAAGGCCTTCATGATTTTTTTTGTCATATGTTCTCTTTCGTTTTTTTTTGGGGAACCAGCTGCGCAGTTTCCCCAAACCCCTCCTTGCTAAGGCTAGGGTGGATACCCCTCTTGACGTTCTCGTTTTTACGGCTAGAATGGGTAGCCGAATATTTTACATATCTTCCTATTCATTTGCAATAGTTGGGGTTTTAATAATGCCTAAAGAAATCAAGTCGTTTCAAACAGAAATCAAGCAGATTCTTGATATCATGATTCACTCTCTTTACTCACAAAGAGAAGTTTTCTTGAGAGAATTAATTTCCAATTCGAGTGACGCGCTGGAACGGCTACGTTACGAGGAAATCACCAACCCAAGCTGGGGGACTGGAGAAAAGACGATCCGTCTCGAGCCCAACCCAGAGGAAAACACCCTAAGCATATCAGACAATGGGATCGGGATGACTCATGATGAAGTCGTCCAAAATATTGGTACTATAGCCTATTCTGGCACAAAAAATGTTTTAAATCACCTCGCTGAGATCAAAGAAAAGCCTGAACTGATAGGTCAGTTTGGTGTTGGATTCTACTCGGCTTTCATGGTCGCAGATCGAGTTGTCGTCCACACCCAGAAAGCGGGCAGTCAAGATGGCGTCTGGTGGGAGTCCAACGGCGACGGGACCTACAGCATAGAAAGCGTGCCACGCAAGAGCGGAGCAGGGACCACCGTCAAGTTGTTCCTTAAGAAGAAACCAGAGGATGCAGACGAAAGTTTTCAAAACTTTACAGACGAGTGGGTTCTAAGATCTATCGTTCGCAAATATTCTGACTTCATCGAATTTCCTATTCGTATGAAAGTCAAAAGAGAAGAACCTCAAAAAGAAGGTTCTACAGAAACACCACAGGAAAGAGAAGAAGACCAGACGCTCAATAATCAGAAGGCCCTCTGGCTCAGACCAGCTTCTGATGTCAAAAAAGAAGAGTACCAAGAGTTCTATAAGCATCTTACTAGCGACTGGGCAGAGCCTCTCGACATCGTTCATTACAAGGCGGAAGGGTCTCAGGAGTTCTCTACGATCCTCTACATCCCGGGCGCTGTTCCTTTCGACTATTACGACAGAAATCTTCGCTATGGCCTACAGCTTTATGTAAAAAGAGTTTTTATCACAGAAAGCTTTGAAGAACTGCTTCCTTCTTACCTGCGCTTCTTGAAAGGGGTTCTTGACAGTCAAGATCTACCTCTCAACGTATCTCGGGAAATGATTCAGAAAGAAAAGCAGATCCATCTGATTCGAAAAGCCCTCGTTTCAAAGGTCCTTCGTCATCTCAAAGGTCTGATGGAAAAAGACAGACCGCTCTACGAGAAAGTCTGGGAAAAATTTGGTTCGACTCTGAAAGAAGGTGTCGCTTCAGACTTTGACAACAAAGACAGTCTGACCAACCTTCTGCTTTTCCACTCCAGTCATGGCGAACAAATTTCATCCTTGAAAGAGTACGTGGATAGAATGCCAGCATCGCAGAAGGCCATCTATTTCATGACAGGTCAATCTCAGGAGCAATTGGCATCGAGTCCTTATCTCGAGAAATTGCGTCAAAAAAATTATGAGGTACTGTACTTAACAGACCCTGTCGATGAGTGGGTGGTCAATTCACTGGCAAACTACGCAGAGAAACCACTGACATCCATCACGCAAGAGAATCTTGAACTAGATAACGATGAAGAGAAAAAACAGAACGAAGAATCTTTAAAAGATCAAAAGCAAAAGCTTGGTTCGCTAACAGACATGATGAAAGAGGCTCTAGCCGATTGGGTGAAGGAAGTTAAATTTTCGGATCGTCTCGTCGAATCTCCAGTCTGTCTCGTGTCGGGTGCTCATGATCCGTCCGCTCACATGGAGAAACTCATGGGGGCCCTCGGCAAAGCTATGCCTAAGAGCAAACGCATCATGGAGATCAATCCAAGTCACCCTGTCTTTGATAGGATGCTCGGTCTGAGTCAAGAGAAGCAGAAGCTGTGGGTCGAAGTTCTTTACAACCAAGCTCTGCTAAACGAAGGTTCTCCGATCAAAGATCCTGCTCGTTTCAGCAAGCAGATCTCCGATCTTATGCTTTCTAATTGACGTAGTTTCTTTGGGGGGACTTGCCTTTCTTTTGGGAGAAACCAGCTGCGCAGTTTTCTCCCAAACCCTCTTCCTTGCTAGAGGTGGGACAAGCCCTCTTCCTTGCAGGGAGCTTAAACTTTGTTGAGATCTTTGTAGCTGATAACCCAGACTCGGTCATTGAGAGGGAAGGAGGTTTCTGTTGTCGAAACAAGAGAGACTTTCCCTATTTGAAAAGGGAGGTCTTTTCTTTCGAGTAGCAACGAGTGCAGGTAAGTAAGATTCTTACTGTCCGAAGAAGAGGGAAGCTCGTTCCACTTCACTTCATACATATGGAGTACCCCACCCTGAAGCAGGAGAAAGTCAACTTCCTTTGCCTGTTGATCACGATAGAAATAGATCTGCTTGTCTTCCTCGGGATGTTGTTTGCGAAGTTCGGAATATACCAAACCCTCCCATAAAGCACCTAAGAAGGGATTCGATAGAATCTGGGTCTCCTGTACTTGTAAGAGATAACAGACTAGCCCAGAGTCTTGAAAATAAATTTTTGGGTTCTTTATAAGACGTTTCCCAATATTAAAATAAAAAGGCTCGAGAGATTCAATAATGTTGCTGGCCTCTAACACGGAAACCCATTCACCTATGGTTGAAGGAGCAAGGCCAAGGTCTTTAGCTAGGTCGGCTTTATTCAAGGTTTGAGCATGTCTTGTCGCTAGCAAACGAAGAAATCTATCAAAGTCACGAAGCTTGGTGACTTGAAGGAGCTGCTGTAGATCTCGTTCGAGGTAAGTCTGGACATAGCTTCGAAAAAAAGCGTTGGTAGACATATCAGGATTTCTCCAGAGCTCTGGGAATCCTCCTCGGACTAGCAGTTTAGGTAAGAGCTTTGATTCTAAATTTTGAGATTGGGAAATCTCTTCTAGGGAGAGGGTTTCAATCTCCTGAATAGCAATTCTCCCCGCTAAACTCTCTGAGACTTTCTGCATGAGAGAAAATTTTTGAGACCCTGTTAGAACAAATTGCCCCATGCTGTGCCGGTTGTTATCAATAAATTTTTTCAAGCTGCGAAACAGCCCCGGGGCATACTGAACTTCATCGATAATGAGAGGTGGAGGATTCATGAGCAAGAACTGTTCGGGACTTCTGTCGGCGAGTTCGGCGTCTTGTATCGTGTCCAGGGAAACGTAAGCGTAATGAGGGAGCATCTTCCTTAGCAAGGAAGTCTTGCCCGTCTGTCGAGCTCCTGTCAGGAGCAAAGCCGGGAATTGAGTCAAGAGCTCAGAAAGATGTTTTTGTATTTTCCGTTCGATCCACATGCATATATTATACGATTACATCGAATTTTCGTCAAGAATCAAAATCCCACAAACATTACAGCCGGTTATGGGAGACTTCTTTTTTGGGAGAAACCAGCTGTCGAAGTCTCCGGGGGAACCAGCTGCGCAGTTTCCCCCGACCCCCTCCCTGCGTTAGGGAGGGGGAAGAGCGCTTCCACGAAGGAGGTAGTTTTCTCCAATTCGGTGCAGGATCGCCTCTGGATGAGATGTGACCATCGAGTCTAAAGTGGACTTGGTATAGGGGAAGGGGTCTTTATTGAGCACTAGAACTGCAATCGAGTCTTTGCGGGCTAGGCATTGCTCATCGAGGGGTTCTAGGTCCAGCTCATAGCCAAGGTAAGGAAAGGCTATCCCTTGGGCACAGATAGGCCGCTCTTTGAACTCTGTCTGCAAGATGTGACGCAGATCTTGCAATTCTTTGTAAGCTGTCCAGTCGATCGGGGAGATCTGCACGTAGCCCACAAAAAGCAAGGGGAACAAGAGGAGAACGGGTTGGATGAGACGTCGTAAGGATACATGTTCACTGAGTTTGCGAACGAGTCCGAAGAAGGCAAAGCATAGCAGTCCTAAGGAGTAGTACTGGCCATACTGATGTATGACAGGATAAGACGCAGCTGTTCCTAAGAGGCAGATCCCTGCTAATGAGGCCATGAGAGTAGAAAATTCGAATAGGGGGAGCAGGAGAAGGGGGAGGTAGAGCTTCCACCAACCAGACGACAAAATATCGGAGGCTATCTGTAGTGGAGAAGTGAGCATGTGTATGAGGATTTCATTCTTGCTCCCACCATAATGCCCCCAAAATTTAAGGTATTCAGCTTGCGTGATGTGACTTTGTGCTAGGAAATAAGGCTGAACCCAAAAAAGATTCACAAGCAGAGTCGTCATAGCAAGCAGAAAACCAAAGCCTGCTAGTCTGCGTCGTAACGGAGTTTGTATCCATTCCCCCAAGAGGAATCCCCCGGCATAGAGTGCCGTATCTTCCTTGACACTTAGTAGTAGGAGGAGTGCGAGCAGGCTTCTGAATGTTTGACGGGTTTCCCAGAAGTATAGAAAGGAGAAGGTGAAGAGAGGGATGAAAACTTCAATCCGAAAGCCTCCGTTAACAACGGTGCCTAGAAAGGAACAGGTTCCATAGGCAAGGACAAGCAAGGCCGTTGTCAGTTCATCCAATTCTTTTGTCCTAGCAAGCTTCCACAGCATGAAGGTTGACGCCCATAATACGAAGGCACTGATCAAAGAGAGAAAGATGGGGTGGGTAATCAGCACTTTCAGAGGAACAAGGGGAAGAAGTATCCATGAGGGGTGTATACCCATGTGGTACACCCGGTAGATGGGGCTGTACATAAACTTGCTGCGTGCGGTGTTTACCAGCATCCAATCAAAAATACTGAAATCAATCCCATTCTCACCTACAGCAAAATATTTTGAGATGACACTGCCACAAAATAGGACGAGGAGGCCAGTGCCTGCCCATCGCAGAGCTAGGGGGTGAAAATGGAATGTCTGTCCCTCACGCTTACGCCACAGACCGATCAGTATGGGGAGGCTTATCAGTGTCGCTAAATAGTGCCAGTTGCGGATATGAGCGAGCTCCTTATGGACGTTTCCAAAGGCAAGGGGAAGTACAAAGATAAGGGAATAAAGGAAGGGGAGTAGGTGTGCTAGTTTTCGTGTTGGCATACTGAGGTACAGCCTGATTTTTTAGCGGCGGTGTTGTCGCGTTGTAACGCACCATGAAATTCTCAGGTCCAAGTATTATCGCTATTTGTCTAATTCATGAAGCCTTCTTTTAAGCCTGATCATGCTTATAAAGATGGCGTTGCATTCCTTGACCCAAGAATAATAGTAGGATTTGTGTATTTTTCCATTTATAAAGGCAAGCTTGAGCTTCTCTTTTTCCTTGAGAGTCTTCTCAAGCTCTTGGAGGAACTTTGTAATCTTGGGATCAGGACTTGTTGACATATATTTCGCCTCGTTGATAACCTCGCTCAGAAGAGCTGCTCCCCACTTGTCGGCAAAACCAGCTGCCTGTTAAACCAAGAACGTTCAGGGCGTCTTAGTCCTTTGAATGACAACCAATTCTAGTAAGAAGCTGATAAATTAGGACATGGAAAATTTGATGAAAAATGATAGCGAGAACCAGCAGGACAGCTCAAGGGACGATAGCCGAAATGATCATAACGGGGATACTAAACTACCCGAATCGGCAGACAGCTCTGAGCCAAGCCTCTCGATACCCCCTCCCGTTGAGGAGGAAGAGCAGAAGGCTCAGGAGCATCGCCAGGGCGCGGAAGCGCACTTAGGAGCGGAGGGCGAGGTAGAGCAGAGCGAAGATGCTGAATTCGGTGCAGAGCTAGAAGTTGAAGGCGAGGCGCATCGAGAAGAGGCTCCCATCGCTGAAGCTGTAGCTGCCACACGAGGTGAGAAGCAGGAGGAAGATCAAGGATTCGAGGTCGAAGCTAGTTTAGAAGAAGAAGCACCCAGTCTCGTGGTCGCCAGGGCTGTAGCTGCCTTGCGGGGTCAGAAATCTCTTGCAAGCACAGAGAATCCCAACTCAGAGTCACTAGACGAGGAGTCTGAGGACGGGGAAAGTGCTCCAGGTGTTTTGAAGTTAAGAAGAAAAGTTTTTGGGCCGCTGAGTTCTTTTGAGGAAGCCGGCCTTGAAGAACCGATTATGAAGGCTCTGGGAGTTTTGGGTTGGACTAAGCCAAGTGTGATCCAATCCCTCAGTCTACCCTATACATTAGCTGGTCGAGATGTTGCTGGTTTTGCGCAAACAGGGACCGGGAAGACAGGTGTCTTCCTCCTCACTCTGATCGATCGTTGGATGAAAGACAAAAAGAGCGAAGCTGCTGGAGAAAGTTCAAAGAAAAATCAGGCCCACCATGCCTATGCTCTGGTTCTCTGTCCAACCAGAGAACTAGCTATTCAGATCGCTGAAGACTACAAGAAACTCTTTCCGGATAATCCCCTCAAAGCCTGTGCTATCTACGGCGGGGAAAACTGGGAAGGTCAAGCCCAAGAGCTTAGACAGGGTGTGGACCTTATTCTCGCTACCCCAGGTCGTTTGCGAGATTTTCACTCGAAGCAACTTATCGACTTTTCAACATTGAAACTTTTTGTCTGCGATGAAGTCGACAGAATGTTTGATATGGGCTTTATCGAGGATGCTGAGTTTGTTTTCGAAAAATTGGGTGAACACACCCAGAAACTGCTGTTCTCGGCGACCTCCAATGAACGAGTAAAAGAACTCGCCTTTAAATTCCTTGATCATCCTGAATACATCACAGCTAATCCTGAAAATCTCATGCCTGAGCTCATGGAGCAGCATGCTATACTCTGTGAAACACCCAACAAATTTAAGGTTCTTCTTGGCTTCTTGAAAGAACATGAACCTGTCTGTGCAATTGTGTTCACCAACACAAAACTGACAGCGTCATGGCTTCACTACAAGCTGCGGCATAATGGGATCGAGTCTGATCTCATCACTGGTGATTTACCACAGCCCAAACGTATCAAGCTTATTCAGAAGATCAAACAGGGTCAGGTAAAGGTTCTCATCGCAACCGATGTAGCCAGTCGGGGTATCCACATCAGTGATGTGACCCATGTTTATAATTTTGATCTGCCAGACGAAAGCGCCAACTATGTGCACCGAGTAGGAAGAACAGCCCGAGCTGGAGAAAAAGGTAGTAGCTTCTCCTTGGTCTGTGAAGAGTACGGTGAAAATCTCGAAGGCATTCAGAAGCTGCTCGGTGATAAGGCTCCTAAGCCTGTGTGGCATAAGAAAGAGTACTTGGATGTCGTCGATCAGGCTGGCAATCCGTTTGCAGAAGGGGTCCTCGAGATAAGTCGAGACGTAAGACCGAACCTTAGAAAAGGGAGAGAAATGGGTCCTTCAAAAGAAAACTTTGGCAACGCTCGAACAGGGGCAAGACCGTCAGATGGACGTTCAGACCGTAGTCCCCCCAGACGAGATTCTAGGCCTCCAGTTCGTGATCAGGAGCGATCAAGGGATCAAAGACCTAGTCGACCAAACTATGATGGCAACCGGCACGATGGCCACAGAGACAGGCAGGCCTATAACGATAGAAGGCCCGACCTGCGCGACAGGCAAATGCCGCAAGGTCGACCTCCTCGTAAGCAGGGGCAAGTCGAAGGGTCTCGGATTCGTCCAGGAGCCCCTAGGGACAACAACAGGAAGCCTTATGTCCGTCAGGGGCATGGTCATCAGCAGCCACGAAGGGAAGCCGCTCCTGCTCAGCAAAAAGGCTTCCTAGGATTCATGAAGAAAATCTTCTCTTTCTTCATGCCTAAAAAATAGGTTTCTCCTTCATGTAAGGGCTTGTCCATAAATAACTTGAACACATTGAGAGCACCTAACCGAATGACATTGACCTGACCGCCTAACGGCCTCCTACGTCGACCTTCGGCGTGGTGATGACGTGGGAGAGATGTCCATATTATTTATGGACAGATCTTAAGGTCTCACTGAGTGGATCAAAGGAGCTTGTGATAGACTCTCAAGCTAATAATGCCGGGTCAATAGCGCTAGAACTGATCTACTGAAATCTAATCATCGAGTAAGTCCGAGCTGCTCGCAGCAAGCAGCTCTAGCAAGCTAAGGGGGTCGTCGTTGCTCTTGCAGAATCCCTTAGGATTCTTTCTCTTTGTGGGCTCTATCACTTAGATTGACAGGCCGATGTTTTATTCGATAATCTCCATAAACCGTACCTCGACAATTAGGGTTTTTTAGTTTTTGAGCGACATCTCTTGCAAAATTTCTCCGCGTACGACGAATTCGAAACCTCGACAGCTGGATCAGACATCGACTTCGGATGTGCTACCTAAAGCAATGGTAGCGACCGAGAACCCGAGTCAAGATGATGATGAAGCACGGACTGACTAAGAGTTTACAAGTTTTGATCATGATGAAGAGATCGAAAAATTGCTAGACACGTTTCTTTAGCAGATAAATATTAACATTACCCTGGGTCATTTCTTTATTTAAAAGCCAAAAGACAAAAGCTAGTGGAGCTGTAAGTATCTTTATTAACAGCCCCCAAGAAGTTCCAGTACATTTGAAATCCACGAGTTCAAACCCAATTTCTTCCAACATAAGCCTCATATGATGATCGAAAATAGGGGTAATATGTCTTTGTTCATGAAAATCAAATGTCGAAAAATACTTTAACTGCCCGCTTCTAAGAAACTGCATACGGCTTAACCAATGGCCTACATTAGGAGTGCTAATCAAAGCAAATCCATCTGTCGTCAATAGCTGTTTGATCTCTCGCAAAAATTGCCAAGGATTTTCTAAATGCTCTATGATTTCAACAGCTGTAATCAGTTCGTAGCAAGTCGGGTAAAATTCTTGAGCAAAAGGTTTATCAAAAGAAACTTGTCGAGGCTTAAGATCTGACAATCCACACTGCTCGGGGTTTAAATCAGCACCTTCTATTTTGCTAAATCCATGATCTTTCAAGCGAGCTATTAACGCACCAGTACCACACGCTAAATCTAGCTGTGGCCCATGAGTCGATGGCACTTTATTTTTTAATAAAACTTCAACAACACCTTCATGCGTTCCTGGAGCTGCACGAGCTGTTAGTCCCCTCCAAGTGCTTAGAGGCCTTCTCCAAAGGTACATCTTTTGTTTCTCTTTCCTGAATAGTCTAGCGAACTGCAACATGGAGAGGTTTCAAAGAGAAGCCTTAGTCCAGAGCGAAGCGTGGGATCTGCAGTTGCTTCCCCTAGAAAAGGCAACTCGGTACCCTTCGCTATGCTTAGGTGTACCGCTAAACCTGAATATCTACAAGCCCAGATAACGCAATCCAATTAAAAGCATTCTGCACCTCTCATACACAAAATCTATGAGAGACGTAAGCCTGAAGAGACTCTCCTCTACTAAACTCTTGCCAATCATCTAAACACCTTTCTTGCCCATCTTGCTGCAGAAGGCAAAACCATACCCAAGCATGTCGAGAAGGAGCTATGGACCTTCCTAGAGTGTGGGGTCCTGGCGTACGGGTTTGTCCTGCAAGCGTCGAATCTCAAAAATTTAGTAAAGTAGCCGCTTTAGATTTTCCCTGTCGCTTTGTTTATGTTCTCGATGATCCCGTTAGCGGAATTCCTATCGAACTGGCCACTAATTTGTGCTTCTCCTCCAGAAATCTCAGCTTTAATAGTAGGAGCAGACAATAGCTTTCCATTGAGCACAATCCCCATCTTCTGGTTTAGGTGGGTACGTGTTAATTGTGAAAGCTTCTTAGCCCCTTCTTCGCTGAATTTAATGCCAATCATGCACGAGCTTGTACATGATGGATCAGTCAATTTTGCAGACACGACATCCTTGATGGTCAAAGATGCCTGCTCCAAAAACACCGACTCGTTAGTTCCCTCAATCTTCATTTCTTTTGAAGTAGGACCCTTGTTGAGCAACTGAAAATCGAGCGAAACTGGAGACGCCTGACCAAATGAGATTGCAGAAAATCCACTGAGACAAATAGCTGTAAAAATATTTTTAAATGACATGATAATGTTTCCTTTTGTTTGTGTAGTTTTTCAATTTAATTTTTAAAATAGGGAACGGCAAAACATTCAAACCTCTTTCAAAGGTAAGCGGCTGTTCCAAAATTGTCTGAAATCAAGCAAGAGGAGGACTGTTACCTGATTTAACCATCAAGTAAAGTTTGTGAGGAACTTGAGCGTCACGGAGGTTTATGACATCTACGCTGATTGAAGGCAGCTCTATGCTAATAGAACTGAAAACAACGGCAGGGATCAGATTTGAAAAGCTATGCGGGTGATTGTCTTTATGACAGTCTTCTTCGTTAGCAGCCCGAATTGAGCTCGAATGCCCGGAGCTATAAATAGAATCAATGCTGCTATGAGTTGAAGCAAAAGCCGAGAAACTATAAAAACAACAAAAGAAAAAACTCATCAAACTTGCTGCTCTAAGAGTTAATTTCTTTGGCCCGTTTCTATACATGGTCTTCAATACATCCAATCATGGGATTCACAGATACAGTCGTAAACATAATATCGCTTTGCCGAATGTCAAGGCACTGGGTCAGTCTGGTTAAAAACTCCGCCAACAGACTGAAATTACAAAAAAGATCATCCTTCAAGCGATGAAACGACTATGCGAGGACTTCACCGATAAAGAAACTCAAGCAAACCGACTTGAAGGTCGCAATGCAGCTACACGAAGACGAAACTCGGCTTACAGACGACGCACGAATACCTACGCCAAAAACTTATGTGGCCTGCAACGAACACTAGACATGAATTGGGTCTTTGAGAATTTTTCGCGCCCACATTTTACGACAAAAATCGTACCTGTTTTTACACTCGGAATCCTCAACGTAGGGTTACAACTCTGTGAGTTGTTGAAGCTACCGATTTTGACGCTAGCGTGATTCAAAAATTGGACTGACCCAGTGCCCAGATAGGATTGGGGGTCATGATTTTTTTGCAGCGAATTTAAATTGTTTTTAGATTGTTCAGGCTTGACCGTCTAGTAAGACGAATAAGAGCGAATCCACCTAGAATAGTCAGAAAAAAAGATAATAAAACGAGACTTCTCCAGAAGGGTGCTCCATCATAATAGGCAACAATTTCATAAGTACCAGCACTAGGCAGACTGACTTGCATAAGTCCATCTAAATTTAGATTTCTTTCAAGTTCGTCACGAGATAAAATGGTCTCGTTAATTTTTATAAACCAACCTGGAAAATAAAACTGTTGAACAACAAGTTCGGTGGCTCGTGTCGTTTCAACCAAATAGTGGATATAGTAATCTGTATTGTCTTCTCGTGGTGTTATATCAGCTGCATCTGCAAAGATCATGGGTGTGCCGATCCCTCTGATCCCAGTGGAAACCGGTATGTTAGCAGATAACGGTAGGAAATCATTAGTGTCTGAATAAGTTTGGTACATATGATAGTCATTATTTTTAAGGGAAGGAATTGTTTTTGACAATTCAGAAACAGCATGGGATGGAGGTGTTTGCGGATGTATCGAAAATTGTTCGCGATAAAAAAAAATGGAGCTCAGGATGATAAGGCTTAAAAAAAAACCTGTTCGAAGGTCTCGTCGGTTCTCCTTCCAAGTAGCTATTCCTAGTATGCTGAGCACCTGAAAGGAAGAGATGACAGCAAGAAGGCGCCAAGGAAATTGTTCAAATTTGAGTAGATGGAAACGCCATATTTGAGGGAAGAATGGGAGAACCATGAAGATAAGAGTAACATATAAAATGAAAGAACAAACGATGAATCGATTTTTTCGCCCTAAGAGAAAACCAGAGCAGGCTCCTATAAAAAAGAATAACCCAAGCGGAAAAGGCATCCCATCCAAATCATTGTCCGGAGTCGAACCGCCAAAGCCCCATTTCAGAGATAATAACTGATGAAACCAAACAACATGAACTTCTGGTGAGTAGTACCCGCTTATGAAACGAGTTTCATTGATATATTTTTTCATTGTAAGAACTGTGACCCAGTAGGGTGCACTTATGACTAGGCCTAAGCTAAAGGCTAATAATAAAGCTTGCATTTGGCGATTTCGAACTAACTCACGAGGATGCCATGAGTCAGAATAAGTCAATATGCTGAAGAAAAGCAGAGCTCCACAACCATTCATAGCAATGATGGGATGTGTTGTGATGAGTGCGGCCAGGGAGAGAGCCAGGCCTAGACAAGGCCATAAAGCAGATGGTTTGAGAAGGGCTTCATTGCTTTTTTGAATCCCTACATTAAAAGATAGACACAGTGGAAAAATCATCATCGCAGCATATTCGCTAAAATCTGCCCGAACATAGAGATTTACATAAACATAGGGAGATAACAAAAAAAGAAATGCTGTCAGAAGAGAAGGAATTTTACCACAGAAAAATCTTGATAATCGATAAGTACCCACAGCTCCGACAAAAGAGAATAAATAAAGAGCTAACAGACAGGCTAGACCAGAATTTGTTTGAGAAATAAACCCAGTAAAACTAGTTATAAAAAAAAATAAAGGCTGATAAAAAACAAACGTAGGATACCCAAAACCACCTCCAAGATTAGGGATCCATCTCGGATAAAAAATAAGTTCTCGTAGAGCATCACGAAAATACTCTGTTAATAACATGTAGCGGGAACCTTCATAAGCTGGAAAGAGTCCGCTTATATAAATGGGTATCAATACAACGAATGACAATAGCATAAGCAGAAGAAAAATAGAGATCTTTCGCACAATCTTCAATTTACACCTCAAAAATAAAGTGAGCCGAGCTCTACTGCCTAGTATGGAAGACAATAGACTTCTGTCAGCTTATCATAGTCTTTCCTTGTCTTTTGTTGGGCTCCTTTGCTATGGCAATAGATGGCGGCGTATTCGTTCTTTCCGAACTATCTTTGGTGGCAGCAGGACATTGTGTCCCCTCTGTATTGTTTTGCGATGCAATTCGTACAATATTATAAATCAAAGCAGCACCCCGACTTCGATGGCTATTGTGGCTATTTGCGACTTGTTGAAACTGCCGATTCGCCTGTTCAACAGGGAGAGCAGGGTCCGAAAAGGGACGAGAGTAAAAGTGCTGAAGATGGGGTTGTTCAATACTCTGTAACCTACAACATTAGCAATGTGCTGTCATAATAGGAATGCATCAGACAATGTCATATTCATATCTCGCTGCGCAGAACTAAAAGAGAGCGTAAATTTTAAGAAATCCGACGCAATCTTGGTTGCAGACTGCAAGCTTTATTGGCTTGTGCTTAATCCTGTCGAGATTTAGCTGAGGGCTCTTAGCGTTTGATTTTGAATAAGCCAGACTTTATCTGCATGTTTTTCCCATTCGTTCTGTTTGTGGGAAACAATGAGAATAGTATGCTTGTTTTTTAGTTCTTGCAGAAGTTCCATGATAAGCCGAGATGAGTGAGCATCGAGAGCTGCTGTGGGCTCATCAAGAACTAGAAAATCAGGCCTCATGGCGAGGGCTCGTGCAAGACAAAGTCTTTGCTGTTGGCCTACAGACAGCTCTTTTGCAGGCTTATCTATGTAGTTCTTCAGTTCCTCCCATAAATAAACGTCTTTAAGGTGCTGCTCCATACGCTCTAGGCACTCCTCGGCAGGGAGCTTTTTAACAAGCTTCAGGGGAAGTGTAAAGTTTTGACGGATAGACCACGGGAGGAGCTGAGGTGTTTGGAGAACAAGGGCAATCTTACTCCGTAGATCTGCCAGAGCCATTTGAAACTGAGGGTAAATAGACGTCCACTTCTCATCAAGAAGCAAGTTAAGTTCCCCAGCGGTCTCCGCAGAAGAGACATTGTCCATAAGTCTATTGAAAAGATGGAGAAAGGAAGTTTTCCCTACGCCAGAGGCTCCAGTGATAAATGTGATCTCACCTCGGTACAATTCACAGGAGACATCTTTTAAAACTTTCTTAGCAGGATAGGCTAGAGAAAAATTTTTCATAACAGCTGTCTTTATTCTTTTATCTTCCATGACGTTTTCCTTTCGTAAAAAATTCACCTAAAAACGATAAAGTAAAAGTCATCGAAATCAGGACGAGGCTTGTTGCAAAAACGAAGAGCTGGTCCTGGGCCCCTCTGTGCTCTGTGATACCGTAGAGAATCTGAAGGGAGAGGCTGCTAAAAGGTTCACTCAGACCCGTGGGAAGAATTGAGTCAGCCATGGCACCTGTTAGCATAATCACAGCTGTATCTTCTGCCGCTCGAACAGTGGCCAGGTACACACCATGACTTATCCCCTGACGAGCATGGGGAAGAACAACATAGAAAGCGTTTTGCAGAGGGGTGAATCCCAGATGAAGTCCAGAGAATTTTTCTTTGTCGGGAACTTGCTGTATAGCATGTTCCGTAGATCGAATCAGTACGGGTAGGACTAAAAAACTGAGGCAGACAGCTGATAACAGTAGGCACGGTCTGGCTTGAAGACCAAATTTTTGTCTTACAAAGAGAATAAAAAAATAGCCTAAAAATCCGATCACAATAGAAGGTGTGCTCGACAAGATGTGAATATGGATGTCAAGAATTTTTTTGAATAAGGAACTGGCAAAAAAACTGGACCATATCCCGATGATAACTCCTAGAGGTCCCGCTATCACCAACGTTAACAGAACGACAGACATTGTACCGAGAACAGCCGGTAATAGACGGGGAAGGGTGGATTCTTTCATAGCGAAAAGAACCGAAAAAGCATGAAGACCATTTTGAAGTAAAAGAAAAAG
This sequence comes from Oligoflexales bacterium, assembly GCA_017985985.1. Taxonomy (GTDB): domain Bacteria; phylum Bdellovibrionota_B; class Oligoflexia; order Oligoflexales; family Bog-1112; genus JAGNWK01. The sequence goes on from JAGNWK010000052.1 coordinate 15,865, forward strand.
AAACGAGCAGGCTAAGAACATAAATAGAAGAAAACAGAACAAGCTTGCCGCTTCGACGCTTTTCTCAAGGAGATCAGGGGAAAAAAATCTTATCTTTGTAGGGAAGCGTATCTTGTGCAGAGGGGGACAGGGGAAGATTTTAAAGATCTTTTTCTCTAAAACGTCGGATTTGGGAGAAACTGTCGGTATAGGTTTTTTCCAAACTTTCTTTCTTGAAAGAAACTGTCGGTCTGGTCCAAAGACGTTTACAATCAGCAGATTGAACCCTGCGGTTAAGCTCATCAGTATCGCTATGCTTACAAGAAGAGACTGAAACATAGGAGAAAAAGAATCGGTTCCTGCAACAAGTGCAATGTGGGCTGTCAGGGTTCGTACAGGTGAAAACATACTGTTAGGGATTTGAGGGGAGTTGCCCGAGACAAGGAGAGCTATCATGGTATCACCTAGGGAACGACATAGGCCCAAGGCGGCTGAAGAGAGAAGACCCAATTTTGCTTGGGGGAAAACAACCCAAATCATTTTTTGTAGATTTGTAAATCCGAGAACATCAGGTCCTATTCCAATCGCTTCGGAACTTGTCCTGAAACAGGCGTCTAGAAGTTTGAACTGAAATGGTAGAAGGAAAAAACTTAAGCTTAATATCGTTGCCGCTAATGAGTATCCACTTGTCCCCGAATAAAATCGTACCAGAGGAACGACGAAGAGGACTCCCCCCAAGGCAAAGAGAATCGAGGGAATAGAAGCCATGCTGCGAATCAAAAAAGAAAGAAGATGCCTAAATGTCTTTGGGGCTATGTAGGAAAAGGTGCTGATGCCTAGGGCCCAGAAAAAGCTAAGAAGACTAGCTGGTCCAGCCACACACAGAGAGCCGACAAGCATAGGGAGAAGGCCATAGTGTGCCTGGCTAGGGCTCCACTCCCCGTTCAAGAAAGATGATAGAGAAATCTCGTTCCCATGGCTACTCCACATGGGGGAGTGGGTTCGGTAAGGAGCAAGGTGGTTTGCAAACTCGATCTGTCGAGGCATAGATAGGGACAAGCCCATAGCTGGCAATAGCAGGAGCTGAGCTTGGGCTCAGTGCATATTCGATAAAACTTTTCACGAGGGGGGATGGATTTTTTTTCGTATGGATGTAGAGTTCTCGGACAAGAGGGTAGCTTTTCTTTTGAATGGTTTTGAGCTCTGCCTTTACACCATCAAAATGGATGGCCTTCACAGAGCTGTCAAGATAGCCATAACTAAGAAATCCAATGCCAGCAGGATCCTGAGAGACTGCTAGTTTCATGGCGCCTTGAGAGTTGGTGAAATTGGCGTAGGGAGCTAGTTTTTTTCCTGTCAGAATTTTCTCTATAAAAATTACTTGTGTTCCACTCGCCTCGTCCCGTACATAGGTGTGGATGGACTTATTCCCAGGAATATTTTCCCAAGTGAGAGTTGTCCCTGAAAAGATACTCTGGGCCTTTTGACGACTCAGATCTGCTAATGGGTTTGTCGGGTGGACAACAAGAACGATGGCGTCCAAGGCAATGGGGTAGGAGATAAGCCCGTGACGATGCTTTTCCTCGTGAGAAAGAGGTCTTCCGGTATTTGCGATGTCGATGAGTCCAAGGCCCAATTGCTGTACCCCAACACCAGAACCTCCCCCAGCTATCAAAATCTTTAGTTTGGGATTCTTTTTATGGAGGTCTCGAGCTAGGTCCTGCATAAAGGGGATATGGGCTGTCCCACCTGCCATCTTGAGGCTTCCTTCTTGCCGTAGGATAGCGTTTTCTCCGTAGGCAAGTTCTGTAACGAAAAGGAGGAGGGGAAGAAGTAAAAACCAACTTATAAAGTTCTTTTTTCTAAGAAACATAGGGGATATCTTTTTGTTATACTGTTGCGGCAAGGAAGAGGGTTTGGAGAAGACTGTGCAGCGGGTTCTCCCCAAGATCAAATGATGCAGCAGATGGTGTAACCTTTGACGCCTAAATTGGCAAGTTAAGATCATTTTTTGAAACGTAAATACTTTGGATTGGAAAACGGTTTTTATTCAGGTGGCTTGGAGCGATCCCTCCAGTCGGTGGTCTAAG
>JAGNWK010000053.1 GCA_017985985.1 Oligoflexales bacterium
TCCCAAGGGATGATGGATGTAATGGGTCATTATAACAAGTTGCGTAGTGCTACATGAACCGCCGTATGCGGGCCCGCTTGTACGGTGGTGTGGGAGCTCTGGGGTTAGTCGCCCCTTGCTACCCGATAGGGGATCTCAAGCGTAACAGCAGTTGTTAAGATTTCTTTTTTAATAAACGCAGATGTTTCCAGTGGATCACCATAAAAAATCCCACCAAGCTGAACAAGGCAATCCAGATGGGGACAGCTTTTTTCGGAAAGAGGGGGTCTGTGGATCCAACATAAATCGAGTAGATCAAAAAACAAAAGAGGGAAGAGATACTGGTGTAAATCAATGCTGTCTTCGTATGGGATTGGAGGAGATCTGTTAGGCGTTGAAAATAATGATATCGATGAGGCTGAAAGATATTTTCTCTTAGAAACAGCCGTCTTAACACGGTGAAGGTGGCGTCGAAGAAGAAGGGGGCCATGAAAGAGGTTGCGGCAAAGGTTGAGAGTTTCCCGCCGTCTTTGCTATGAATGTAGAGGGGAATAAATGCGAACATAGATCCAAGAAAGAGGCTGCCGGTATCTCCCATAAAAATCTTAGAGCGGGGTGAGTTGAAGGGAAGAAACGCGAGGAGTGATCCACATAGGGCAAGAGATAAAACTTGCAGTTCATACCAGCCGTGAAAACTCGCAAAAGCAAAATAAAAGAGGGACCAGACGATTCCGACAAGCGTAGCGATGCCGTTGATGCCGTCCATAAAGTTATAGAGATTGGCTACCCACACACACCAAACCACAGTCATAAAAAAGGATAGAGGGGTCGACATAATATAAGAGAAGAGGTTGAAATCTAGGCTGTTCCAGCGGTAGCCCGCGCTTATGAGGAGAAGGGCCAAAGATCCTTCAAAAAAGAACCGTAGTTTGACAGAAACATGACTTCGATCTTCTGCTGCCCCAAGGATAGCAAAGCCTATAGCTATGCACAGAAGAGTATAGAGATCACCCCATTCTCCTGGTTTCCCGAAGAGATAGTGCCAACATGAAAAAACAATAAAGGTAGATATAGAAAAGGCAAGACCCCCCCCTCGGGGCGTCACCTTGGTATGAGAACTTCGAGTATTCGGTCGATCTTCAGCAAGGCCACCTTTTTTTATAATGAGGTAGCTTAAGATCAACCCCAGACAAAGACTCGAACCGAATATCATTACCACACTAAGCCTCCCTTCTTCAATCAACAGGCTCAACTCAGAGCTTCACTTTTCTCCAGATACAATTGTCCTATACTATCTTGAAGAATCACAAACCTTGGAGAACTTTGGAGGCGCCGAGCGGATTCGAACCGCTGTGGACGGATTTGCAATCCGCTGCCTAGCCACTTGGCTACGGCGCCAGGATAAATTTGAGGTTCTTGAAGATAGAGCCATTCGGGAAAGAATGCAATCCATAATCATAAAATTTAAAAGCTTTTCTTGTCAAAATCTTAATTCAAGGGCAGAAGAAATAGGAGAGAAACTTGAACTTGCATGGGAGCTAGATCATGGTAAGGGATCAAAACAAACTGAGAATTGGGTTGAATGGGTTTGGACGTATCGGACGAACCATACTTCGGGCTTCACTTCAGCCTCAGCACAGAGACATTCAAATTGTTCACATTAATGATCTGACCGATCCGGCGACTCTGGCTCATCTGTTAAAGTATGACAGTGTTCATGGGCGTCTCTCAGAAGATGTCGTTGCCGAAGCAGACGGGATTCGAGTAGGCGATAACTTTATAGGTGTCTCTTCGATCAAAAGTCCGGCGGAATTGCCCTGGGGAGCAAAGTCGCTTGATCTTGTCATGGAGTGCACAGGCATTTATACGAAACGAGAAGACTGTGAACTCCATCTTAAGGCAGGAGCCCCTAAAGTTCTTATCTCTTCCCCAGCTAAGGGAGAGGACCTGACCGTTGTGTATGGGGTCAATAGTGAGAAAATTCAAAAGCAGCATAAAATTATTTCAAACGGTAGCTGTACGACAAACTGTCTCGCTCCAGTGGTCAAGGTCATTCATGAGCATTTTGGTATAGAGTCAGCGCTCATGACCACTATCCACTCATATACCAATGACCAGCGCATCCTTGATCTTCCCCATAAAGATCTGCGCCGGGCGCGTGCAGCCGCCCTAAATATGATCCCCACCTCAACAGGGGCTGCTAAAGCCATAGGACTCGTCATTCCAGAGCTAAAGGGTCTGATTGATGGTGTCTCTATACGAGTGCCAACCCCTAACGTCTCTTTGGTTGATGTCACCTTCCAACTCAAGACCAGTTCAAGCATAGAAGCTGCGAACTCAGCTTTGCAAAAAGCCGCGCAAGCCGAATTGAAGGGAATTCTGGAATATACGGAGCAAGCACTGGTATCCTCTGACTTCATGGGTTCAGCCGCTTCCAGCGTCGTCGACGGATCTATGACAAAACTCAGCGGAGGCGGAAAGTTGCTGAAAGTTTTCTCTTGGTATGATAACGAGTGTGGTTTCAGTCACCGTATGCTTGACGTCGCTCGTCTGATGCTAGCCTAGCGATTGAGGTTTTTTTATGTTTGATGATGATAAAGATGATAAGCCGCAGACTCTGTCGAGGAAGGAGGTTCTGGAATTTATGTCAAATTCCAAGGACTTAAGAAACTTTGATATGAGGAAGGCGAATCTTGCGAAGGTGGACTTCAGCGGATGTGATCTTCGCGGTAGCAATTTTTCTTATGCTAACTTAAAAGAAGCTCAGTTCCGAGGGGCTGATATGCGAGACTCCTCCCTTTGGAATGCTAATTTAGAAGGGGCTGACTTCACAGATGCAGATCTGGAAGGGGCGGACTTGGACTACTCCAAGCTTAGGGGAGCTACACTGCTCCGAGCTAATCTACGGAGAGCGACCCTCCCTACAGAACTAGTTCCCCGTGAAGAAATTGCAAAATCCGTGAAAACGGGATGCAAAGTAGGTCATAGTTCCTAAATCGTATAAAAATAAGTGTTTTTTGAGAATTTAAAGAAAGGATCGAGAAGAATGCCTGGTATCTACAACCGTTCTGGAGAACCCCTAGAAAAAATGATGAGAGCTTTCAAGAAACAAGTCGAGAAAGCTGGCGTTATTGGGGATCTTAAGAAGAAGATGCATTATGAAAAGCCATCTATTCGTCTTAAGAAGAAGTCTATTGCTGCCCGTAAACGACGCCTCAAGCAAATGAGGAAGATGGGTCAAATCGACTAGGGGGTGGAAGTAGGTGTTCCTCTGGATCTGCACTCCTATTCCTACCGAGAAGTTTAGCTCGGTACATCATCGCATCTGCTTTCTCTATAAGTTCTAGCTTTGTAGCAGCGTGCTTTGGAAAGTTGGCTATCCCGATGGAAGCTGTTAGGTGGGTACCTTCTCCCTCTGAGCCAACAGAGAAGAGGGTGCTCCCTATTTTTTTTCGGACTCTTTCCGCCGTTAAACGGGCAGCTTCAATGTTTGCTCCTTCAAGGACCAGTATAAATTCATCTCCACCATAGCGGACGAGCGCATCAGTCTCTCTTAGGCTGGATCTGAGCACTTCGCCGACTTGCCTCAGCACAGAACTTCCACTGAGATGTCCAAATTTATCATTAATATCTTTGAACTTGTCTAAGTCGAGAAAAAGTAAGCTGAATGTTTGAAGAGAACGCTTAAAACGAGAAATTTCCCGGTCAAGAACAAGGTCAAGATAGCGGCTATTAAAGAGTCCAGTGACCTCGTCTCTATGGATAAGCCCCTCTTGTTCAGCTAAAGTTCTTCGCCAAGAAAGTTCACGTTTATAGAGTATCTCAACTAGGGACAAAAGATCAGGCTCGTCACACTGCTCTTTCCATCTTGCGTAGAGGGAAGGCAGTTCTGTGTTTGAAGCTGCCCAGAGGGACTCTAGGAATGGCTGGATTTTTCTGAGATGCATAAGGATTCCTCTCGTGAGTTACTCATCTCCTGTTTTAGTGGGAACCGGCTGCGCACCCATTCGCTCAGAACAAGCTTTAGCCTCAGCTCTCTTCCTGTAGCCGAGTCATGTGATAGAATTGGCTAAATCACTGGTGCTGCCGGACTGGTTCATTTTGGGATAAATCGAGGTCAAATGTCCAAGTCTACTTTAAAAATGACATATATAGCTGCCCAGTATCGCGTAAGAGTCGAGTTCTCTAAGCAAGATGCTCTTCTTGACCTGCTCCCCCCGAAAGACTTGATGCTCCGGGCAGAGAAAAGATTACAGAAAGAGTCTCAAGGTGGTCATATAGCATTTTTCCATAGCTATGAGTCTCGCCTGTTGGCCGTGTGGAAAAAACTTCGCGAAGCCGATGAAGATCCCAAGACGAGAGTGGCTGTGACCCTTGTTTCAGCTTCTCCACCTATGTCGGGTGTTTCTCTCACACCTTCGAGTGATGCTGATAAAAAAGATAGAGGCATTTTAGCTTTTTTATCCTTATCTAGTTCTAGAGCAGAGATCTCTACCTGGGGATTTCGACCTCTTAAATTGAATATCGTCGACCAATTGATGAAATTAGGAGTAGCAGAAAAAGTCGATGCTGCCCATGTCCATGCTGCTTGGATTAAAGCTGTACAGGGTGAAGAGATCAAACGTTTTCCTTTGTATGCTCCGCCTAAAATACCTGATGTTTCAGAAAATTATTACGAGATCATAAGAAGAGAAGAGTTTGGCGAGCTTTTATTAGTTGTTTATAATGTTCGCGCTCTCTTAGAAGAACATCTACTGCTCGAGTTGGTCGATCGAATAAAAATAGAGATTAAGAAGCTCACTCCAAAGCCAGGTTCAACATTTAAACTTCTTTACGAGGATGTGATTCGTGAAATGAGGTCTTCTTTCAGAGGGCCTGAAAGACTGGGGGTCGATCTTCCTTCCCTTCATCTTGTCGCCTTAGAACTCAAAATCTTGTCACCTGCAAAAAAGGCTGTTTCCGCATCGGAGCCTTATCTCTTTGAAACCTATAAAAATATAGAAGCCAATAGCCAGCTGTCTGTTCGTGAAAAACAACAGCGTAGCATTGTTAAAAAAGGAAAAGTCATTGCTGAGTTCCGCTTTCAAAAAGCGGGTGCAGATGGGTATGACGAGTTGGGTCATGTTATTAAAGCTCCGCTACCTTCTGTTCCAGATTTTTTACTGGGGGATTTTGTTGAAAAAGTGGGATTGACGTTTATTGCCAAAGAAGATGGGATCCCTGAGATTTCTGCTAACAAGATTACCCTTGCCAGAGTTCTCGTGATTGAAGGATCTGTGAACCTGTCGACAGGGCATATAAATTTTGCTGGATCTGTCGAAATCCACGGAGATATCGAGGAAGGTTCGGAGGTCAGAGTCGGTAAAGATCTAATTGTGCATGGTATGGTGGTGGGTGGTATCATCGAGGTCAAAGGGAATGTGACTATCGATGGTGGTATCAATAATCACTACAAGGGTTATATCTCGGTGGGTGGCAATTTAAATGTGCATTTTATCGCAAATGCAAGTGTCAAATGTGCTGGCGATATTACCGTCAGAAAAGACATTCTCAACAGTCGTGTATTTGCACATAAAAATATTTTTAACAATGGTCCTAATTGTCATATTTTGGGTGGGCTGTTGATGTGCTATGAAGATTTAAAATGCACGAATCTAGGGCGAGCAGAAGGTGTGATCACCCAATTGAAAATTGGTTATGACTATCTTGTGGAAGACAGGATCTCTCATTTGAAAAAAAGATTAGAAAAACTTTATCTTTTTATGGATGATCTCAAGAAAAAACAAGACTTTTATCGCGCGAAATTACCTGCTCAAAAATCAGAAAGAAAGTTAAAGCACGAAGAAAATATTTTAAAAAGTAAAAACAAATGTGAAAAGATCATGGATGAGTTAAAGAGTCGTATGACTAAAAGGGAAGCGAGTAGAATCTATAATGAAAAATCTCAGATCTATGTTTCTGAAAAACTGAGCAGAACGTGCAAGATCGATATAGCTGGTAGAGTTATCGCTGTGAAAGATGAAATAGCTCACGTTCTTATCTCGAAGGACTTAAAGGGGGGGGCGAATTTTTCTGCTCTTCCCTAGACTTGATATAGCGTTTTTGTGCAGGCTACTAGGTTGAAGAATCGTTTTACACTATGAAATCAATTGACTATGTCGACGGTGAAGTTAAAGATTCCATCACTTCTTTTCAAGAGGGTTTTCTTGAGGAGGAGGGTGTTTCGATCCATTATATTTTTTGTCAGAATTTTGATCCTAAATTAACTTCAATTGTGTATATTCCAGGGCTCATGAGCACTGCTGAAGAATCCCTCCATTTTATGGCAAGATTTCCCAAGCGTAAAATTATTGGTATTTCTATGCGCGGGCGTGGGCAATCTTCATGTCCTGAAATGGGTTTTGCAATTGAGAATCATGCTCGTGACATTGATCGAGTTATTCGACATCTTCGTCTAGGTAAATTTATAATCGTTGGGCAATCCATAGGCTCAACTTATGCCACCTGCTTTCTAAGTCTAGCAAAAGCTAAGCCCTTGGGACTAGTGATCGGTGATCAAGCCCTTTGCACAAGAAAGCTTCCAGAGGGTTGGGCAAAATGAATTGTAGAAGCTTTTAAAGGTGATCCCCAGAGACTGTCGCAAGTTCATCCATCTCTCTTTAAGAGTATAGAATGCGATTCTCGTGATGATGATTATTATCAGATACTCAGAAAAATAAAGACAAAGGTTCTAGTTCTCGTCGCGAAAATGCCAAGCATAATACCAATGTTGAGGGATGAAGATATACAGCGTTATAGAGAGGTAGGAGCAGAGGTGCTGTTCCTTGAGAAGTCAAATCACTTCCTGAGACAAAGCGATGGTGAGTCTTACTTCAATTCTATCGTCGAATTTATTGGCCAATTTGATCAGGATGTTAGCGATAACCTATGAAGTTTATAAAAATTGTTTTGTTTATAGGTTTCAATTTTTTAGCGACCTTATCTCAAGGGAAACACATGAAACCGAAGAAAATTATCGCAATTGGTGAAGAGCTTATACCTTCGAATCCCTTCCGATATGAGCGGATACAGAATTTGAAGAATACTTCCGCCTCAGATATAACAGCAGAGGAACTTATTAGAATTGCGACGGATGGCGGGAAGAAATTTATCAAAGATCCAATCCGACATCGGCAGATTGAGGCCTATCGACTGGGTTATCTTGATCTCTGATGCTTCTGACAAGGTGAGTACGGATGCCGTCTTCTTTATAGCTCGCAGTGGTAGTGACCAGAATCAAAAAATTCAAGATCTAGGTGACTCAATTCCCCAGTCATTCTAAAAAAAAGAGATAAATAGTCTGTTGATATATCGAGAGAGTCTGCCTCTAGAGATGCATCATTGAGAGAGAAGACTACGAGTTTGACGATCCTTGCAAGATTCGCTAAGACTGAATCGGGAGCTCCCATGAAGTTGGGCACAAGGATAGCAGGGCCGTGACAGGACTCCGCAATGTGTCTGGTATTTTCGATCAATATGGCATTGGTGCGGTGGAGGAGGCATAAATCTTTTCGATAATATTCACCAAGCATAGGCATCCATGATGTTCCGCGATAGATCAGCCTATCAATCTTAAATCCGGCTCCTCTAGGTCCACGACCAAGTGCGTAAAGAGCATTGATAGCATGTTTTCTTTCTCCAGCCGTCCATATGATGATTTCTACTTTTCTCAATTGGGTTAGGTAGCGAAGTAAATTTCTTGCAAAAGGTCGTATGCGAATACGACCACCGCTTCGGGCTGAGACCAGTGTTTCATCAAGATCAAGGATGACTGTGAAGATTTGATCTTTCGATCTTTCTCCAATTGTTTGCGGATCAGAGGTTTCAAGTGACACAAAATAAGGGAGAGCTTGTTCGATATGTAAGTTCATAAGTTCGGACATGCATAACTTGCCAAGTCTATTGATCTGGGATAGAGGATCTAGTCCTGTAGGTGTTAAAAACGTCCCAAGGGGGGCACAGGAGGTGTGGTTGATGTCCTCCTCAAACTCGTCATCTCTGTCCGATGGAGCTTCTGAAAAGTCTGGAAGTAGAGTTGGAGCGAAAGACGGATCATGGATAAATAAAAAAACGAGGAAAGTAACACCCAAAAATAAAAACTTTTTGCTTGCCATCCGGACTCTCCCTCTATGGATTTATCCACAAGTCTTGGATCCTAGCGACGCTTGGCTAGTTGGTCAACTTTGTTTTAAAAAAAAGGGGGGCATGAGGGGCCGTTTCCTCTCCTATGCTCCGCTCCCTGAATTTTTGAGAATAGACCGAAGCTCTTCCAGTTGGGGGGCGATTTCTGTAAGTTGTTTTTTCTTCGATAAAATGGCCTGAAGACGTTCTGGGGTCTCTATAGGTGTGGGGATGAGGGGGCTGAGTGTTTCTACAAACTTTGCTGGGTGAGCTGTCTCGACCAGGATCCAGTCTTTTTCCCTCAACTGTTCGCTCACGCAGAGTGCTGCTGCTGTATGGGGACAGAAGGCTCGTCCCCATTGCTGATAGCCCCTTTCTATCGTTCTTGAAATCTGTTCATCCGTAACAGAGTAGGCACGTACATCACGACGAAGCTCGTCAAAATTTGGGTAGAGATGAAAAAGTCTTTCTGCGTTGCTAGGATTGCCAACATCCATCGCGTTGGCTAGCGTAGAGATGCTTGCCTGGGGCTGCCAGAGCCCTGTTTTAAAGTAGTTCACGAGAGTTTGGTTGGCGTTGGTAGCGAGAACTACTGAGCGAAGGGGAAAGCCCATCTTTTTTGCCCACAGCGCAGCAAGAGCATTACCAAGATTTCCTGTGGGGATGATAAAGCCCGGCTCTCTACCCCAGTGCCTGAGATAAGTGAGAGACGACTTTGCATAGTATAGGGTCTGGGCAAGTAGTCTCGCCAGATTGATGCTATTTGCAGAGAGCAAATGGTCTTGTAAATTTGGATCCAGAAAACCCTGTTTTACTAAGGCTTGACAGTCGTCAAAGCTGCCTCTGACAGCAAAAGCTCGGATATTCTTTCCCCAGGTGCAGAGTTGTAATTCCTGTCTCTCCGAAACGCCCCCTTTTGGGTACAAGATCACGACGTCCAGACCAGGTTTTTCATAAAATGCAGCAGCGACAGCTCCTCCTGTGTCCCCCGAAGTAGCCACGAGGACGGTCTTTCCTCGTGCTGTAGGGCAAAGGTCGAGGCATTCTGCAAGAAATTTTGCTCCGACATCTTTAAAGGCAAGAGTGGGACCGTGAGAAAGTTCGAGGAGGTAAAGCTCATTCTCGAGTCTGGTGAGAGGTACAGGAAAAGTGAAAGCACGTTTTGTGAGAAGCTTAAGCTGGCCTTCTAACTCATCTCCGATAAGCCAAGGAGCAAGAACTGTCTCTGCTATTTTGGAGAGAGTCTCTTTTTCTAGCACCGAGTCAGGTATGAGTTTGTGGTCAAAGTATGGGAAGGACTCTGGTACGTAGAGTCCTCCATCTTTGGCTAGACCCCGTAGAGTGGCTTCGGAGAAGCTGATACCGGTTGTGTTTTTTTTTGCTCTTGTACTTAAATATTTCATTTTGGTTTCCTTTTGCTTTCTAAAGAGGGCGTTCCTCCCTCTTTAGGAATCTCCCCCCTCTATGTTTTGTGTCTTATTGAGTGTGTTCCCCCCTCTTTAGGAGTCTCCCCCCTAAAGACTAGGAGAGAAGCTTTGCTCCCTCTTTGGATAAGGGTCTTAGCCATGAACTGTTTTTTATATGGAGTTGATGGAAGCAGTTCGACATCGCTTTTTGAACAGTTCGTCCTATTTTTTCACCTTGAACAAGAGCAAAGATAGAAGGGCCTGAGCCGGAGAGGGAACAACCGAGAGCTCCAGCTGCCATCGCTGCCTGTTTGACTTCGAGGAAGCCCGAGACGAGTTGAGCCCTTTGTGGCTCAATCACTAGGTCCTCTAAACAATCTCCCATGAGCTCCAGGTCGTTTCGATAGCAGGCCGCTATAAAACTAGCGAGTCTAGAGGACTGCTGTACATAGAGAGGGAGGGGGATATCTTTTTTAAGCACTTGCCGGGCTCTCTTTGTTTCGAGTACGGCTTCTGGGTGCACGAGCACACAGTAGAGCCCATCTGGAACAGGGAGTTCGAGAGTGGCTAGGGGGTTCAAAGAACGGATCAACTGCAGGCCTCCGAGAAGGCAGGGCGTGACATTGTCAGCGTGTACACTTGGACTGGCTACAGCCTCTCCTGCAAGAGCGTAGGGGAGGAGTTCTTGGATGGGCAGAGCTTTCTCCAAACTGGCATTTGCTGCTAGGATGGAGGCGACAGCTGATGCTGCAGAACCTCCAAGTCCAGAACTTTTAGGGATGCCCTTTCGAATTTTCACATGAAAACCAAAATTCAGACCAAGGTCTTTTCTAAACTGAAGGAGCCCAGCCCCAGCTGTGTTCTCTTCTGCTTTTAAGGGTAGATCTGATACCAGGCCATCAGCTAATTCAATGGTCACTGGGTTGCCAAGCTCCTTGCTGTCTACAGGTGTGACCGTCACCTCATCGCCAAGAGCAGGAAAAGAAAAGCCCAGGATGTCAAAGCCAACAGCCACGTTGGCAACTGTTGCTGGAGCGAAAGCTGTGTATGGACGAAAGTTTGTTTTCATAAAGAGAGCCCTCCCAAAGAGTGAGCCAACTTCAGAAGGTCTGCAAAGACCCCTGCTGCCGTGACATCTGGTCCCGCTCCTGGTCCTTGGATCACCAGAGGCTCTGGGTTATAACGCTTTGACTTGAACGCGATGATGTTGTCACGACCTGTCAGACGAGCAAAACTGTGGTCTTCCCCACAAGATAATAAACCAACTTTGAGTGTTTTTTGGCGAGGATGGACAGAGGCTACGTAGCGCAGTTTTTTATTTTGCTGTTTAGCTGCGTGATAGAGCTCGTCGATTTTAAGGTCAGAGCAAAGGGCGAGATCTTCGACCTCTACGTCTTTGAGTTCGGCATCGACACCAATCTCACGGGCCAGGATCAGAAGTTTGCGAGCAACGTCTTGTCCTGACAGATCGTCTCGAGGATCAGGTTCTGTATAGCCTAGACTCTGTGCTTTTTTGACCAATTCTGAAAAAGGTACACTTCCATCAAACGAATTGAAGAGATAAGACAGAGTGCCTGATAGAACACCCTCTACCGAGTCGATTTCGTCCCCTGTTTCGACGAAAGACTGCAGGGTATTCATAATAGGAAGGCCAGCCCCGACATTGGTTTCATACAGAAAACAAGCGTTGCTTTTCCGACTAGCAGCTCGAATGGCCTTATAGAATTGAAGTTCAGAAGTGTTCGCTTTTTTGTTGGCTGCGATGACGTGGATACCCATCTCAAGCCACTTGGCATACTGTCTACCTATCTGCTCCTCCGAGGTGCAGTCGATCAAAACACAGTGGGGGAGATGTTCTGCATGCAGGTGTTTGACAGCTTCCTCGAGATTTGTTTTGTGCTGGTGAGAAACCAAATCATGTTGCCAGGTGTCGAGATTGATCTCCTGATCAGCGAGTAGCATATTTTTTGAATCAGCGAGAACGCGTACTCTTAGCTCAATTTTAAAATTAAGTTTCAGTCGCGCCTGCTCTTTTTTCAACTGCTCCAGTAAAGCGCGTCCGACGTTACCGAGACCTATGATCCCCAGAGATATGGTTTGCTGGGAGAGAAAGAAAGCAGAGTGAACCACGCGGAGTGCTCTTTGTGCATTTTTCTGATCGACCACCACAGAAATATTGCGTTCGGATGCGCCCTGCGCGATGGAACGTATATTGATACCCGCTTTGCCTAGGGCTGTGAGGAAACGCCCTGAAACACCAGGTTGTTGGATCATATGATCACCGACGACAGCAACGATACAGCAGGGTTCTGCTACTTTTATCGATGAGATTTGTCGACCCTGTAATTCAGAGAAGAAAGATTTTTCGAGCACAGTTTGAGCGAGTTGAGATTGCTCTTTAGGGACAGCAAAACAGATGGAGTGCTCCGAGCTAGCCTGAGAGATGAGGATCACTGAAATTTTCATTTCACGAAGTGAACCGAAGAGTCTCTGGGCAATCCCGGGTACCCCGATCATCCCGTTCCCTTCGATCGTTAGGAGGGAGATGTTTTGGATCACAGAAAGAGCTCGAACGTTGCTCTCACATCCGTCAGGGTGAGAACTGATTTTGGTTCCTGGATGAGAGGAATGAAAAGTGTTGCGAATCCAAATGGGGATTTTGCCCTCGATGGCAGGTGTCATCGTCGAGGGGTGTAAAACTTTCGCCCCAAAATAGGCTAGTTCTGTGGCTTCTTGATAGCTCATGGAGTCGAGGACTACCGCCTCTGGCACGAGAGAAGGATCGGCACTTAGGACACCATCGACATCTGTCCAAATGACTATGCTTTGTGCTTTGAGGAGAGCTGCAAAAATAGAAGCAGAGAAGTCACTGCCGTTTCTTCCGAGTGTTGTTGGTACTCCTTTCTGTGTAGAAGCAATAAATCCTGTGATTACAACCGTTTTGTTGAGAGCATGTCCCTCTAACCAGGTTTGTATGTTTTTCTGAGAGTGTTCCCAGTGAACACAGACCCCCGTCTCGTTATGATAGATTTCCAGGAGGTCTCTGGCATCGATCCAAGTTGGCTTTTGATCTTGCAGCCATCCTGCCTCCTTACCAAGCTCATCCCGTCGATTTTCTAAGGTCTCGAGATAGCTCTGCAGCAGTTGGGCGGACCAGAGTTCTCCATGTCCACTCACCCACTCCCGAGTTTGAGTAGAGGCATGAGAAGTGAGCAGGACTCCTCTCAAAATCTCTTCCATTTTCTTGAAGTCGACTTCGAGAATGTTTTTAAATCGTTCCTGTGCAGGCCCTGTTAAGAGCAGCCTAGCCTCGTCTTGGTGTCTGACTTGCAGCTTAAGGAGTTCTTGGGAATACTGCTTATTTCCTGCTTCCGCGAGATCGATCAAACGGAGAAGCTGGTTAGTCACCCCCTTCATGGCAGAGACGACAATCCCCAGTTTTTGATCTGGCTTTCTCTCTTCCCCCAAGATCTTGACCACATTACGAAAGCAGTTTGCATCCGCTAAACTTGTGCCACCAAATTTGTGAAGGACCCATTTTTCATGCATAAAAGACTCCTGTCTTATGGTTAGTCGTTTTTTAAAAGCTTAGTTCTTTTCTACTTTGGGGAGCCAGCTGCCCCTCCGGAGCTTAGAGTTTCCCCAGATCCATCCTTGCTGCTGCCGTAATATGTTCATATCAATAGATATGTTTGATTTTTGGTCATTTTGATTTAGCTTTGCTGACATTATTCCGAAAAGCGGCATAACGATCGCTAGGAGCTAATTTGATTTTACTGAATATATTAGGAAACATCTCATCAAGCCGTTCAGATCGCGTTCACGCCTTGCGAACGAATGGGACGAGATACTTCTTACTTTTTATTTTACTGGCTTTAGTGGCTTGCAAGAACGATGTTACCAGACCTATTTTCAAAAAAGGGTCCGATAAGACTGCTGCAAAGAAAGATTCAACCCTTGCGGGTACGTGTAGGGTCTTGGGTGCAGATGATATAGATAAGGCTTTTGGGTTGAGCGACGGCCCTCCCCAGAAGATCGATGCGAGCTTGTTGAAGGTGAAAGTCCCTCAGTTGGCAACTGTTGAATATGAGCAAAATCTTCAAACCCTCTTGATTTATATTGAGCCTATGGAGTCGGACAAAGGCCCCGAGTACTTCCCAGACAATGCGACCTACGAGGTTACCCTTGAAAACGGTACAGTCTGTAAATCCGGTGAGACGGCCGACTGGCTCAAAGAAGTCGACCTACCCTCTACCTGTCAGGGTGTTCTCAAAGTCAACGTTGCCGGCTGTGTCATCAAAGCAAGAAGTCAGGATCCTAATAAAAACTGTGGGGGGAAACAATCCCAAATTTTCAAACAAGTTGCCAATCAAGATTCTAATCTGTCAGAACTGATCAAAAAAATTAAAAATAATGAAGACTTGATGGCTGCTCTCGCAAAAAGATTAGCGGATAAGGCTCGAACCTATCTAGCTTCTCAACGCGGGGCGGCAGGTGCTCCGGGTCTAGGACTAGAAAGTTCAAAGACTCCAGTGTCTAGTCAGGATGCGATGCTGAAAACTCTTGCAACAATCATGGATCGGGATGAATCAACACTTGGCGTTGTTTTCGCTACTTCAAATCTTTATGATGCTATGCATGATGCTGCTCTTCAAGCTCAAGAGGTAGATCTTGGGGAGACAGCTCCTAGTAGCACAGATCCTGCAGTTCAGGCTCAAAGTGACTCCGCAGTTCAAGGTCAAAGTGATCCCGCAGTTCAAGGCCAAAGTGATCCCGCAGTTCAAGGTCAAAGTGATCCCGCAGTTCAAGGTCAAAGTGATCCCGCAGTTCAAGGTCAAAGTGATCCCGCAGCCCAAGTTCACAAGGAAGAGACGAACGTTACAACGACAAGTACGGATCTAAGCCTGGGTCTTGTGGACAACCGTCCTCGTACCGCTCCCTCTCTGTCTTTGGCAGATGATAAATTTTGTTTAGCGACCGGTGCTGACGTGAGTAAAGCGACCCCTTACGCCTATAAAGGGACTACGAGTACTAAAAAAGGAGGATCCAATGCGGGATCGCTCTTGAATGATGTAGCTGCTCCAGTGGCTACGACGACATCGACCAAAACAGATGTCAATGCATCTGTTCAGGGCATGGATACCACCCAAGGCGCTGTGTCCATGCTGCAGAAAGTCGTAGGAGGTGCCCTTATCGGAGTGGGGCTCGTGATGGGGCTCTACTTTGCTCATGGTGCCTATACTCGTTATCAAACGAAGAGAGATCTGGTCGTGGCTAATGCGAAGGGAAAATTCGGTCTTAGCCCGGACGAGGACATTAATTTCAAAGATCTCGAGTTCAGTAATGTCCCTGGTACTAAGGGTAATTACGTGCTCAAAAAAAATAAGAGATTGGCTATTGATGATGCGCGTAAGGCAAAAGGTGAAACTGAGCCTGCAGCGAAACCAAAAGCTGATGCTGATGGGGCGGCGAGACCAAGAACTGAAGCTGAAGCTGAAGCGACTGGGGGAGCCCAGAAAAAAGTAGCTGAAGTACCTGATGTGAATGCTAAGGCAGGAAAGTTAGATGCAAGTGTTAAGTTGGACAAGCCAAAAAACATGTTTGGAGACAAGATTCTCCTAGGGGCAAAGGGTCTTTTTACAGCAGGAATGATTGTTGTAGGTGGTCTTTTCGCAGCAGGAGTTGTTCCTACAGGAGTGAATCTGACAGAAACCCCAAGACAGTCTTTCCAAAATGAAATCCAAGCCGTTCAGCAAGCTTACGACCGCCTTAGAGAAGAGACCAAGCTCCTCGAAAAAGAAAGAGATGATCTCCTCACAGCCGCACAAGCCATCGAACAACCCTAATAACGACTCATCTTGCACTCATCTTGCACTCATCTTGCAAGGAGGAACTCTCCTCCCTAGGGGGAATACTGCGAGCTCGTTTCCCACTAGGAACGATCCCACAAGTCGTATAGCAAGGCATTGAGGAGCGAGCAGCGCAGTTTACTTGCTGCTAAATGAGCAGCGTAGCGAGGAAAACAACGTAGCTAGACGACTTGTGGGATCGTTCCTAGAAATTATCTCATTCGGGAATAGCTTTCACAGGGGGGGGGAGTTGGTTTGCCGTTGAAAATATTAATGAGGAGCTGGGCTGCTTCTGCAGGTAGTGGGCAGACATAACGGTACTTGGGGCAGCTTGACTTGTAACGAACTTCAAAGCGATATCCGATGCTTTCTTTGGGATGCTCCATAAAATCAAAGACACGGCTGATACGTGTTCGCAGTAGAGCTTCTTCGGAGAAAGCCTTCTTTTCTTGATCTTTTGCCTTGCTAATCAGGTCTTCCTGGTCTTTGAGAGCTGATCTTACGGTTTTGAACCTCTCGGAAGCCGTTCTAGCTTTTAAGGCAAGATTGTCATCATAAACATCTTCAGTTTCTTGGTGCTTTGCAAGGACGAGTGCTCCTTGTGCTGCTGCCTCTTCACTTGTCAGATCCAGTTTTTGCTTGTTAAGGAGGACTAACCAGTCTTTGGCCTGAGTTAGCTGGTCGTAAGCTTCTAGGTAGAGACCAGCAACCCTTTTTCGGCAATCTTCTCTAGGATTTTTCTCGCCACTGTTCTCTGCAAAAAGATTTTTGCAAGGATAGAAAAGCAAGAAAACTAAAAATGTATGCTTTGGTAAATCCAAGTTTAAGCCCCTTACTTTGTTCTTAGCTAGGAGAGTAAGCGAATTATTCGCGTTTCCAAAGTTTGTAGGAAGTTAAGACGAGGCCGAGGATAATGAGGGGGGCAATGGCCTTCCCTAGGCCGTCTCCAGAGGAGTAATGAGAGTAGGATGCTGCAATGAGGTTAAACGTAAAACCAGCATAAGCCCATTCCGTTAAAGTACGAAAGCGTCTATAGACGAGAGCGGCTACGCCAAGAGCCTTAGCTGTCCCCAATAGGGTCATGAAGTAGACGGGGTAGCCTAGATGCCCGATTCCTTCGACGTTCTGGGGCCACTGCATCAGCATGCCTAACGCGGAGGGAATCATCATGGCAACAAATGGTGCGGTTACGACCCAAAAGATAACTTTTTGTTTGTGAACTGACATAAAATCTCCTTTTACCTAGTATCATTCGAGGCCACGGTCTGTTCGGAAAAAATCGGGAAGACTTGAGCGTGGCTGTTTGTGGATCTAAGGTCTTATCAGAATTCAGAGTAGAAAGAGGAACGAGTGGGGCAATACAGGATCAGATCCACTACGTGTATAAGTGCGGAACACCTTTTAGCGAAGGCCCTGTCAGTCTAGTTCTGACTGATGCATTGTCCTAAACTATACAGGGTACTACTGACATTCCTTCTACAAATATAAATATGACCACCCTAGAGAGAACGAGGGTGAACTGTGCTCATCGACCTATCACTCGGTTTCAGCTGAAGCCTACTGTTGCAGGAGGTACAGGGACTGTTAAATTGTGGTATGACATTCCAATATCTGCAGGGATAAAGATGGCAAACCGAATAGTCTCAAGGATAATGTCGATGTTCTAGATGTAGCTGGCGAATCCAGAAG
Source organism: Oligoflexales bacterium (assembly GCA_017985985.1). Lineage (GTDB taxonomy): Bacteria > Bdellovibrionota_B > Oligoflexia > Oligoflexales > Bog-1112 > JAGNWK01. Next base: position 17,084 of record JAGNWK010000053.1, read on the forward strand.
TATATCTCGCTGATCTGAACATTTTTTGGCGACAATGAACTTTAGCTGTAAAACCGACTCATGCAGAGTTGTCTTTCATACGATAAGCCTTCCGTCTTCGCTTTTTTAGGTTTAGGCAGAGTGCAGTATGCGAGACGTGTTACACTACTACTTATACTAACTTTCCACGTAGCAGCCTGCAATGAAGAAAGCCAATCCGTTAAAAAGGCCCATCGATCATCAGGTGCTATTGCAGAGCCTGAGTCCAATGGAACAGCATCAAGTTCGAAAAGTCAGGAGCCCAATACCAGCACCCAAAACTCTAATAACCAAACGCCTGGTCCTGCTCTTGACCCCCAGTTACAACTGAATAATATGCCACAATTCAATCTTAGTGAGTCTGAACGTCCCTCTTTAGATGTTGACGTTTATATACAAACTAGTACCGCTCCACTCTGGATATGAAGCTTCATAATCTTCTTGCATTTTTAGTGCGTTAGCCTTTTTATGGTTGAATGAAATTAAAAAAGAAGACTCCCAAGTCACCTGAGAGGGTGATGCTTA